>CALDOK010000448.1 GCA_937912125.1 uncultured Pseudomonadota bacterium
GCCGACGCCGACGCGGACGCCGACGCCGACGCCGACGCCGACGCCGACGCCGATGCCGACGCCGACGCGGACACCGACTCCGATGCAGACGCGGACAGCGACACCGACACCGACACCGGCGACACCGGCTACGCCTGCACGGATGCCGATCTGAAGGTCCAGGCCGAGGTGTGGGATGCCTCAGGTGCTGTGTGCACCACCTGCCCCGCCACCGACGTGCTCTCCATGGTGGCGGTGGTGAGCAACCCCTGCTCTGTGGACCTGGAGTTCGTGACGACGGACAGCTGCCTGGCCAGCCAGTGGGAGATCGTGTCGTCTTCGGGCATGGGCACGGCCATGGCCAAGATGTGCGGCGGCAGCATCACCGTACACTCGGTGCCCGCCGGCGGCCGTGTGGAGGACGCTCAGGTCTGGGGCACCAAGCGCCCGGGCAGCTACGGCCTGACCATCTACTTCGACGACCGCGCCGCCAGCACCGCCAGCACCTCGTTCTCGGTGCGCTAACGCTCCAGTGAGGGTGGCGGCGGTGCCACCAGCCGCAGCTCCCCGCCCTTGGTGGGGTGCTGCAGGACCAGGCGATGGGCGTGCAGGTGGTAGCCGAGGTCGCCGGGTCGGGCGCCGCTGCCTGGCGCCCTGCCCCCGCCTGTCCCGTAGAGGGGATCGCCCACCAGGGGGTGCCCTGCGAAGGCAGCGTGGATGCGGATCTGGTGGGGTCGGCCCGTCTCGATGTCCACGGCCGCCAGGCTGCTGGCTTCGTGCCGAGCGAGGACCTCGAAGCGGGACAGGCTGGCCTTGCCACCGGGCGTGGCGCTGAACAGCTCGCCCAGCACCGGGTCCGGCGTGAGGCCGATGGGGGCGTCCACCACGAAGCGGTCCTCGGCGGGCCGGCCGCTCACCAGCGCCAGGTAGCGCTTGCTCACGGCCCCCGGAGCCCGCCACAGGGCTTGGATTGCCCGCGCGGCAGGGGCGGACTTGGCGAACAACACCACCCCGGAGGTGCCTCGCCCAAGGCGGTGCATGGGGTTGGCGCCTGGAGCGTGGGCCCGCACCAGGGCCAGCAGGGTGTGCTCCTGGAAGCCTGCACCCGGCAGGGTGGGCAGGCCTGAAGGCTTGGCCACGGCCAGCACGTCCACGTCCTCGAACAGGACCTCGAAGTGCAGGGGGGCCGGGGGTTCGCGCCAGGGGGGCTTGGCCCAGGTCACCACCTGACCTGTGTGTGTCACGGCGGTAGGCTCCGTGATCTGCCCGTCCAGCCGGACCTCTCCACGATCGATGCGCCCACGCCAGGTGGCGTCGTCGATGTGCTGGTAGCGGCGCAGCAGGTACTCCACCAGCGTGAGGCCGCTGGAGTCCGGGCCGATGGTTCGTCGCAGGGTGTGGCCCTGGTTGAGCTCGTTCATGCAGGGTGGCTAACGCGCTGGCCTGGACTCTCCGGTCGTCGCGCTCTAGGTGGTCCCAGTGAACCGGGAGTCTCCATGGGATCCGACCTCGCCTCTTCGCTGCTCTGCATGCTCTCCTGCCTCGGCCTGGCCGCCTGTGGCGAAAAGGGGGACGACACGGGCGCAGCCTGGGATCCACCGGCGGCCTCGGAGGACTGGACCCGCGACCTGCTGCACACGGCGCTGGTGGTGGACATGGACTCCCTGACCGGCACGGCGACCATCACCGTGGCGGCCAGCGGGTCCACGGGCCTGTCCCTCGAGGTTCAGGGGCTCGAGATCACGGCTGTCACCGCGCCCGAGGGCCCGCTGAACTGGTCGGTCGCCGACGGTCGGCTGGACGTGGGGTTGCCGGCGACAGGGAGCGATGCTGTGCTGGTCGTGGAGTATGGCTTCGCCGCGCAGGAGACCTTCGAGGGCTGGATGGATCGGGGCTCCACCCTGGTGTGGCCCTACTTCTGCGGCAACCTCTTCCCCTGCCACAGCGATCCCGCGGACGGCCTGAGCTTCGATCTGGCCGTTCAGACCACCACCGACGGCAACGTGGCGGTCTACCCAGAGACCATCCCGGCCGACGCGCCCTCCTACCAGATCGCCTGGGCCATGGGCAGCTACGAGCGCCTGGACCTGGGCACGACCGCGGGAGGCGTGGGGCTCGAGGCCTGGTACCTGGCGGGCCACCAAGACGCCGCCGTCGAGGGCACCGAGTTTCTGCTGGGGGCGTGGGAGTGGCTCGAGGCCACGCTGGGGCCCTACCCCTACGGGGACCGGGCTGGATCGGTGGAGGTCAGCTGGGGCATGGGGGCCTACGGCGGCATGGAGCACCACCCCCTCTCCCACATCGCCAGCAGCGCGATGGACTCCCAGGAGACCCAGATCCACGAAGCCGCCCACGGCTGGTTCGGCGGCGGCGTGCGCATCGCCTGCTGGGAGGACTTCGTGCTGAGCGAGGGCACGGTCAGCTACCTGACCGCGCGGGCCCTCACCCAGGTGGCCGGGGACCAGGCCGGTGAGGAGCTCTGGGCTGCCTACGAAGGGGACCTGGACTACGTCGTCGCCCACGAGACCATCGAGAGCTGGCCCGACAGCTGCGGCGAGGTGGACATCCTCCAGGACGGGCTGTTCTCCCTTGGCCCCTACATGCGGGGCGCGTTCTTCTACAAGGCCTACGCCGAGCAGGTGGGTGTGGACGCGCTGGATGCAGCCCTGGGCAGCTTCTTCGTGGACCGGGTGGGCAGCGCCGCCACCATGCAGGAGCTGATCGACCACCTGCACCTCGAGACCGGGGTGGATCCCATGCCCCTGGCCGAGGCCTGGCTGCGCAGCATGGAGGACCCGCGGGAGACGCTGTAGCGGCGCCCACGGGGTCGCCCGAGCCCTCTGGTGCTGGGCTGTGTCCGTGCTAGGCTGCGGGCGATGAGCGTCACGTCCACCATCGCGGTCCCACCCGCTGCAGCTCGGGTTGTAGGCCTGCTGGGCGCTGCCTGGGGTGTGATCGGCATCTCGGTGCTGCTGCTGGGCGGAGTGTTCAGCATGGGGCCCTACGCCCTGAAATTATCTTGGACCGAGCTGTCGGGGCTGCAGCGAGGGTCCCTGCTGGTCTACCTGGCCTTCATGATCGGCGGCAAGGGAATCATGGGCTTTCACAGGGGGTTCTCGCATAGGGCGGCTCGCCGCGTCCGCGCCATCGCTCGGGAGCCCCGCCTGCTGCGCGTGATCCTGGCCCCGCTGTACAGCATGTCGCTCGTCCAGGCGCCCTGGAGCCGGGTGGCCCGTAGCTGGGGCCTGATGCTGGTGATCGCGGCCATCGTGCCGGTGGTCCAAGCCCTGCCCCTGCCTTGGCGCGGCATCGTCGATGCGGGCGTGGTCGCGGGGCTGTCGGTGGGGCTGGCGAGCTTCTGGTGGGCGGTCTTGGTGAAGCCGCTGCTGATCGTCAGGGAAAGCTCTGGAAACACTTCTTCGCCTTGAAGTCTCCATGGGACAATCCCTGGAGGTTTCATGCTGCCGGTCTATGCTCTGTCCGCTGTCCTGCTCGCCAGCCCCGCCCACGCCGATCCGGTCCGGCTGC
Source organism: uncultured Pseudomonadota bacterium (assembly GCA_937912125.1). Classification (GTDB taxonomy): domain Bacteria; phylum Myxococcota_A; class UBA796; order UBA796; family JAFGLY01; genus CALDOK01. The sequence goes on from CALDOK010000448.1 coordinate 3,508, forward strand.
TGGACGCCGGCTACACCGCCAAGCTCTGCGAAGCCTGGAATGGCACCTCGCTGCCCGCGGCCCTGGGCCGCTCCGGCTCGGGCTGGATCGACAGCGCGGGCAGTGAGGGCTCCCAGATCATCGTCATCTCCCGACGGGACTGCGACGGCTGGCCCAAGGTGCAGCTGGTCATCCAGGCCGACGAGAGCGGCCAGGCCGTCTGCCAGTCCGGCGGTGCCTTCCCGGGCGGCGAGCTGCAGTGGCAGTTCACCCCCACCACCGAGCAGTGGGCCGACTTCACTGACGGCTTCGGCGTGATGCAGATGCCCGGCATCATGAGCGGCTTCGTCGGCCCCTACGGGGTGGCGGCGGCCAACATCGGCAACTTCGAGGTCTTCTTCGCCGCGGCCGGCCGGCTGGCCCTGGACCTGGACGTGGACTGGAGCTGCGAGGGCGCCGACGCCGAGGATGTGGCCAAGAAGGTCGCCGGCATCGACCGCGTGGACATGGCGGCGATCCTGGACTGAGGGGGCGGGCTGTTGCTCAGTCTGCGGTCCCTGGTCGCGGCCTCGAGCCTGGTCGCGGCGTCTGTGCCAGAATGCCGCGGAGAGGAGTGCTCCATGGGCTGCCGCCACCGCCACCTGGGCCTGCTGGCCGCTTCGCTGCTGCTGTCGGCGTGCGGTGATCCCCTGGCTTCGGACAAGTGCAACGATCTGGTCGGGTCCCTGTGCGCCAACGCAGAGGAGGCCTGCCTCCCACCCGGCGACGCCGATGCCTGCGAGGAGGATCTCGAGGAGGTCTTCTCATGTGAGGACGCCTTGGACGTAGGCCCTGGCTACGACGCCTGCATGGACCGGGTCCTTGGCTCCCAGGAGTGCCTGCTCGACGTGGGGCTTCCCGAAGAGTGCGAGGGCGTGGTCCGGCTGCCTGAGTAGGCGCCACGGGGGCGCCAGCGCGGGTGCTGGGGTTCACAGCCCGCCCGCACCCCGGCCCCGACTCAGCCGCCGGGCAGGGCGGCCCCACCCCGGGTGGAGAGCCAGGGATCGTCCTGGGTGAAGAAGATGCCGTCGGGGCCCGCCAGGACCTCGGTGTCGCCCAGATCCGAGGAGCCCGGCGAGCAGGCAGCGTCCTGCAGGTCGCGGTCGGCGTCCAGCCCGTTTCCGGCGGTCTCGCAGCCCTCCACTTTGGCCTCGACGCCGCCCCAGCCGTCCAGGCCCACGGCGTTGTCTTGCAGCAGGACGTCCTGCACCTGGACCTCCAGGCCCGCCTCGGTGCCCAGCTCCAAGCCCGCCCCAGCCGCGCCCAGGGCGGTGAAGCGCTGGATGCTCACCCCACTCGCGGCGTTGCCCTGGGCGAACAGGTACAGGCCTGCCTCGCCTGCCCAGGCGCTGAGGTTGTCGTGCATGACCAGCCCCGACAGGCCCGTGCCCCAGGCGTCGGTGAAGTGGAAGCCGTTGCGCTGGGTGTTCCACACCAGGTTGTGGCTGTAGTCACCCGGGCTGGCGGCCTCGATGCCCCAGTCCACGTTGAAGATCACGTTGCCTTGCACCCGCACCTGGGCGATGCGGTCCTTGATGTTGATGCCGTCGTGGTGGGTTCCCAGCGCGAGCCAGCAGTCGTGGATCAGGTTGTTCTCCACGATCACCGAGGCGTGCGCGTCGAGGTCTTGGCCCTCGGCCCCCCCGATGTAGACGCACTCACCCCGCTGGTCCCAGATGTGGTTGTTGCGCACCACGAAGCTCGAGGATGGCAGCCCCGAGCGGGAGACGTAGTCCAGGGACACGGAGGGGGAGCCGTCGTTTCGGTGTACCAGGTTGTCCTCGATGATCACCTCGTCGCCGGCGCGGAAGTAGATGCCCTTGTCGTCGCTGCCGGTGACCTCGAAGCCTCGCAGGGTGATGTGGCTGCGCTCGATGTCCTCGTACCCTGTGGTCACCCCGGGCACTCGCGCCCGGGCGCCCGGGGGGGCCTCGACCCAATGGGGGTGGGCGTCGTCGATGTTGGTGACGGCCGAGCCGTCCAGGACCAGGCGATGGTCGCTGCCGTCTTCACGCAGCAGCTCCAGGGGCTCGGGCCATGTCTCAGCCCCGCTGCCGTCGGCCTCCTGGGCGCTGAACAGCACGCGCACATGCCCCTGGGCCAGCGCCCGGTCCAGGACCTCCCAGTCCAGCCACGCCCAGGGGGAGCCCTCGCTGCCGTCACCCTGGGGCAGGTCCGGGTCTACGTGGAAGGTGACGAAGGGCTCTGGGTCCTCGCTGACGTCGAGCAGCGGCAGGCACTGGCAGGGGCCGCAGGCTCCCCCGTCGCAGATCTGCACGCCGTGGCCGTCGCAGACGCAGGGTTCGCCGATGGTGTCGGGACCGCAGGCGAGGAGAAGGAGCAGAGGGAGCATCGTGTGAGTGTAGCGCCTCGCGGGCGGACTGCGGGGGATGGTATGGGCCGCGACCGGCCGCATGGCAAACGCGCGGTCCATGGCCGCGAGAGGATAAGCCGGGGGTTCTCATCTCCTCCCTCTGTTCAGGCATGACCTACCAGCCCGACAATCCCCTCGTGGTGCAGGGCGATCACACCCTGCTGCTCGAGACCCAGAGCCCCCGCTACCAGCAGGCCCGCGACGCCCTGCTGGGCTTCGCCGAGCTGGTCAAGAACCCCGAGTACGTCCACACCTGGCGCATCACCAAGCTGTCCTTGTGGAACGCCGCGGCGGCGGGGCGCACGGCCGACGGGGTCATCGCCGCGCTCGAGCGCTTCGCCCGCTACCCGGTGCCCCAGAACATCCCCGTCTCCATCCGCGACACCATGGGGCGCTATGGCCGCCTCAAGCTGCTGCGGGACGGTGAGTGGCTGCAGCTCGAGGCCGACCAGCCGGTGCTCATGCTCGAGCTGCAGGCCATCGCCTCCATCGCCGATCTGCTGGGGCCGGCCCGGGGTGAGCGTGCGGTGCAGGTGGTCGCCCGCAAGCGGGGTGAGCTCAAGCAGGTGCTCTTGAGCCTGGGCCATCCGGTGCAGGACCTGGCCGGCTACGACGACGGGCCAGCCCTCGAGATGTGCCTGCAGCACGAGACCACCGACGGCGAGACCTGGCAGCTTCGGGACTACCAGCTGGCGGCGGTGGACGCCTACCATGGGGGCCCCGACGCAGGCTCTGGAGTGGTGGTGCTGCCCTGCGGTGCGGGAAAGACCATCGTGGGCATCGCCGCCATGGTGCGGCTGGGGATGCGCACGCTCATCCTCTGCGCTGGCCACACCGCGGTGCAGCAGTGGAAGCGCGAGCTGATCGCCCGCACCAACCTGGGGCCCGAGGACGTGGGCGAGTACAGTGGGCGCATCAAGGAGCTCAGGCCCGTCACCATCAGCACGTACCAGCTGCTCACCTGGCGGCCGGGCAAGCACGAGGGCGCGCCCCACTTCAAGCTGCTCTACCAGGCCGCGTGGGGCCTGGTGATCTACGACGAGGTCCACCTGCTGCCGGCGCCTGTGTTCCGCGAGACCGCCTACCTGCAGGCCCGGCGACGCCTGGGGTTGACGGCCACCCTGGTGCGCGAGGACGGGCGCGAGGGCGACGTGTTCGCGTTGATCGGGCCCAAGCGCTTCGACCTGCCCTGGAAGGAGCTCGAGCACCAGGGCTGGATCGCCGCCGCCCAGTGCGTGGAGCTGCGGGTGCCCCTGAGCGATCCCGACCGTCTGCGCTACGTCAACGCCTCGCCCACGGGCCGCACCCGCATCGCGGCCCTGAACGCCCGCAAGGGGGCGGTGCTCGAGAAGCTCATGGCCCGTCACGACGCCGAGCAGATCCTGGTGCTGGGGACCTACCTGGATCAGCTGCACTGGCTGGCCGCCCGCTTCGATCTGGCGCTGATCACCGGCAAGACCCCCAACCGCGAGCGGGACGCCATCTTCGCCCGCTTCCGCAGCGGTGAGCTGCGGGTGCTGGCCTTGTCTCGGGTGGGCAACTTCGCCATCGACCTGCCCGCGGCCTCGGTGGCCATCCAGGTCAGCGGCACCTTCGGCAGCCGGCAAGAGGAGGCCCAGCGCCTGGGGCGCATCCTGCGTCCCAAGGCCGGCTCGAACCAGGCCACCTTCTACTCCCTGGTCACGGCGGATACACGGGAGCAGGACTACGCCGAGCGCCGGCAGCTGTTCCTCACCGAGCAGGGCTACCCCTACCGCATCGAGCTGGCGGGCTGATGCGGGCCATCTCGGTGTTGTCGGTGGCCAGCCCGGTGGTCTGGGACGAGCTCGAGGCCCTGGCCCCGGTGAGCGAGCACCTGGGCGCGGCCCTCGGTCCGCTGCGCCGCGAGGCCCTGCCCGGCTTCGAGCGCGAGCTCCTGCCTCAGCTGCGGCAGGGTGGGCTCGAGGTGCTCGTGCGCTTCGCGCGGCGAGACGCCGCGGCGCTGCAGGCGGCCCGTGAGGATCTGGCCCAGCGCATCCTCGAGCTGCCCGACCCCGCGCGGTGGGTGCTGTTCGCGGCTCAGCGCCACGCCCTGGACAGCGAGGTCTTGGGGGTGCAGGCCTGGGATCCAGTCGAGGACGTCCAGAGCGTGCGCGAGCTGTACACGGCTGGGCTGCTGCAGCCCCTGGACGCCGACAACGCCGCGGGCCGCTACCGGCTGCACCCCGATCTGCCGCCGCCCCCGGCGGTGACCTACGACTTCGACGAAGCGATCATGCCCCCCACCGACGATCTGGCCCCCCCGGGGCCCGGCGCGGTGGCCTTGCTGCACGACGTGGCCTCCCTGGCCGCCGCCGTGGCCCACGTGCTCCCCGGCCGCACCCTGGCGGGGGCCATCTCCAGGGCCGACTGCCGCAGGCTGGGTCGCCGCCTGGGGGTGGCGTCTCTGGCCAAGGACGGCAAGCTCGAGGCCCACGAGCGCTGGCAGCGGGCCCTGCGGGCCCTCGAGGCCCTGGGGGTGATCAGCACCGATCCCCTGTCCCGCGAGATCAGCCTCGACCTGGGCCTCGAGCGCACCCTGGCCGGCTCGGCCCAGGACGCCGTGGACCGCTTGGTGGACCGCCTGGTGGACCGCGATCTGCGGGTGGGCCTGCCCGCCGTGCGCGCGGCCCTGCGCCAGGCGGGCGATCAGGCTCTGGACGAGGTGGTGTTCCTGGACCTGCTCCGGGTGCAACACCGGGACATGATCTTTCCCCGCTGGACCCGCCGACGGGTGGCCATCTACCCGCTGCTGGACGGCGAACGGGTGGTGCCCTTCGACGACGTGGGCTGGGAGGCCATCGAGGCCCGCATGATCCCCCGCCTGCTGCGCCGCATGGAGCGTCTTGGCCTGCTGCGGCGAGCCACGGGCGTCTTCGCCGCCACCGACGACGGCCGCCGCTGGGCCCTGGGGGACGAGCAGCTCGGCTCTCCGGTGTGGATCAGCTCCGATCTCGAGCTCATCGTGCCCCCGGACGCCGTCACCCCTTGGGAGCGCTTCCAGCTCGAGCGCTTGGGGCGCTGCCTGAGCCGCGACGTGGTGGACCGCTACCGCCTCGAGCGCGAAGGCCTGGCCCAGTGGCTGTCCAACCACGAGCTGGACGAGGCCCTGGCCCTGCTGGCCCGACGCTGCCCCGCGGTGCCCGAGGCCGTGGAGAGCACGCTGCAGGCCTGGGCTGCGGCCGCCATGCGGGTTGTGCTCACCCATGGGGTGGTGGTCTGACCGACCGCGGGCCGCCAAGGTGGTATCCTCCCGGAAGAATATGCTCTTTCCAAGAGGTGCCCCATGCTGCTCGCCCTCCTCGTCGCCACCAGCCTGGCCGCCACCCCTGAGGACATCGCCCATGGCTGGTACCTCGCCGAGTCCGACCGCCTGCAGCAGGCCGCGCAGCTGGCGGCTCAGGCCTTGGCGGAGAACAACCACGATCTCGAGGCGCACCGGCTGTACACCTGGGCGCTCAAGGAGGGCATCCAGGACAGCGCCGCCCTCGAGCTGCAGTACCGGGAGTGGCTGGGCTCGGACCCCGACAACGACTACGCCAGGGTAGCCCTGGCAGGCCTGCTGGTGTCCAACAACCGGGAGCCGGGCGCCTGGTGCGAGGAGCTCGAGGCGATGCTGGACCCGCTGCCTACGGACACGGGCATTCGGTACTGGGCCCAGCGCTACCGCTACATCGCCCGGGCCATCTGCCCCGCGGATCAGGCCGAGGATCGCGCCGCCCTGCTGGACTTGGCCACGGTGACCCCGTCGGCCCTGGGCTTCAGCCTGCGCCTGCGCCTGGCCGAAGGGAAGGTGGACGAGGCCCTGGCCGCCGATCTGCAGACCTTCTACTCCATGGAGCCCTGGAACCTGGCCTTCCCGGGCAACCTGTGGGACGACCATGTGAAGGGGCCCGCCCTCAAGGCGGCCAGAGCGGCCGCCCTGGAGGCCGCACAGGCCGCGCTCGAGGGTGAACGCCCCGCGACCGCCCAGGCGGCCTTCCGCATCTTCGCGCAGGCTGGCAACGACGCAGGCCGCGTGGCCGCCGAGACCCGGCGCGCGGAGCTGGACCCCGAGTGGAGCACCTCGGACCGCGCGTGGAACGGCGAGCGGCTCTCCCTGACCCAGGGCGGGCGCAGCGAGCTGGAGCGCTGCCTGGAGCGCGCACGCCACAAGGCCTCCATCGAGGCGGCCCAGCAGTCCCTCGAGGCCCTGGAGCCGGCCATCCCACCCCACGGCCCCCTGCGCTCCATCTACCTGCGGGAGCAGGCCTACATCCAGTACCGAGCCGGTGACGAAGATGCGGCTTTTGCAAGCTTCGAGGCAGCTTGGCAGGAGGACCCATCGAACGCCAGCGCGGCCAACGGCTTCGCCTACCTCGCGGCGCTGCGGGGCCAGAAGCTGGACCTGGCGCTGGTGGTGATGGACTCCATCCTCGAGCAGACCTCCACCTACGATCCTTGGGTGGCCCACGCGGGCACCAGCTACGAGGCCTGGTCTGCGCGGGCGTCGGACCAGGTGGCCGCGCGGCTGGACACCCGGGGCTGGATTCTCCACCAACTGGACCGCACCGAGGAGGCGGCGAGCGTAGTGCAGCGGGCCCTGCTGCTCATCGGTGAGCCCGATCCCATCCTGTACTACCACCTGGGCTTGGTGCTGCTCGAGCTGGGCAGAGAAGACGCCGCCCTCGAGGCCCTCGGCCGTGGCCTGGCCCTCGGCCCTTCATCCGAGGCGGCGCTGGACGCCCTGGCCCTCGAGACCGCTCGGGAGCTCTTCGCCCGCCTTCGCTGGGCCCACGGCGGCCTGAACGCCTGGGTCGCCAGCCACACGCCACCGCGCAAGGCGCCGGACAGCCGGGCGGGGGAGGTCCTGCCCGATCTGGCCATCTTGGTGGACGACAAGCCGCGCCTGCTCTCGGACTTCGAGGGGGTCAAGGTGGTGGTGTTCTGGTCGGCCCGGAGCGCCTCGTTCGTGGACTCGCTGCCCTACTGGAAGGAGCTCTCCAAGCGCTACCACAAGGACCCGGTACACATGCTGGGCCTGTGCATCGACGAGCGCCCCGCGAACACCACCGAGTTCTGGCAGGGCTACCGGCTGCCGCCCCTGCTGATGGGCTGGGCGGGCCCCGCGGTCGCCGAGGCGGCCGGCGTCCAGGTCACCCCCACCGCCCTGGTGGTGGACGGCGACGGCGTGATCCGAGGTCAACTGGTGGGCCAGGTGGCCCTGGACGACGCGCGGCTGGTGAGCTGGGTCGACGGCGTGATGGCCGAGGCCTGGGAGGCCGAGCAGGCCGGAGAGTGAGCCCGGCCTACCACCGCGGCCCGGGGTCGTGGTGGTGGATGCCGACACCCAGCTCGAAGATGGGCAGCACGTCGCCACGGGAAATCAAGGGCTGGGCGCCCAGCATCAGCGTGGCGGCGTAGCCGTCTCCGGCAGGCAGATCAGCGCGCAGGTGCAGGCCGGGGGCGTTGTAGGGGAGGTAGCTGTGCCCGGCGGGACCGGGGTCCTGGGGATCGGAGCCCGGTTCGTCGAAGCTGCAGCCCTCCATGCACCGGGTGTGCCCGGTGTAGCCCCAGCCCAGGGCGGCGGTGATGGCCCCGCCGTCGTCCCAGACCCGCGAGGCCTGCCCCTGGAGCGAGGCTCCCAGGAAGGGGTCTGCGAAGGGCACCTCGCCCAGCAGGTCACCGGCGCCAGCCTGCAGGCCCAGCCGTCCGCCGAAGCGCCAGTCGGAGCCGGGGCGCGGCGCTGGGAGCCAGTGCAGGGCGGGGTTGATCCCCACCCAGCCGACGCCCACGTTACCGCCCAGCTCGAGCGCCAGGGGGGTCTCGCCCATTGGCAGGGCCTTAGCGCCCCTGAGGTGGAAGGCCAGCGGGTAGTAGTAGAAGGTCTGGGCGCCCACGTTGACGTCCATGCCCCCGGCGGCGGCAGCGTCCGGCGGCAGGGGCGCGTCCAGGTTGGCCGGGGGAGGGACGTGCATGGTGCTGCACCCCGTCAACGCCAGGGCGAGTCCCCAAACGCTGCGGGAGAGATGTGGGGTCATGCTGTGTTCGCCTCCGCCGTGCCTGCCCCAAGCGTAGCATGCGCCACGGCCAGGGTGCCGCGGCCTCCGCCTGCTCGGCTTGGTCAGGCTACCTGTGACGGAACGCCCCAGCGGCGACTCCTCGATGTCCCCGCCACATTCCACCCGAGGCCGTCCATGCCCGTTTCCTCCGAGCTTCGTTCCCAGGTGATGCAGCAGGCCCAGGGCATGCTGGCGCTGCAGGTGGCCTTCGTCGGGGTCGCCAACGACCTGTTCCTGGCCCTGCACCAGCACGGGCCGGTCACCGCCGCCGGCTTGGCCTCCGTCACCGGCCTCGACGCCGGGTACCTGGAGCGTTGGTGCGACGTGGCCTTCGCCACCGGCTACCTCGAGGAGCGGGCCGAGGGCTTCGCGCTCACACCCCAGGGGGATGCCTTCCGCAGCGATCTGCCCGACAGCCTGTGGCCCATAGCCATGGGGCCGGTGATGGGAGGGCACATGGCGGATCGAGCGGCCAGCTGCATGCGCAGCGGCGAGCGCCCTGGCGAGGGCGTGCTCAGCGAGCGCCCCCTGCTCGCCGAGTTCTTCGGCCCCATGCTCGAGACCCGCTTCGGAGGCATGTTCCGTCGCAGCATCCTCGACCAGCTGCCGCTGTACGAGGAGATCGACGCTCGCGGCGGCCTGGTGGTGGACCTGGGCTGTGGCAACGGCTGGTACCTGCGCGCGCTGGCGTCCCGCTTCCCGCAGCTGCGTGGCCTCGGGCTGGATGGCATGCCCGTGAACATCCAGGGCGCCCAGGACCTGGCGCGTTCTCAGGGCGTGTCGGACCGGCTCGAGTTCCGGCTCGGCGATCTGCACGATCTGCAGCTGGACGAGCCCGTGTCGGCCTTCGTGATGAACCGCGCCCTGCACCATGTCTGGGAGCGCCGGGAGGCGCTGTTGCAGGCCCTGGCGGCTCGCCTGGAGCCCGGGGGATCGGTGGTGATCTGGGAGCCGCGCTGGCCCGACGAGCGGGCTGCGCTGACGGCTCCGCCCCTGCGCGCCATGGCCTGGCAGAACCTGGCGGAGCATGTGCAGGGCAACCGCTTCCTGCGCCCTGCCGAGATCGAGGCGGCCCTCGAGGGCGCAGGGTTCGGGGCCCGGACCCTGCTCTTCGCCGAGGGCAACGAGGCCGTGGTGGTGGGCACGCGCAGGGGCTGAGCGTCGGTCCCCGTGCTCTCCCACTGCAGCCCAGCCTCGATGCCTGAGGCCGGCCTCGCTCAGGGTGCTTGCCGTCTGCCGGCACTTGTTGGTGCTCCGGCTGCGCCTGTGGCTTTGGCCCTGCTCAGCCGGACCCTGGAGGTCGCCTTGGCTCCCGGCAGCGCCAAGCGTGGGGCCCTGCGCCAGCTCGAGGCCTGCGGGCGATAGCGCACGCCGTCGGATCAGTCCCCGTTCTCGCCCCGCAGCAGCCCCGCCTTGATGGCGCTGACCTCTACCGCCTCGATGAGCGCGATGGGCAGGCCGCGCTCCTCGAGCTTGGTGATGCCGTCGATGGTGCAGCCGCCGGGGGTGGTGACTTGATCCCGCAGCTCGGCGGGGTGCATGCCCGTCTCGAGCACCAGCTCCGCGGCGCCGCGGAGCACCTGGGCGGCCATGAGCCGCGCGACATCCCGGGGCAGGCCCCGCTTGACCCCGCCAAGGGCCAGGGCTTCGATGACCTCGAGGGCGAAGGCGGGGCCGCAGCCGGCCAGGCCGGTGCAGGAGTCCATGTGGCGCTCGTCGATGCGGGCTACCAAGCCGACGGGTTCGAACAGGCGCTCGGTCAGGAGCATGTGCTCCTCGGTGGCGTATTGGCCCCGGCACAGGGCGGTCATGGACGCGCGCACCACCGCGGCGATGTTGGGGATGGCCCGGATCACCGGCAGCTGGCCCCCCAGCCAACCTTCGATGGCGAAGGTGGGCACGCCGGTGACGATGGAGATCACCAGGGCGTCCGGGCGCATGTCGTCCTTGATCTGCAGCAGCACGTCCCGGGCCTGATCCGGGTGCACCGCCAGCAGCAGCACGTCGGCGCCCAGCACCGCCTCGAGGTTGTCCAGCGTGGCGCGGAAGGCGCCGGTGTGGGCGTCCAGCCTGCGCTGGTGGCGGGTGGTGGCCACTACGTCCGAGGCCTCGTAGACCTCGGCGACCAGCAGCCCATCGATGAGGGCGGCGCCCATCTTGCCGAGTCCACCGATGACCGTCAGTCTGTTCGTTTCCATACCGTTCTCCTTCACGCCTGCGCAGGATGGGCGAGGTTAGCTTTGTGGCATGCCCATGCCCAGCTCCCTCCTCCGCTTCGGTGTCCTCCCTCTCGCTCTCGCCCTGGCTTCATGCGGCGACGATCCCAAGGGGGACGACACCGCCGGGGATGATCGTCTCCCTGGCGAGGACGCCACCGTGGTGGTCTTCGACGGCGAGCACGTCTACTTCGGCGACCAGGATCGGCGTTCCGTGGACGTGGAGGTGGAGTTCCCCGCGGAAGATGTCACCTTTGAACAGATCACCGGACGCTTCGCCCTGCGCTGTCCCGATGGCGGCTGCGATTGGTGGGACCGCTACGCCACCTTCGGGCTGGTGCTCGATCCGGGCACTGAGGCCGAGCGCTATGTGGAGCTGGACCGCTTCATCACCGCGTACCGGGTGGGCTTCTCCTGGCAGGCCGACCTCACCGACCTGCGCCCTGTGCTCACCGGCGCGCAGACCATGAGGGTCTTCATCGACACCTGGGTGGGCCCGGGCCACGAGAACGGCTCGGGGTGGCTGGTGGATGCCGCCATCGACTTCGTGGGCGGCCCGCCCCCCAGCCCCGAGCCCATCGCGAACCTGCCCGTGTGGGGTCACCAGTCCTGGAACGCCGGGCTCGAGGACAACCCCGTCGAGGTTCAGGTCGTGCCCCAGCAGGTGGAGCTGCCCGCCGATCTCTCCCAGGTGACGTTCCGGTCCTTCATCAGCGGTCACGGCTGGAACAACGGCCAGAACTGCGCCGAGTTCTGCGCCAAGGAGCACTTCTACACCGTGGGCGGCGTGGAGTTCGGTCGCGAGGTCTGGCGCGAGGACTGCGCCGAGACCGTCACCGACGGCACCCAGCAAGGCACCTGGACCTACAGCCGGGCCGGCTGGTGTCCCGGCGCTCAGGTCTTCCCCTGGGACACCGACGTCACCGCCCAGGTCCAGGCTGGCTCCTCCACCGAGCTCAGCTATCGCCTCGAGGACTTCGACTGGTGGGGCGACGGCGACCAGCCCTACTACTACATGTCGGGGATGTTGATCGCGTACCGCTAGCCATGCTGGGAGCGTCCATGCATCATCTCCTCCTCCTCGGCGTCCTCTCCTTCGCAGCCTGCGGCGACAAGCCCGCGGACGACACGGCCCCCCCCGAAGGCGACACCGACACCGATACCGATACCGACGCGGACAGTGACACCGACGTGGACTGGGACTGGTCCCACTGCCCGGCTTCAGACGCCTATGTGGGCGACCAGGGGTGGGGCGCCACCCTCGAGGTCACCGGCGGCGCCGTGTACTGCGGTCTGTTCGACGAGGAGCGCACCCTCGAGGATGAGCTCGCGGCCAAGGCCGTGCTCAAGGTCGTGCCGGGCGACTACCCCGTGCCCGTCGACGATGGCACCTACACCCTGGCGCTGCCAGCCTGCACCCTCACCGCCGCGGGCCCGGGGCCGGGCCTGGCCGGTGAAGGTACCACCCGGGTCCACACCTACGGCTGGGAGGATCAGAGCTTCGCCAGCCTCACGGGCTCCCAGCCCATGAGCGAGGGGCTGGAGCTGTCACACAGCCTGGTGCTCGTGGGCGAAGGCGAGGCCCCCAGCGCGCTGCGGCTCGACGGGCAGACCCCCGACGTCACCACCGGCGCGGGCGCCTACTTCTCCCTGGGCAGCACGCCGGGCGAGGAAGAAGACCGACCGAATCGGTTCGGCTCCTGCTTCGATCCTTCATGGACCCTGAACACCCACACCGTCACCTTTGACGGTGGCGAGGTGGTGCTCGATCTGTACATCGGCACGAGCATGGAGAGCACCGAGCCGGGTATCTTCCGGCACGCCGAGGGCGTCATCGACGGCCAGGACTTCGTGCAAGACGACTACTTCGGCCTCGTCTACCGTCCGGCCCACCACCACTTCCGGCGTAACTTTGCCGTGATCTTCGACACCCCCATCGGCACGGCCTGCTCCCTGCGGGTCGAGGGCATCGACCCCTACGCCACCGAGCCCACGGCCCAGGTCTCCACCGCCGACTGTGAGCTGGCGGTGATCGAGGAACGAGCTGTGAGCGCTGAGAGCCTGGACTGATCAGCCCCCGAAGTAGCGGTCCATGGCCTCGTCCCGGCAGTCCACCATGTCCTGTCCCCGGGCGGCGGCCGCGGCGAGGGCGGGGGGCACGGTGCGAATCCCGCTGCCCTGTGTGATCAGCAGCTCGAGCTGCCGATGACTCGCGAGGGGCTCGAGGCTGGACACACCGCAGCAGCCCTCGAGGTCGAGCTTCCGAAGTCCGCGATGGGGCGCCAGCGCCTCGATGTTGCTCAGGCTGCGGCAGCCATGCAGGTTGACCTCCTCGAGGCGGTCCCCGCCCGCCAGGCCGGCGATGCTGTCCAGGGTGCAGCAGCCCCTCAGGGACAGGCTGTGCAGGGTGGGATGCCCATGGAGGACGGCCCCGTCGATCACCGGCGGCAGGCCCGACAGATCGAGCTCCTCGAGGGCGTGCATGGCCGCGACCGCGGCGACGCTGGACAGCTCGCGGCAGCCCCCCAGGTGCAGGGTCCTAAGGCCGGTGAGGCTGGCGAGGGGGCCGATGTCCGTCAGGGTCCGACAGTCCCGCAGGTCCAGGGACTCGAGGCGCTCGAGGCCCGAGATGCCCGAGAGATCCACGAGGACCCGGCATTGCTTCAGGCCTAGCCGTCGCAGCTGCTCCATGCCCACCAGGGGGTCCAGCTGCTGCAGGTGGAACATTGAGCCCAGCTCGAGCCTGCGCAGGGACACCAGGGTCGCCAGAGGGGAAAAGTCGTCCACGGCGCCGCCGCGGTTCTGGGTGTGCCCCATGTCCAGGATCAGGGTCCGCAGGTCGGCGAGGGCGGACAGGGGTGTCAGGTCGGCCAGGGCGAAGCAGCGGCTGAGATCCAGGGAGCGCAGCAGGGACATCGAAGCGACCGCCTCGAGGTCCACCAGCTCGCGACAGTCGGTGACCGCCAGCGCCTCGAGGTCCGCGGGCAGCGCCAGCTCACCCAGGCTCCGCAGGCCCACCTGGCGCCAAATCTCCAGCGAGCCCGTCACCCTGGTTCCTCGCCCCGCGTAGCGATCTCCCTCGCACCCTCGTTCACCCGGGGGGAGTGGGCGCCGCAGCTCTCCATCTCCAGCAGGTCTTCGTCGCTGGCCGGGTAGAAGCCGAACTCCTGCAGCACGCGGAGCTTGGGGCGGATGTTTCCGGCCAGGTCCATGTGGAAGAAGCCGGGGAAGAGGTCGGGGTGCTGGCGGATGAAGGCGAAGACCTGGGCGTGCTCGTCACGGATCTCGATGTGGGCGAAGCGGCTGACCTCGTGGCCCGTGATCATGTACTCGGGCAGCAGATCCGGCGCGAACTCCAGCAGGGTGGGGTCGATGTTGTCTTTGTAGATCTGGGTCTGGGGCAGCAGGCAGAGCATGGAGGGCAGGATGCGGGCGCCCATCATGCGGAAGCTGATCATCTGGAAGACCGACTGGTAGAAGTCGTCCATGGTCTCGAAGGGGAAGCCCCAGACGTAGAACAGGTCGGTGCGGCGGAAGATCTTGGTGGCCTCGGCCACCACGGGCACCACCTGCTCCGCCGTGAAGCCCTTGCGGCACAGCTCGAGCACGCGGTCGGAGCCCGACTCCACCCCGAAGCGGATCTCCACGCAGCCGGTCTCGGCCATCCGCTTCATCATGTCGGCGTCGCTCAGGTTGATGCGCCCGAACGCCTTCCACATCATGTCCAGGCCTTCGCGCTGCAGGGCGTCGCAGAAAGCGAGCACGCGGCTGCGGCCGGTGAGGAAGTACTCGTCCTGGAACAGCACCAGCTTGGCGCCGCCCTGTTCCTTCAGGAAGCGCATCTCCTCGACCACCGATTCTACCGATCGGTGGTAGGGCTCGTGGTCCCAGACGGGGGCCACGGAGCAGAAGGTGCAGGGGAAGGGGCATCCTCGGGAGGTGATGACGCCGAAGCCGGTGTAGCGGCTGAGGTCCACATGCCGCCAGGAGGGAGGGGAGATGGCGTCGAGCTGCTGCAGCCGGGCGGGGCGTGGGGTGTGGACCACGTTGCCGTCGTCGTCGCGGAAGCTGATGCCCGGCACCCGGTGCAGGTCGCCGCCGTGCTTCAGGGCGTCCATGAGCAGGGGCGCGCTGGTCTCGGACTCACCGCGCGCGATGATGTCCACCCACGGGAAGCGCTCGAGGATGGGCTGCTCCACCGCCTTGGGGCCCACCCCCGCCAGGATCAGGGTCTTGTCGGGGTAGCGCTGCTTGGTGGCCTTCATGGCCAGCAGCGTGAAGGGCAGCAGGTTGGCCATGCACGAGAAGCCCACCACGGGGGCGGCGTCGGCCAGGAAGCGGACGATCTCGGTGGCGGTGAACAGCTCGGCGGCGTCGTGCTGCTGGTAGTCCCGGAAGTCCACGCGGTGGCCCGCCCGCTCGAGGGCGGCGGTGACGTACAGGGGGCCCAGGGGCAGGTGCCGCTCGCGCTCCACGCTGTCGTAGTAGCGCACGTAGAGCATGTTCAGGTTGAGGATGGTGATGTCGGCCATGGCTGCTCCGGGCGTTCGGCTCAGTCGGCCTGGTCTTCAGTGGGTTCATCCTCGGCGGGCGGCTCCGGCGCAGGGGCCTCGGGCAGGGTCGCGCTCATGCCGGCGCGGGTCTTCCACTCTTCGTCCTCGAGGGTGGGCTCGGTGGGTGCCGGGGTGGGCGTGATCTCCACCGGCGGGTACAGGTCCGGCCGGACCCCGGCGTTGGGCAGTGCGTGCTCGATGCGGGGGGGCGGCTCGTCGGGCTCGGCGCCGCCGCTGGTCTCCATGGGGCGCACGTCTACCCGATCGGGGGGGATGTCCGGACGGATGCCGCGGGTGGGCCGGGACTCGTGGGGGATCGGCTCCAGGGCGGGCTCCTCGAGCTCGGGGATGGTGGGTGGATCCCCGGGCTCCGTGGGGGGAGGCACCTCCGGCACGTCGGGCGCCACCCCGGCCATGGGGGGCGCGGCCGTGTCCCGGGGTGGAGGCTCGTCGGGTGCGGCGCCGCCCTCGGTGGCCATCTCGGACCGCTGCACCCGCTCGCTGGCCTCGACGGCGAAGTCGCAGGCCACGCTGCCGGCGCCACCCAGCAGCACCACGGCGGCGGCGGCCACCTGGCGGGACGACGGGCCCAGGCTCGAGCGGGGCACCGCCCCCGCCATGGCGGCCAGCTGTCCGTCGGAGATGGCCCCCAGCACCGCGACCTCGCTGCCGGTCAGGCCCACTCCTGCAGCCTCGGCGACCTTGGCCCGCCGCTGCAGCAGCAGCCTGAGGAACTCGGGGGAGGCGGCGGCCAGGTGCAGCAGCCGCTGGATGCCGGTGGGCACCGGGAAGCGGGAGGGGGCACCCTCGGGGGGGCGCCCACCCACGATGGTGGTGCGGGGTGAGGGCTGACCGCGGAGGTCGTCGAGCCCATCGGTCTTGTGGTCCTTGGCCATGGTTGCCTCCCGAAGCTCGGCTATCGTAGCAGGCTCGTCGCCCGATCGGCGCGGTGGTTAGTCACCGAAGCGGCCCAGCTTCACGCTGAGCACTTCGTCTCCGGCCATGGACACGATCCAGATGTCGCCGAACTCGTCGGAGGCGATGCTCACCCGTTCCTCGACCCCCAGGAACTCCAGGAAGTCGGGGATGGTCCAGGAGTGCCCACAGTGCAGCACGTGCTCGTGCTGGTGCTCGGCGATGATGTGGTCCGCCAGGTCTTCGTAGGGGTCGATGTCGGAGACCATGGTGAGCCCCTGATCCTCGGCCGTGGGCAGGCAGGTCTCCTGGGTGCGGTTGTAGTTGGTGGCGTAGATGGCGGTGAGCGGCACCTCGGCCATCACCTCCGCCAGGGCCTGGGCGCGGGCGTGACCTGCCTCGGTGAGGTGGGGGTCGCTGCCTTCGCTCTCTTTCTCGGCGTGGCGCACCACCCAGACCACCAGCGGTGAGTCGGTGTCCGCGTCCGCGTCCGCGTCGGCATCCGTGTCGGCATCCGTGTCGGCATCCGTGTCGGCATCCGTGTCGGTGTCCGCCTCGGGGGCGGTGTCGTCGGGGGAGATCCCGCCAGAAGGGTCGCAGGCCAGCAACAGGGCTGCGGCGGTGATCAGGAGCGTGGAGCGGATGGTCGTGGTCATGGCGTCACTCCTGAGTCCAGGCCAGCAGGGCATCGGGGCCCTCGAGGGCACCTTGGTGGCTGGGGACGATCCACTCGATCTCATCGGCTCGAGGCTTCAGGCGGGCGGCCAGGGCCTGCAGCGAGGCCATGCCGGCGTCGCGGTCGGCGGAGAAGACCGGAGGCGGCCCCGCTAGCTGGCCATCGGCCATGGACGCTGCGGCGTCGCCGATGAACAGCACGCCCTGGCAGAGCAGGGCGGCGCTGCCGAGGCTGTGGCCAGGCATGGCGAAGATCTCGAGCTCGAGGCCGCCGAGCTGTAGGGCTTGGCCGTCTTCGAGGGCCCGGGTGATCTGCAGACCGGTGGGCGAGGGCTCGCGCACCATGCCCAGCAGGTTGCCCGCGACCCGTCGACCCTCGACGAGCTCGACCTCGGCTTCGAGGGCGAACAGCTCGGCCTGGGGGAAGGCGCCGGCGCCGCCGATGTGGTCGCCGTGGCCGTGGGTGAAGACGATGGCCCGCACGTCGCTGGGCTGGTAGCCGCGGCGCGCGAGGGCGGCGGTGAGGGTGGCGGCGGCCGGGTCCATGCCTGCGTCCACCAGCACCACGCCCTGGGCATCCTCGAGGATGAAGGCTGAGGTGTAGCTGTCCACCACCCGCTCGATGCGCCCTTCGACGAAGCTCTCACCATCCACCAAGGGCATGCCACCCTCGAAGATGGCGCGGAGCCCCAGCGCCATGCCCGCACACAGCGCGGCGAGCAGGGCCAGGGGCGCCAGGAGCATCAGCAGGGTGCGCTTCTCCATGGGGGGTACCTAGAGGTAGAGGGTGGCGGCCCAGATCAGCAGCAAGAGGGCCAAGCCCAGCCCCGCGGCGATGAAGCCGAAGAGCAACACTGCGCAGCCGATGCGCAGCCAGGACTTGGGGAACTCGCCGGTGATGGCGCCGCTCTGGCCGTTGATCACGACCCGGTGCAGCTTGCCCCGGCGGCGGTAGGCGCCCACGTAGACCGGCAGCAGCAGGGGCTGCCCCTCGAGCTCACGGAACAGGTGGGAGCCCGAGAACGACACGGTGGCGTTGGCGCTGGCCAGCTCAGCGCGGTGCTGCTGGGCCAGCGCGTCGCAGGCGGCCTTGCGGGCGGCGGTGCGTGTGAGCTTGCCCAGCTCGAAGGGAGCCACGGCCTGATCGGCCCGAAACATGAAGGAGTTGGCACCCGAGAAGGGCGCGATGGAGTCGAGCTCGGCGCGGCTGATGGCGCTGGAGGATGGCACCAGCACGCCGCGGACGCGCTTGGTGTCGCTGCCGGTGCGGGGCCGCTTGCCCGAGCGGGTGCTGCCGCGCACCAGGGCGGCCCAGTGGGTCTCCACCTGACCGGACCAGATCCAGGCCGGCAGCAGCAGCGGGTCGAGCTCGAGGGTCGCGTCCCGCAGATCGCCTGGGTACCAGATGCTGGCCTGGGCCTTGTCACGGAACTTGGCCTGGGCGCCGGCCTGGTCGACCTCGAAGGGCAGGAAGGTGCCGGGCAGCTCGATGCCCTCGGTGGGCATGAGCACCACCGCTTCCGAACCGCAGAACAGGCAGCGGGGGTGGGGTGCCCCAGCGGGCATGGCCACCGCACCGCCGCAGCCCTGGCAGCTGACCGCCTGCAGGCCCGCGGGGCTCACGACAGGCTCCCGATGATGGCAGCCAGCCCGCCGCCACACAGCACCGCTCCGCCCACCACGGCGATGGTCAGCAGGACCGCGACGGTGATCTTGAACCAGGACTTGGGGATCTCGCCCACCACCTCGCCCGTCTGGCCGTTGACCAGCAGGCGCATGGGCTTGCCCTTGTGCTTGTAGGCCGCCATGTAGACCGGCAGCAGCACCAAGCGGACGTCGCTGATCTCCATCTCGGTGCGGTTGGTGACGTCGCCCGCTTCGTTGCCTGGCAGGAAGCTGCGGATGGCGGCGTTCTCGAGGTCCGCCAGCTCTTGGTTGGCGGTCTGCTCGGCCTGGCTGTGGGAGACGTCGGGCAGCTCGGCCGGCCAGCCGGCGATCAAGCCCGGATCGAAGGGGCGCGCCTGGCCCATGTCGAAGGGCTCGAGCTCGTTGGCCTCGTGCTCCGGCAGGCCCTGGGACCCGCTGACCAGGTGGTCGTCGTAGGAGGCCACGTGGGTGCCCGCGACCGGGTGCCACTCGGTCTCGCGCACCGTTCGGGTGCGGGTCTGGACCTTGCCGTTGACGATCGTGGTGTAGGTCTCGGTGCGGTACCAGTAGATGCCCACCCGGCCCTTGTAGGTGGAGTGAGCCACGGCGTCGTAGCAGTAGAAGGGCACCAGCACGCCGCGCAGGTCTTCGGGATCGAGGCGGCGCACCTTGCTGGGCGCCCAGAAGCTGGACTTCAGCTGGGTCTTCAGCCGCTGTGCGGCCTGGCGCTGGTCGAGCACGAAGGGGGCCACCAGGTCCACCGGCTCCTGCTTGCCGTCGTAGGCCACCAGGGGGCTGTCACAGAAGGCGCAGGCCTGGGACAGCTGCCCGGGGGGCAGGGCGACGTGGGCCCCGCAGTGGGGGCACTCGCGCAGCTGGGGGTCTGCGTGCATGGACAACCCATATCCGCTGGGGCTGGCCAGCGGGACCACTCGCCCATAGGGATGGAAGAAGCATGGGAGGCGGTATGGTTTTCTGGCAACAGAGCGGGATCGTTCAGCTGCTGATGATCGCTGGGCTGCTGCTGCTGGCCGCGGGCATCCGCCGCATCGTGCAGCGCTTCTGGGACATCGTGATGCCCGACTCCATGGTGGCAGGGATCATCGGCCTGATCCTGGGGCCGTCGCTGCTGGCGGTGCTGCCCTTCGACACCGACTTCCTCGAGAAGGTCGTCTACCACGCGCTGGCTATCGTCTTCATCGCCATCGGCCTGCAGACTCCGGTCAAGGCCAAGGCCACCGGCAACGCGCGATCCATGGCCATCGGCATCCCCCTGCTCGCCATGATCCAGGGGGCAGTGGGCCTGGTGGTGGTGCTGGTCTGGGCCGCCATGCGCGGCTCCCCTGTGTTCCCCGGCTTCGGCCTGATGGTGCCCCTGGGCTTCTCCCAGGGCCCCGGCCAGGCCCTGTCCCTGGGCAAGGCCTGGGAGAGCATGGGCTTGGCCGACGGCGGTCAGATCGGCCTGATCATGGCGGCCATCGGCTTCGGCTGGTGCGCCATCGTGGGCGTGCCCCTGATCAGCATCGCCCGCAAGCGCGGCTGGACCGAGGATCCCGGTCGGGATCCCGACAGCGCCGGCGGCGCCGACGCGCGCCCGCCTCCCCGCGAGCTGCGGCTGCCGCCCCCCGGAGGCATGGAGCCCTTGAGTCTGCAGCTGGCGGCTATCGGCACCGTCTACCTGCTGTGCTGGCTGATCCTGTGGGGCGCTGCCAACGCCCTGATCGAGAAGGGCCAGCTGGTGGCCCTGATCTTCGGCTTCCACTTCATCATCTCCGGCATCCTGGCCATGGTCGCCCGCCGACTGCTCGACGTGGTCCCGGTGCCCAACCGCCTGCACGACGGCCTGCTGGGCCGTATCGCTGGCACCACCGTGGATGTGGCCACCTGCGCGGCGTTCTGCGCCATCCAGATCGCGGTGTTGAAGGCCAACCTGCTGCCCATCCTGGTCACCACCACCACCGCGGGGGTGGTCACGATGGTGCTGTGTGTCTGGGCCGCCCGGCGGGCCTTCCCGTCGCACCCCTTCGAGCATGCCGTCGTGCTGTTCGGCTGCAGCACGGGCACCATGCCCACGGGTCTGGCATTGCTGCGGGTGCTCGACCCCGAGCTGCGCGGGCCCGTGGCCACCTCGGCCGTGCTGGGCGCCACCGCCGCCATCATCTTCGGTGCTCCGCTGCTGCTGGTGGTGATCCCCGCCGCCACCGCGGGCTTCCCGGGCAGCTTCCCGGGCACGGTGTACATGGCGCTGGGCATGATCCTGGTGTGGAGCGTAGTGCTGGTGCTGCTGCTGCGCTTCGCCGCGCCCTTCCGCATCATGCGGCCCTTCACCGACTTCTGGCCCCGCGGTTGAGCCCCCCCGTGATTCTCTCTTCGAACCGGGGTATCTGTATGGTCGTTGGTAGGGAGGATTGGCCATGAGTGGACTGTCGGCGCTGGAGTTTCGGACCATCGAGGATCTACAGGCGGGAGAGCACGCCTGCTGCTGCTTCGAGAACGACCAGGAACGTGACGCCTCGGTGGTCGCGTGGATCCGGATGGGCCTTCGACGGGGCGAGAGGCTGCTCTGCGTGCTCGACACCCGGCCAGCCAGCGAGCTCATCGCGCTGCTCGAAGAGGTCAACTTGCCGGTCGGCCCGGCCATCGCCAGCGGCCAGCTCGAGATCGACAGCGCCGATCGCACCTACCTCCTCGGCGGGAGCTTCGATCCCGATGCCATGATCCAGCGGCTCGAGCGTGCCGCACAGGACGCCGTGGCTCAGGGCTACCCCGCGCTCAGGGTCATCGCGGAGATGTCCTGGGTGCTGCGCAGTCAGACCGTGACCGCCCAGCTGTTGGAGTACGAAGCGCGGGTGGCTGAGGTCTTCGATCGCCGCGCCTTGCTGGGTCTATGCCTGTACGATCAGCGGCGCTTCGCCTCCGAGGACTTGCTCGAGCAGCTGCGCTGCCACGCGCTGGTGGTCATCGGCGATCAGGTCCACGCCAGCCCCTTCTGGGCGCCAACCAGCCATCGAGGCCAGCAGCGGGACGGCCACCTGCCGCTGCAGCACTGGCACACCCACATGCGGGTGCTTGGCGGCTTGGTGCGATCGCTGCAGGCGTCCGAGCGGCGCTACCGGCAGCTCTTCGAGGGGCTGGTCAGCGGCTTCGCGCTGCACGAGATGATCTTCGACGACCAAGGGCGCCCGGTGGACTACCGCTTCCTCGAGGTCAACGCGGCCTTCGCGGAGCTCACGGGGCTGCCAGCCGAGGAGGTCCTGGGGCGTCGGGTGCTCGAGGTGCTCCCCGATCTCGATCCGGAGTGGGTCGAGCGGTACGGGCGGGTGGTCCGGACCGGCCAGACCAGCCGGTTCAGGATGTTCTCCACTCCCTTGCAGCGGCACTACGAGGTGGCGGCCTACCGGACCGACCCGGGTCAGTTCGCCACCTTGTTCTCGGACATCACCGAGATCGTCCTGGGCGAGGAGCGGCGCATCGAGGCCGAGCGGCGGCTCTTCGAGTCCCAGAAGCTCGACAGCCTGGGGCTGCTGGCTGGAGGCATCGCCCACGACTTCAACAACATGCTGATGGGGGTGCTGGGCAACGCCAGCATGGCCCTGGACGAGGTGCCCCGGGGCGGCTTCCTGGACGAGTGCCTGCAGGACATCGAGATCGCCGCCAAGAACGCCGCGGGGTTGGCCAAGCAGCTGCTGGCCTACTCCGGCCGGGGCCGCTTCGTGGTCGAGCCCGTGGACTTGGCCGCGGTGGTGATCGAGATGACCAAGCTGCTCGAGGCCTCCATCCCCAAGAGCGTGCGCATCCGCTTCCAGCTGGAGCCCGATGTGGGGGCGGTCCAGGCGGACGTCTCCCAGCTGCGTCAGGTGCTGATGAACCTGATCCTGAACGCCTCGCAGGCCATCGGCGAGCGCAGCGGTGTCATCACCGTGGCCCTGTCCTGTATGGACTGCGACGCGGCCTACCTGGACACCACCTTCGCCGGTGAGGGGCTGGTCGAGGGCCACTACGTCTACCTCGAGGTCAGCGACACCGGGGTAGGCATGGACGCCGAGACCCTGCAGCGCATCTTCGACCCCTTCTTCAGCACCAAGGAGCAGGGGCGCGGTCTTGGCCTGGCCGCCGCGTTGGGCATCATCCGCGGCCACAAGGGCGCCATCAAGGTGTACTCGGAGCCTGACCGTGGCACCACCTTCAAGGTGCTGCTGCCCCGCTGTGGCGACTCAGTGGTGCCCGCGGTCTCCAAGCCACCCGGCGAGCAGGCCTTCCTGGCCAGCGGCACGGTGCTGGTGGTGGACGACGAGGAGCCGGTGCGCCGGGTGGCTGCGCGCATCCTGCGCACCCTGGGCTTCGACGTGCTGGTGGCCGAGGACGGGCGCGAGGCGGTGGCCATCTACAGCGCCCGCAAGGACGAGATCGTGCTGGTGCTGCTGGACATGATGATGCCTCGCATGGGGGGCGAGCGCACCTTCACCGAGCTGCGGCGCATCGAGCCCGAGGTGCGGGTGGTGCTCACCAGCGGCTACAACGAGCAGGACGCCGTGGTGAGCTTCGTGGGCCGCGGCCTGGCCGGCTTCATCCAGAAGCCCTACCCCAAGTCGGAGCTCGAGCGGGTGGTCCGGGAGGCCTTGGAGTGAGCTCGCTGCTGGTGCTGCTGGCTCTCTCAGCCGGTGTGGCCTCGGGCCGCGCCGCCGCGGGCGGCATCGAGACGCACGCCGTGGCCCAAGGCGGCCAGGGCTCTGGCTCAGGCAACGTCTTCGAGAGCGGTGGGCAGTTCGATGATGGGCGGTTTATCAACCGCCTCGCCGTCCAGGGCAGCCTCGATCTCGGCGCCGGCTGGCAGGTCGACCCCGGCTACCTCGACGTGGACGCCCCCGCGCTGCAGGCTCGCCCGGCGGGGTCGGGTGCCTTCTGGTGGCAGACCCGTGACCTGGACTTCGGGCTGGTGGGGGCGCTGCATCCCCGCTGGTACCTGGGCGATGTGGCCCCCATCCTCCAGCACCGTCCCGACGCCCTGGTGGAGCTGGACCTGGACGCTCGGGGCAGCGAGCGCGTGGGGGTGGAGCTGCGCGGCCGCTACCAGCTCGACAGCGCCCAGCGCTTTCCCACGGATCGTCCCGACGCCTGGCAGCCTTGGGCGGTGCCTGTGTGGGGGGCGGACCTCGCCGAAGGCTTGGCGCCCGCCCTGGTCGATCTGCAGCCCGTGGTGTCCTTGTACCCCGAGCCTGCCACAGCCCTGGATCTGGGCTTGAACCTCGAGCTGGATCAGCTGCGCTGGCTCGAGCCGCCGCGCACCCCTTTTGGCCGTGATCCCGAGCTGCGCTTGGCGGCTGGGCCCATCCTCGGAGCGCGCTTCGACCTGACGCCGGACCTGGCTGTGTTGGGCAGGGGCCAGGCCTCGTGGAACGCTTGGAGCCTCACGGGGGAGACCCAGCGTGGCTGGGACTGGCAGGCTTGGGGTGGCATCGACGGGCGGGTGGCCCAGATCCTGTGGCTACGGGTGCTGGCGGGCTACGGCGCCGGGCAGCTGCAGACCGCCGATCTGGACTCCACCCTCGGCCCTGGGTGGCTGGCCTCCGCCGAGCTCGAGATCGGACGCGAGGGCCCTCGGCAGCTCGCTGCAGGCTACCGCCACGGCCCCACCGACCTGCACCGTCGCGACGACCTCGAGCACCCCTACCACTACGCCTACCTTCACTTCGCCGAGTCGGGCCCCCGCTGGCTCGAGGCTTCGGTCGAGGTGGGCTATCGGCAACAGGGCGAGCTGGACAACGAGATCCCCACCGCCGCAGCGCTGGCCCGGGGCAGCGTCACCTTCTGGATGCTGGACTGGCTGGGGCTGGGTGGGGCGGGCTTCTACGAGCAGGGCATGACGGTCGAGGACGGCCTGCCCCGTGAGGGCCTGCAGTTCTACGGCGGCTATGGGGTGCTGAAGGTCGGACGGGTGCAGCCCCCGGAGTGGCGACGGCCTGGCTGATGAGCGCGGCGCGCATGGAGGCGTCGCGAGCTCGCCGAGCTACCAGTCCACGATGGTGAACAGGTATGCGGCGCCGCGGCCCGCGCCGCGCTCGTTGTTGTCCGGGGCGCCGGCCAGCAGATCATCGATGCCGTCGCCGTTCACGTCTCCCGCACCGGAGACTGCGCTGCCCGCGTGATCCGAGGCCTGGGCACCGATCAGGGTGGCCCCCGCAGAGCCCAGCGCGATGTCGCCCTGGACGGGCCCGAGCACCAGGTAGGCGGCACCAGCATCGGTCCCGCCCGCGGTGTGGCTGGGGGCACCCACCAGGAGATCGTCGAGGCCATCGCCGTCGGCGTCGCCTGCGCCCGCGACCGCTGCGCCAGCCCGATCGAACAGCGCCTCTCCCGTGAGCCGGGCCTGGGCATCGGCCAGTGACACCAGGCCCCTGACGGTCCCCGACAGCAGGTAGGCGGCGCCCGCGTCGCTGCCGCCCACGTCGTTGCCGCCGGCGCCCACGAGGAGGTCGTCCAGGCCGTCGCCATCGACATCGCCGGCTCCGGCCACCGCGCTCCCTGCGCCGTCGTGCGCCGCCTCGCCCAGCAGCCTCGCGTCGGCGGCGCTCAGATCGAGATCCGAGCCGATCGGCCCGAGGACGAGGTAGGCCGCGCCCGCGTTCGTGCCGCCCTGTGACCTGGCGGGCGCACCCAGGATGACGTCGTCCACGCCGTCGCCGTCCACGTCTCCCGCGCTGGAGACCGCGCGGCCCGCGCCATCTTGCTCGTCCTCGCCCACCAGCTGCGAGTCCGAGTCTCTCAGGGTGAACTCACCGCTGACCGGCCCTAAGACCAGGAAGGCCGCGCCCGCGTTCGCGCCGCCCTTGTCCGAGTAGGGGGCGCCCACCAGGAGGTCGTCGTAGCCATCGGCGTTCACGTCCCCCGCGCCCGCGACGGACCAGCCGGTCCAGTCGTACCTCTCCGTCCCGGACAGGCTGGCGTCGGCGGAGCTCAGGCGGATCTCACCGGCGGCCGGTCCCAGCACCAGGAAGGCCGCCCCCGCCTCGGTGTTCCCCGAGTCCAGGTATGGGGCCCCGCACAGCAGGTCGTCGAAGCCGTCGCCGTTCACGTCCCCCGCGCTCGCCACGGCGGAGCCGAGCCCTCCGTCGGTGTCTTTTCCGACGAGGACGGCGTCGGCGAGGCCGAGGTCGATGGCGCCGACGACCGGACCCAGCACCAGGAAGGCCGCCCCCGCATCCTGCACCTCCACGTCGTGGAAGGGGGCCCCCACCCACAAGTCCCCGTAGCCATCGGCGTTCACATCCCCCGCGCCCGCGACGGACAGGCCCGCGCTGTCGCCGTCCGCGGTGCCATAGAGGGTCGCGTCTGCGTCGTCTGCGTCGATGTCACCGCTGAGCAGGCAGGGGATCCCTTCGCCGTCGCAGTCGTTGACCTTGCCGTCCCCACAGGTCTCCGGAGCGCCAGGGTAGGTGTCGCCGTCCTGATCGTCACAGTCATCTCCGCGGTCGACCCAGCCGCTCGGGGCGTCGCAGGACGTGGTGGAGCCGCCGCCTCCGTACCCGTCGTCGTCGTCGTCCGGGTACCAGGTGGCGACATCGACCGCGTCGTACTCGTCCGTCTGGCCGTCACAGTCGTCGTCGATGCCGTTGCACCACTCGGCCGCGTCCGGGTTCACGTCGGGGTCGGAGTCGTCGCAGTCTTGCCCTTGCGTCCAGCCATCACCGTCCCCGTCCAGGATCTCCACCGCTGTGTCGTCGGGCTTCTGGTCGAAGTCGAGCTCGCAAGCGGCGAGGAGCAGGGGGGCGAGGAGCAGGGTCTTCGAGGCGGATCGAGCCATTCGAGCCTCTACGGATTGGGGGGCTGTGAAGTCAGTATCCGGGGGTGCGAGTGTCGTCCCGCGGGGGGCCGAGCTCGCCTGGTGCGGCCCGGCCGCTGCGCTACTCTGGCAGCTCCGCAGGGTCGTAGACCACCCCCGTCTCCATGAACACCCGGGCCTGGCCCATGGCCTCGTCGGCCTGGTTGAACAGGAAGTTGTGGGTGGCGCCGGCGAACTGCACCAGCCCACCGCTTCGACCGCCCGATAGGTTTCCGCTGGCGGGCATGGCGCCCGTCTCGAGGAAGGGCGCCTCCCACGCCGCGGGCTCGAGCAGGGGCAGGCCGCCCGCCAGGGCCAGCAGCTCGGTGGTCACGGTGGGCATGGTCTCGTCGTTCTCGCCCTCTTGCACCAGGTGGTTGATCGTGAGGTGGGCGGCGTGGCTGGCGGGGTCGCCGAAGCCGATGCCTGTCTCGAACTCGATGTACTGCTGCAGGCGCTCTTCGCTCATGGGCTCGCCGAGGTAGCCGTCCCAGTAGCTCTGGAAGCCGATCATCATCAGGCCGCCGCCCCCCGCCGAGCCCACGAGGGCGGTGCCGGCCTGGGCGTAGCGCTCCGGCAGCATGGCGGCGGTGGTGGTGCCGATGATGGCGCCCAGGCTGTGGCCCATGAAGTGGGTGGTGCCCAGGGTCGGTGCCTGGGCCAGGCCCTGCTCGGCGGCCAGGTCGGCCAGCAGACCGGGCAGCTGGGCCTCGAGAGCGATGGTCATGGCGTAGACGTCCGAGGCGCTCAGGGCGAAGCGGTCAGCGGTGTTCTCGAGGGCCGAGAAGTCGAAGAAGCTCAGGGCGTACCACTCGGAGTAGCAGTGGTCGCTGGTGGTGCTGTTGCGAACGTAGTGCTCGCGGGCATCGATGGCGGCGATGATGTAGCCCTGGCTGTTGAAGCGGCTCGAGGTGGACAGGGCCAGCTCCCGGCAGCAGGCGATGCCGTGCAGGAACACCAGCAGCGGGTGCTCGCCGCCATCGTCCAGGGGCGGGATCAGCAGGGTGAAGGCCAGGCTCTCGCCCTCGCCGGGCAGCTCCGTGCCGTCCAGATCCAGGGCCCAGCTGGCGTCGGGCACCTCGAGCTGGCCCTGCACGAAGGTCTGGATGTCCGGGTAGGCGCC
Organism: uncultured Pseudomonadota bacterium; assembly: GCA_937912125.1. Classification (GTDB taxonomy): domain Bacteria; phylum Myxococcota_A; class UBA796; order UBA796; family JAFGLY01; genus CALDOK01. Next base: position 30,907 of record CALDOK010000448.1, read on the forward strand.
CGAGGGCTGCACGTCGCTGGGCAGCAGGGCCTTGACCTCGGCGGTCAGCACGCCGCTTTCGTCCGTGGCCTCGAGCACGTGGGGGAAGGTGGCGTACAGGTCCCCGGCCTCGAGGGCCGCGTCGTGGGCGGCGCCCAGGGCCTTGACCCGGGCATTGGGCGAGGCGGTCTGGAAGCTGTTGAGCCAGACGATCTCGCCCATGTCCTGGCCGCTGGCCTCGAGGGCAGCCGCGGCGCCTTGCAGGCCCTCGGCCAGGATGGCGTAGTCGGGATCGTCCCAGCCCTCGAGCAGGCAGTCCATGGCCGCGGGCCGCTCCATGGCCGCGCCTTCGATGCTGGTGATGCCTGCCCACACGGCCACGGCGATGCCGGCGCCCTCGGGCAGAGAGCCTGCAGGGACCAGGTAGATCAGGGCATCCTCGGCGTGGTAGCGCAGCTCGAAGGGCAGGCTCTCCACGCTGCCCTGGTCGTAGCGGAACAGCTCGATGCGGTCCTGCACCAGGGTGGCCTCGTCCACGGGGGCGGAGAGGGGGAGGAGGATGGGGGCGAAGGTGGAGAAGCCGTCGGTCTCACCCACGCCGTCGTCCATGGTGGCGTGGGGCCAGTCCACCTGGAAGCGCTCGCCCTGGCGCTCGAGCCAGCGGTCCGAGGGCACGACCTCGTCGCCGATGCGCTGCTCGCCGGGGAAGTAGACGTGGAAGTAGCCCTCAACGCGCTCGACGCTGTCGGGGTCGACGCAGCTGGGTGGGGCGCTGTCGCCGGGCTCCGTGGTGCAGGCGACGAACACTGCGAGCAGTGGAAACATGGGTGCCTTCATGCCGCCATCATAGCCGCGCCGGGATCGGATTTGACCGCTGGGACCACTTGGTGATCGAGCCCACGGCGCCCCTGCGTGACACCGTCGCTGCTCGATGGTGTCCAAGAGGGGTGAGAGAAACCACCATGTCCCCCAGCCCCCGCCCAGCGCTGCTCAGCCCGCCCCTGCTGCTGGGGTTGGTGTTGCTGGCCCTGTCTGTGGCGGCGCGGGCGTACTTTTAGGGGGTCGCCCAAGAATCGGCCCTCGGTTCGGGTGCTCACTCTCGGTGGGCCAGCCCGCCCGGGTCGAGCCGTCGGAGAAGCTGCTGGCGTCTGGTGTAAGATTCGGCCTACTCGCGGTGTTCAACCCGCGTCACCCTGGAGTTCCTGTGCCTCGGCTTCGCCTGATCCTCGCCAGCCTGGCCCTGCTGCTGGTCGGCTGCGGCTCGCCATCGTCCGCTCTGGCGGGCGACGAGGCCTGGTCCAGCAGCCACCGGGGCCGCGCCATGACCGAGCGGGCCATGACCCGCGGCCGTGCCCGAGACGTGCTCGCGCAGCTCGACCCCCAGAGCCGCGCCATGCTGGACGAGCTGATGTTCATCGCCGACCTGCAGATGGCCTCGGGCAACGAGGCCAACCCCACGCGCATCTACCGGCGGGTGCAGCGCGAGCTGGCCAACCCCCAGGTGGTCAGCAGGCAGGCCGTCGCCGTTGTGCTCGCCGACATGGCGCGGGTGGTGGAAGCCAACCCCGGGGTGCCGGAGAACGAGTACGACGGGACCGGGTACGAGCTGGTGACCGCCATGTTGGCCTCCGCTCAGGGGGCCTTTCCCTCGGCGGGAACCTGCCTGGACCGCATCGCGTCCATGCCTGACCAGGTGGCGGTGGCGTTCTTGGTCCAGGAGTGGTTCGCGGACGACCACTACCACGACTATTGGGTGAAGGATGCGATCTTCGAGCTGCTGATCACCGGGAACTATGGGCCCCTGCCCCTGGCGATCATCGAGGACCGGCTGCGCGAGAGCTGGCCGTACCACAGCCCCGACAGCGAGTGGTCCCGGAGCGTGGCCGCGGGCCGGGCCATCCTGGGGACCGACTTCGACGACTGGTATCGTGAGGTTCGAGGCCACTCCTACAGCTGGGAGTGGCTCACCGCCTGGTTCTAGGCAACGCTTCATCTCGCTGGCCTGCTGGTGTATGCTGTCCGCCTCATACGGAGGTGGACTTGCGACCCTCGATTCCCTGCACGTTCCTGGTGCTATCCGCCCTTTCGGCCTGCACCGCGACCCACCGCGCGCGCACCGTGGGCAAGTCCCATGCCGCGGCCGATCTCTCCCTGGGCGGTCCCATGACCACGGCCCTGGGGGCACCCATCCCCATGCCGGTGGTGTTCCTGGGTGGGCGCTACGGCATCCGGGACGACCTGGACGTCTCCCTGCACTACAACCTCACGGCGCCCGCGGTGCCCAGCATCCCGCTGCACCTCGAGACCGCCGTGCACTACGCACCCATCCAGCCCGGGCTGGGCGAGCAGGCCGCCGATCAGGGCTGGTCGGTGGTGCTCGACGGCACCGTGGTGTGGATGTCGGACTTCGAGAGCGGGCTGATGGTCTTCCCCGCCCTGGGGGCCACCGGCGCCTACCGCTACAAGTTCATCGCGCCCTTCCTGGGCCTGACGGCTGCCGGCAACTTCTACCGGCCCTTCGAGCGCAAGAACGGGCTCACCCTGATCCCCCACGCGGGGCTGGAGTTCATGGCGGGCGAGCACTTCGGCCTGACCCTCGAGGCCGCCTTCATGGAGGCGGGCCACAACCTGTACGGCAGCGGACTCCAGTGGGTCTACCTGAGCCAAGACGACGAGAAGAAAAAGGAGATGGCGGTGCTCATGCCCATGATCGGCTTCTCTTGGGACTTCGACACCCGGCCCGGCGTCGGTGGAGGTGACCAGTGAACCGCCCTCTCATCCTGGCCTCTCTGCTGCTGGCCTCGGGCTGCACCGACAACACCCTGGACGCCCTGTTCTGGGAGAACGAGGGCGCGGGCAGCGTCGATGACTACCACGGGCTGCCCCTGTACCAGGGCGCCAACCCGCCCAGCTGGCTGGACGAGGACGCCATCGAGCGGCGCCTGTACGTGGAGATCGACACGGCCTTCCTGCTGGCCGACAACCTGCCCCCCAGCTCTGGCGACTTCATCCACGGCGTGTGGATGCCCGCGCCTGTGGACTGTCCGGTCAGCGAGTGTCCGCTCATCGACAGCGGTGTCACCTTCGTCTACCAGCACGGCAACTCCGGTGAGCTGTTCCGCTACTGGTACCGGGCCATCCCGCTGTGGAACATGGGCGCCAACGTGTTCATCTACACCTACCGGGGCTTCGGTATCTCCAGCGGCGATGAGCCCACCCGCGCCGCCGTGCTCGAAGACGCCCAGACCGCCATGCGCTACGTCCAGGGCCTGCCCGGCGTGGACCCCACCCGCGTCATCCCCTACGGCTACTCCACCGGCGCCATCCCCAGCTCATGGATCGCCGGCCAGAGCGAGTGGTCCGGCAGCATCGCCGGCCTGATCCTGGAGTCCGGCCTGGATAGCATCGAGAGCGTGCTCTACATGGGCACCGCCACCGAGTTTCCCGTCGGCTACTTCCTGGACGACACCCTGTTCGACGGTCCCACCTTCCTCGAAGGCGACCTGCAGGCGCCGGTGCTGAGCATCTGGGGCTCCCAGGACACCCGGGTGCTGCGCGAGCAGGTGGAGCGCTACCACCAGGTGCTCGAGGGCCACGACGACTACACCCACTACTACGGGGAGAGCGA
>CALDOK010000449.1 GCA_937912125.1 uncultured Pseudomonadota bacterium
CGGGTACCGGGTCCGGGTCGCGGGAGGGGCTGAAGGGGGCAACGCCCGGCGTGGTGTTCGCGGGTACCGGGTCCGGGTCGCGGGAGGGGCTGAAGGGGGCAACGCCCGGCGTGGTATTACGGTCCCCGTCCGAACCGTCGCTCCGAAATGAGCGTGCCACACCGGGCGTCAGTCTCCCCGACGCAGGGCTCTGGTGGGCATTCGTGGCGACGACAAGTCCAGACATCCGGGCTCGTGCCCTAGACGGGCGCGTTGTGGCTCTTGGCGCTCAGGCGCTCCATCTTGAGCAGCGACAGGCCGCCGCGGGCCAGGCGCAGGAACTCCTCACGGGACTCCAGCCCCGCCAGCGCGCGGGCCACCACCCGCGGCCGATAGTAGAACTTGCGGTGGGAGATCTTGAGCAGCTGCAGGATGTCCTCGTTGCTCAGGTGCTCGTTCCAGGCCGCCGGCACCGGGGTGCCGCTCAAGGGGTCGCGCATGAGCTTGTCCCAGCAGTCGGCCGGGTACAGGCCCTTGCGGGCGCCCTCTTCGAAGCTCTCGGTGCCCGGGTAGGGCGAAAACACAGCGAACACGGCGTAGTCGGCGTCGAGCTTCATCATGGAGTCGACGTTGTCGATGGAGTCCTGCATGGTGTGCTCGTGGGGGCCGGCCAGCATGATGTAGGCCACCGAGCGCACGCCCTCTTCACGACACCACTTGAAGACGCGGTGCACGTCGTCGGTGTCACAGTGCTTGCCCCAGGCGTCCAGGCCCTCGTTGTTGGTGGACTCGACCCCGAAGTGGATCTTGTTGCAGCCCATCTCGCCGCAGCGGCGGATCTGCTCACGGGTGGTGCCCGCGATGGTGGTCTTGTAGGACCACTGGAACTTCAGGCCACGCTTCTCGATGCCGTCGCAGAACTTGAGCACCCACTGGGAGTTCGGCGTGAACAGGTCGTCGATGAACATCAGCTCGCCGATGCCCAGCGAGATGCAGTGCTCGACCTCATCCAGGATGCTCTCGATGTTGCGGATCCGGTACTGCCGCTTGTAGGTCAGGCAGAAGGGGCAGGAGTGGGGGCAGCCGCGGCTGGTGATGGCCGTGCTGACCACCGGCGCCTTCATGGCCGGCAGGTAGTAGTCCTTGTAGCGAATGCGCCGCCGATCGGGCCAAGGGTAGGCGTCGAGGCTGCGGGGGGTGGGCCGCTCTTCGTTCTTGATGACGTCAGAACCGTCCTTGAACCACACGCCGCGGATGCCCGCGAGATCCTTGCCGCTGTCGATGGCCTGCAGCATCTCCACGAAGGCCTCTTCACCGTCTCCGGTGCAGATGGCGTCGACGCCCCGCATGGCGATGGCGTAGTCGGAGAACATGTTGGGGTGGGGACCGCCCAGCAGGATCTTGGCGTTGGGGTTGATCTTCTTGACCACATTGATGGTGGACTGCACGTCGGGGATGCAGTGGGTGAACGCGGTGATGCCGACCACATCCAGCGGGTACTTGCGCAGCTGCTGCTCGAAGTCCGGGTAGTCCAGGTCGTCCACCACGGCGTCGAAGATCTCGGCGCGCCAGGGCGTGCGCTTCTCGACCGAGGACTGGAGATACATCAACCCCAGGGGCGGGAAGCAGTAGACACCGTGGGCATGTTCCTTGGGGATTCCGGCCCAGACGCGCTTGCGCTCGGGAGGGTTGATGAGGGTGATGTCCATGATGTGCTCCCTACGAGGATCGCCGCTGGGGTACGAAAATTCGCCAGGGGATGAAGAAGGGTACCCGCTCGCGGTAGCGCAGCCAGTCATCGCCGAACACGGCGTGATTCTGCGGCTCCTGCCGCCAGAGCTTCTCGACCAGGGAGCCGATGAGCAGCAGGGGGCAGAGCAGGAAGGTGAAGGTCCAGGAGTTCAGCGCGACGCCCACGCCGAGCACGCCGAGGAACTTGGCATGCACGGAGGGGTAGCGGCACAAGGAGTAGATGCCCGTGGTGACCAGCTGCTGAGTGCGGCCAGCGGTGGGCGAGGGGCTGCCGTGCCCCTGGAAGACGATGGCCGCATAGGCGATCACCCAGATGATGCCCCCGGCCAGGAACAGGGCCCCACCCACCACCCAGTTCAGGGGCGAGGCCAGCAGCACCGGGGGCAGCCCTAGCCAGCGGTCCACGGCGAAGCCCGCGAGCACGATCAGGAAGGTGAGCGGGAAGAGCACCGGCACGTACACCTTGGCCAGCATGTGCAGGATCTGCGGCGTGAGCAGGACCCCGATGGGCTTGGTGGGCGAGGCGGACATGGAGACACCTGGAGGCTGGGCTCGAGCGCGACAGTCTAATCTAGCACGGGCGGAACCTCACGGAGCAGCAAGCCTGCACCCCGTGAGCCGCGCCACCCACCGCGCCGAGACATTCGACGACAATTCGTGTTTGGATTTTTTCGTTTCTGCCAAATACACTATTATTTGCGCATCAACACAGCGTGGCCCGATGTCTCGGAAAAGCACCATTCTTGCCACCATTTTCGTCGCTGCCGCCACGCTCGGCTGCGGCCCTGACCCGATCCTGGCCAAGGCCGATCAAGAGCGAACCGACGAAGCCAGCCACGCCGGCGGGGCACAGCCGCCGCCGGGCGCCACCGATGCACCTCCTCCAGGTCAAGCTGGGCAACCCCAGGAAGGCGCTCCGGTGCAGCCGCCCCCAGGTGCGCCCGAGCAGCCCCTGCCTGGCGTACCAGAGGATCCGACGCCCGGCGCTCCCGGGGCTCCCGGCGCCCCTGGCGAAGAGGTCGTCACCCCTGGCGCCCCCACCCAAGGGCCCACGGTCACCCTGAAGGGCGAAGTGCGCTACCGCGACCACCAGGCCGGCAAGGTGCGCGTGGATGTCTTCGACGGCGACCAGCGCGACTTCTCCGAGCGCCCCGGCGTGGTGGGCTGGGCGGAGCTGACGGGGCCGGGCACCTTCGAGATCCAGGTGCCCCAGTCCGCGGGCAAGGTCTGGCTGTCGGCCTTCAATGACGCCAACAGCGACGGCAAGCCCGGCCACGGCGACCCCACGGGCTACCTCGAGGCCAACCCGGTCACCTTGGACGACGACATCGTCTCGGGCCTGATCATCACGCTCGAGTACAACCCGCGGCCCGAAGGGCAGTAGCGCTCCCGTGGCCCAATCCAATGCCCTTGGCGTGGTCATCCCCCACCACAGCCGAGGAGATCTGTTGGCTCACGCTCTGGAGAGCATCGGGGATCGGCCCGTCTGGGTGGTGGACGACTCCGCCACGGGCCTGGCGCCGGGCGCCCTGCCCCCAGAGGTCCAGGTGCTGCGCAGCACGGGAGAGGAAGGCTTCGCCCGGGCCTGCAACCGCGGGCTCGCCGCGGTCCAGCGCGCAGGCCTACCCCTGGCCCTGCTGCTCAACGATGACGCAGCCCCTCAGGGCGACTGCATCGACTCGCTGCTGAAGGCGCTCGAGGAGCACCCCGGGGCGGCCGCCGTGGGTCCGGTGCTGCTGGACGAGCGGGGCCAGGTCGAGAGCGCGGGAATCCGCGTCCACCGCCGCAGCGCCCGGATCCACCAGCTGCGCGGAATCCCGGATCAGGCCCAGGCGGTAGACGCCCTGAGCGGCGCCTGCCTGCTACTGGGGAGCCACCAGCGGCTGGACGAGCGCTACCGCTTCGGCTTCGAGGACATCGAGCTCTGCCTGCGCCTCCGTCACCAGGGGCGGGTCGTGGTGCTGGAGCCCCGGGCCCGCTGCACCCACCAGGGAGGAGCCTCTCTCTCACGCCGCAGCCGTGAGGCCACCCGCCACGCCCTGGCTGGGCACCTGCTGCTGGTGCGCGACCGTCCCTGGCTGCGCCCCCTGGCCCTCGGCTGGGCTGTGGCCCAGGTCATCCGGGAGCGAGGCCCCACCGAGCGGCTGGCCGGCCTGAGGGAAGCCTGGAGGGACAGCCGCGGGTTCTGACCGGCCCATGACATGGACAGGCTGAATCGATAGTGGCAAGTTCGTGTCCAACAATGGCGATGATGCCAGCGTTCCCAGCACCCCGCAGCACCCTGATGACCACGGAAGTCGCGCCACCTCTGGCCGCTGGACGGCTGAAGCTCCGGGAGATCCTCGGTGAAGGAGGGGTGGGCACGGTCTACCTGGCCTACGATGAGCGGCTGGATGTGGAGCGCGCGGTCAAGGTCCTGGCCACCGATCGCGCCACCAACCAGGTCCAGCGCCAGCGCTTCCTCACCGAAGCCCGCATCCAGGCGCGCCTGCGACACCCCAACATCGTCGAGGTCTACGACATCGAGGACGACGGGACCCAGGTCTACCTGGTCATGGAGCTGGTCGGTGGCGGCAGCCTGTGGGACCGGCTCAAAGCCGAAGGCCCCATGCCCCCCGCCGAGGCAGCAGCCGCTGCGGCGGGCATCCTGAGCGCCCTCGAGCAGGCCCACGCCCTGGACATCGTCCACCGGGACATCAAGCCTCACAACATCCTGATGACCGACAGCGGCGTGCCCAAGCTGGCGGACTTCGGCGTGGCCCACCTGCCCTCCGAAGAGTTCGGGGGCGTCACCCGCACCGGCGTGGTCATGGGCACCTGGTCCTTCATGGCCCCCGAGCAGCGGGCCAGCTCCCGGCGGGTCGATCCTCGCTCGGACATCTACGCCGTGGCGGCCACCCTCTACACCCTGGTCACAGGCCACACCGAGCCCGACCTGTTCGACTTCGAGCAGGACTCGTCCGTCTTCGGGCGGCTGCCCGAGCCCCTCCGGCCCCTGGTGCACCGGGCCACGCGCTACTCCCGCTCCGACCGCTACCCCGACGCCGCCAGCCTGCGCGAGGATCTCGAGCGCTGCCTGCCGATCCTCGAGGGTTCCGTCGCGGCGCCCTGGCCCACCGCGTCGGCCACCGACGCCCCCGACGCCGCCAACCACCTGGCCCTGGGCAACCGCGGTGTGGGGCCCACCACCCAGGACCGCCCCAAGGCGCGCAGCGGCGACGAGGACAAGGAAGCCCGCAGCGGCACCCTGGTGCCCACACCCGCCGAGGTCGATCGCCTGCTGGCCACCCCCAGCGCCCGCCACATCGGCGCCACCTACTCCGATGACGGCCACACCATGGAGCTGCAGCAGGCCGGGGCCCCGATCAGGCCGGAGCTCGACACCGCCGCTGGCGCCGTGCAGCTGCCCATCCACGACGACCCACCGCCGGCGGAAGAGCCCGAACACAGGGGCTTTGGCTGGACCATCGACGACGAACGCCAGCTCACCGAGGAGGTCGCCGCCCACCGGGACGAACCCGCCGACGAGCACGAGGACGAGCCCATCCACGCCACCTGGCGCAGCGCCGGGCGCATCCGCTTCCTGGTCTTCCTGCTCGCGCTGGCCCTGGGCAGCGCCCTGACCGTGGCCTACCAGCAGGGCTGGATCCAAGCGCCAGCCTGGGTGGCGGAGCTGGGCCTCACCCCAGCCCCAGCGCCCGAGCCATCGCAGCCCGCCCCAGGCGCCACCCCTGTGGTCACGCCCGGCACAGCGGCGCCCGTGGACACCACGCCCACGACCCGCCCGGCACAGGCGCTACCGACCTCCCCCCCTCAGGCGCACCACGCAGAGCCGCCCGCCACCGGGGAAGATCCCGCGCCTGTCGAGCCCACGTCGGTGGACCCGCCCGATCCTCCCGGGACCGGGGATCCCGGGACCGGGGAGCCCGTGTCCGTGGACCCGCCCGTGGATCCGCCTGTGGACCAGCCCGAACCCGTGCCCGTCGCGGCCAGCTTCCCCGGCCTCGACCCGGACAGCAGCCCCCCCAGCGAGGTGCACAAGCGCATCCGCATGCTCAACGAGCAGGACGTCTGGGACTGCTACCACAGCGCCCTGGCCACCAACCCCAGGCTCGAGGGCTCCCTCGAGATGCACTGGGGCGTGTCCGAAGGCAAGGTCTACTCGCCCAAGCCCCTGCGCACCCCCGAAGGGCACCAGGACATCGGCGCCTGCGTGGCCGAGGCCGTCTCCGGCTGGCAATATCCGGCCTGGTTCACCAACCTTCCCCGCATCCACACCTGGAACCTCAAGGTGATCGAGCAGACCCAGCGCCTGCTCAGCCCCAACTACGCCAAGCTCTACGCCTGCGGCAGCGTCCTGGCCCCCGAAGAGTTCGACACCGCGGGCCGTGGGCGGCTGTCGTTCATCGTGGAGGAAGGCTGGATCAAGAGCGTGCACGTCGAAGAGGGCTTCGACCATCCGGCGCTGCAGCAGTGCCTGCAGGAGACGGCCATGCAGTGGCGCCTCCCCAGCTACGGACGCGGGCAGTTCAACCTCAACCTCACCCTAGAGATGGTGATGGGCGAGGGGTGAGCGCTCAGGGCTCCTGACCAGGGGGGGGCGCGGCGCCGGGAGGTGGGCGCACGGCGTCGATGCCGACCGGGGCCAGCGGATCCACCGCGGGCGCCGCGGGAGCGCCGCCCGACCCGGCCGCATCCGTGGAGGGCGCCAGCTCGCGGGCCTGGAGTGCCGCCTGGACGGCCACGGGCAGCGCGGGCTCCTGGAGCAGCATGTACAAGAGCAGCTCGCGGCGGGCCTGGTGGAGCACGGGCCCCGCCAGCTCGGCCTGGGCGTCGTCGACCCAGAGCCCGGCGATGTCCAGGTGGTCGCGGGAGATCTCGTAGTCGCCCCGCAGCAGCAGGGTGGGGTCGCCCACGGAGTAGAGCGAGCCCACCATGGCCTGGAAGTCACCGGAGTTGGCGGCCATGTCGAGCTCTCGGCGCAGGGCGAAGACCATGTCGGGGAAGCGGGCCTCCTGATCGGGCCCCAGCGTGCGCAGGAGCTCTTGCTCTTCGTCGAGCAAGGCGCGCACGGACTGCATGCGGATGGCCAGCAGCTCATCGTCCCGCAGCTTCTGGGTGCGCGTCTCGGCGAGCTCCTCGGCGATGCCGGCCAGCCGCGGGTCGTCCAGGGAGGCGCCCTGGGCGAGCAGATCGAAGACCTGTTGGTAGTGAGGAGCCAGGGCGGGCTCGTAGCGCTCCACGATGCGCCGCTGGCTGTCGTCCAGGCGCTCGCGCAGGGTGGAGGCGCGGGCGTGGAGCTTCAGCAGCATCTGCAGCTGATGCTCCCGCAAATCGACCCAGCGCAGCCAGACCAGGATGCGCGCCTGCTGCTCCACCACGCGCACCTCGGGCAGGAAGGCCGAGTCGTACATGTACTGGTACAGGGGCGGGGCGGTCTGGCGATCCAGCTCCTCGAGCTCCCGCACCCTGGCTTCGGTGGGCAGCTCGGACGGCTCTGCCTGGCAGCCCCAGGCAGTCAGCAGCGACACGAGAAGCAGGGTTGCGCGCACGCGGGTACCTCGCAGGGGCCCGCCAGCTCCGGAGGACCTCGGTCAGACCATAACGCCTCGAGCGCGTTGGAGAACGCCGCATCTGGGACACACCCGCACCAGGGGGATAGCATCAGGCCATGAGCATCGCCGGCCAAGGCCAGGCCACGCCGTCCCCCGCGGGCCTGCGCTCCCTGCTGACCACCACGATCGTGGTGGCGGTGTTGTACGCCCTGGTCACGGCCATCCTCACCTGGCCCACCGCCATGGCTCCCCGCTCGGTGCTGCTTGGCCACCCCGGCAACGACACCTGGAACCACGTCTGGGGCTTCTGGTGGGTGGCCGAGGAGATCCTGCAGCACGGGCGCTGGCCGGGCTGGACCGACCTCATCGCCTGGCCCTCGGGCGGCGCGCTGTACTTCATCGACACCTTCAACGCCCTGCTCACCCTGCCCCTGCAGGCGGTGGCGGGGCCGGTGGTCACCCACAACGCCATCATGGCGGGCTCACTGTGGTTCTCGGCCTTCGCCGCATGGTTGCTGGCCCGACACCTGGTGCGCAGCGACGCGGCGGCGCTGGTGGCCGGCGCGGCCTACGGCTTCTGCCCCCACATCCTGGCTCAGGCCCACAACGGCATCACCGAGTCCCTCAACATCGGCTGGCTGGCGCTGTACCTGCTGGCGCTGCTGAAGCTCATGCGTCGCCCCACCCTGGGCTGGGGCCTGCTCACCTGGCTCGCGCTGTCCGCCTGCGGGGTCTTCAACTGGTACTACGGCCTCTTCGCCGGCCTGATCACCGCGGTCCTGCTGCTGTGGAGCGCCCGCTACGATCCCCCGCCATGGCGTGCCTTCCTGCGCAATGGCGTGATCGGGGCGCTGGTGGTGGGCCCCCTGGCCGCCGCTGCGCTGTGGGCCCTCAAGAGCTCGATGGATGCGCCCGACGCCCTGGTCAACCGCGACGCCGACTTCGTCTGGAACTCGCTGCTGTTCCACAACATGTCCGACCTGCAGTGCTTCTTCCGGCCGGGTCACTTCTACAGCCCTGATCTCAAGGTCCTCTACGGCGAGGAGCTGCTGATCGTGGTCTACGTGGGCTGGGCGCTGATGGCCATGGCGGCCGCGGCCCTGATCTTCACCAAGCCCCGGCGTCGGCTGCTGCCCTGGCTGGCGGTGGCCGTGATCTTCTGGATCTTCGCCCTGGGGCCCTACCTGTACGCCTTCGGCGAGTACGTGGAGATCGCGGGTCGGCGCCTGCCCCTGCCCTTCCTGGCCTTCTTCGAGGCCCTGCCGCTGTTCTCCCGGATCTCCCACCCCTTCCGCTTCGTGATCGGCGTAGAGCTCGGCCTGGGCATCCTGGCCGCCTGGGGCCTGGCCCGGCTCACGGCCTCGAGGCCGGCCTGGGTTCGCTGGGCTGTGGGGATCGGCGCCGCGGCGCTGGTGGTCGGCGAGACCTGGGTGGCCTCCCCCACCCCCTTGCCGGTGGCCACCTCGCGGGCCGTGCTGCCCCAGGGCTACGCATTCGTGATGGAAGACGGGGAAGAAGGCGCCATCCTGGACCTGCCCATCGCGTTCCCCCTGCTGGAGCGCGCGGTCTACAACTGGTACCAGGTCCACCACGGACGCCCCATCCCCTACACGCTCAACGAGCCCCTCCCGCCGGGGCTGCGTCACAACCAGCTCTCGCGGTTCATCCTCGACATCGAGGCCGGCCGGGCCAGGCTGCTGCCACGCACCCTGCCCGACCTCGAGCTGGTGGCCTCTTCCCGGGTGCTGTCGCGCCAGGGCTACCGCTGGGTGGTGGTCCACGATCGGCTGTACCCCGAGCTCAAGCGCGACCAGATCCATGCGGTGCTCAACGCCGTGCTGGGCCCACCAGCCCACGACGACGACGAGCTCACCATCTACCGGGTGCCATGAACTCGCCAGCGCGCAAGACCCTGATCGTCGGGCTGGAGATCCTGCTGGCCTGCCTGCTCTCGGTGGCGGCCGCCTGCCTGCTGACCTGGCCCATGCCCATCGCCATGGATCAGGTGGTGGTGGGGGGCGGAGAGCTGGGCGGCTGGCTGTGGCGCTACTGGTGGCACTCCCTCGAGGCCGACGCCCTGACCGTCGCCGACCTGCCCCTCGCCGAGCGCTGGTCGCAGCTGGTGGCCCTGGGCCGCTACCCCGAGACGGGCAACATCCTGGACGTGCTCTTCATCACCTGGCCCCTGTCCCAGGTGATGGAGTTTCCCGCTCACTACAACGCCAAGGTCCTGCTGATCCTGACGCTGGACGGGCTGTGCGCCTACGCCCTGGCCAGGCACTACACCCGCGACCGCCTGATCGCCCTGGCGGCCTGCCTGGTGGCGGTGATCAACCCGCTGAACATCCAGGACATCAACGGCTCGGGGCTGCGCCAGTGCGTGCTGTGGTGGATGCTGCTCTACCCGGTGTTCCTGGACCGAGCGGCCCACAGCAAGCGGCTGCGAGACGCGGTGGCCGCGGGGCTGTGCCTGGGGCTCTGCGCCGCCTGGTACTGGTTCTATGGGCTGATGGCCGGTGTGTTCACCGGGTTCTACCTGGGCTGGCACCTGCTCGGAGGTCAGCTGCCCTGGCGCAGCCTGTGGCGCTGGGTCCTGCCCCTGGGGGTGGTGGCCCTGTTGGCCTCCTGGCCCTTCGTGCGGCCCTACTTCAACACCACCGAGGCGGGGATGACCTCCCTGCCCGAGATGTCCTTCTTCCTGCCCTTCCCCCGCTACGAGACCATCGCCGAGGCCCCGCTGCGCCCCGACACCTACGAGGAGAACGTCCTCGCGTCCCTGCACCGCACCATCCGCTCTTCCTGGGCGGCCGACTACATCCTGCGCCCCTCCACCGGCGAGCGGGCCTGGCCTCTGGCGGTGATGGTCCTGGGGGCCCTGCCGGTGCTGCTGGTCCGACGAAGACGCCTGTTCTGGCTGATGGTGTTCCTGTTCTTCTACGCGTGCACCCTGGGGCCCTACCTCAAGCTCAACACCATGGCCGAGGCCGACTCGGTGCTGATGTTTGGCGAACGCTGGGTGCTGCGCATGCCCTTCACCTGGCTGTTCCGCTGGGTGCCAGGCATGAGCCGCCTGTTCGGGCCTTACCGCCTGGCGGCCATGGTCACGGTGGCCTCGGTGGTCCTGCTGGCCCAAGGCCTGACCGCCATCCCGGCCGCCACACGGCGCTGGCGACTGCTGCGCTGGGGGGCGGCCATGGCCTGCATCGTGCTCACCATGGCCCAGGTCATGTACCGCTGGCAGGTGGACTATGTGCCGGAAGGCGCGTTCCAGCCCATCCGCTGGCGGGCCCCGGTCAAGGTCAGCCACATCGTGGTGCCCGACTTCTACCAGCGGCTCGACCCCGACGCACTCGAGGGCGTGATCGAGCTGCCGCTGGGCCGCGAGCAGGACCTGCTCTGCTACTACCAGACCATCCATCGCCACAAGGTCTTCCGCTCCTGGGCCACCCAGGGCGCTGTGCCCCCCCTGCTGCTGGACAACGGCGGCGCCGACGCCGGAGATCGCATCCGCTACCTGGCCAAGCAGGAGCCCACCGGGCTGCCCGGCGCCCAGGTCCTGGACCAGCTCTCCCATGCCCCCTCCGAGGTCGCCCTCGACGCCATCAGCCGCCAGGACCTGCGGGTGGTGGCTCAGGCTGGCGACTACAGGCACATGGTGGTCCACGAGCGCGGCTACTTCCTGGTGGACCCCTACAATGGGCCGGTGCTGTACCGCGACGCCGTGAGACGCCTGGCCGCGGGCCTGGATCTCGAGCCGGTCGAGGTCGTGGAGCACCAGTGGGTGGACTACCCGGGCAACCAGTACAAGGTGCCGGGCGGGCCCGTCTACGTCCCCTGGTCGGCCGAGGAGATCAACCTCCCGGATCGCCAGATGCCCCGCAAGCTCTACATGGCCATCTTCGACCTCGGGCCCCTCCTGGCCGAGAGCGAGACCCCCCTGGGGACCCCCGACCCGCAGGCCCAGGGAGCCGCCGCCTCCAGCGGTGGCCCCCAGCCCGGCGGCGAGGACGCTCCCACGCCGCCCCAGCCCGCACCTGCGGCGGAACGGGACGGTGCAGCCGAGCATTGACAAAGGGCCCCCTGGTTCATACACGGGATCGGCTTATACACGGCCCCTGGGGCCGATGTTGCGCGTCCTGAATCCCCCCGAGGAACAGCCCCGACCGCGGGCGGGTTGAAGAGACGCCGGAGGCTGGACATGAAGGTCGTCTGTGACAACTGCGGCGCAGTCTACAAGATCCCTCAGCACAAGCTGGTCAAGGACGTCAACAAGGCGACCTGCCGGAAGTGCGGCCATCGGATCATGATCCGCAGGCAGGAGCCCCCTGCACCCGCCGAGCCTGAGCAGAACGAGGAGGCGACCGTCATCGCCGAGGCCGCCGCGGTCAGCGGCGAGCGATCCGCGGCTCCGCCCATGGATGCCCATCCGCCCTTCGGCACCCAGCCCGAGGAGCCCACGCCGCTCCCCACCAGCCCCATGGACCGCGCCGCGCCGCCCATCCCGGCCCAGCCGCAGGCGCCCACGCCCATGCCCATGCCCACCCCGGCACACAGCTACAGCCACCAGCCCACCCCGGCGCCGGCCCCCTCGCCCGCAGCCACCGGCGTGGTGCTCGCCGAGCGCAGCCACGACCCCACCGGCGACCTCAGCGTGATCCTGCTGGGCGCCGCCGGCGCCGGCGTCGGCGC
>CALDOK010000450.1 GCA_937912125.1 uncultured Pseudomonadota bacterium
GCAGCCTGGTCCACCACCGCTCTCTCCTGGTCCGTGTTCACGTAGATGATCGGATTGGCAGAGCCCTCCTCGACTGCGGCCTTGTGGGCCGCTCTCGCGGCATCTCGTGCTGCGCAATCGCGTGAGGTCTGCAGCTGTTTGGCGCGGTCCTTCACGACCTTCGCGAGCTTGTCCACCGCAGCGGCCAGACCGTGTCTCGCGCCCACGACCGCGATCTGCCCGCTGACCTTGTTGGGATACTCGATCTGCGCCTCGGCCAGTGCATTGAGCTTGTCGTCGTCGCCCATCAGTTCGCCGATCGCCTTCTTCACTGTTGAGGTGTTGTCTGCGTCCTCCGCGTCCACCACGAGCGCCTGGAGGATGTCGAGGCCCTCCTTTCCAGGGTCCTCGACGTTGCCGTCGCGCTGCTCTCTGTTGGCAGTCATCGCCTCCTCCCTTGGTCCCTGTGCTGCGGATGTTCGCCTTGGGAGCTGCGGCCTCCGTTGGGCTGCTTGCGCCTCGCTTGGGTCAGCGCGTTCTCGACCGTGCACCTCTGGCTGCTGTCCTTGTGAGTGCGGCCAGTGCGCTCGAACCGGAGGCGCAGCACGGCCAGCAGCACGCTGGGATCCCTGATGCCGTGCCAGACCAGGGAGGTGAGCAACGACCAGTCGTACCCGCTCCTGGAGTTGTCCAGCCTCTTGCCGTCCGCGTCGAACTCGCGCTTGCCGCGCCCAGCCCACAGGTCGCCCAGGCTCTTGTTCGAAGTGAGTAGGCGCCTCACCACCTGCGGCATGTCGGTGGGGACCTCGATCTCCTTCCACGGCAGCTCGCCGACATGGTCAGGCTCCTCCTCCACTGTGAGCCACTGGTCGAACTCCGACAGCTCGTAGCGCCGGTTCTCGTCCAGGCTCTCGACCACCACCTGGCGAGGTTCGTCGGGCCACTTCATGTTCCAGGAGCCGGGGAGGCGCAGGATGCGTGCGGCGTCGAAGGCGCTGTCACCGCCGAGCGTCTTCGCGAGTGCTTTGCAGTAGCCGCGCAGGTTTGCAGCGCTCTCTTGGTCGTAGAGTAGCCAGTAGGCATGGAGCCCGTGCCCGCTGTTGACCACGATGGACGGCTGGGCGGGAAAGCCTGCCAGGAGATCCCGCGCCTGCTGCTCGCCGCGGGCGAAGTCCTCGAAGTCGATATCGACCCAGACGCAGGCACCGCCATCGACATCGGCTGCCTTTCCACCGCCATGTCGGCAGCGGGGAAGGACACCGTAGAAGGCACCCAGCCGATGCTGCCTGCAGTACTCGATCAGCTCGATATAGACGGCGATCAGGCGGTCCACGCTCGGGTACCAACGCCGCGCGTTGTGGATGACCTGGCCTCGTGGTTCGTCCTTGTGGCGGTCCTCGATGGGGCGGATCTTGATGTAGCCCTCGATGTCGCCGAAGAGCGCTCGCGGGAAGTCCGCTGGGCCATGCTTCATCGCGCACCTTCCCCCAGCTCTCCTCGCAGTCGCCGTACGGTGTGGATCAGCTGGCGCCTCTCGTTGGCCTCCAGAGCGAGCACAAGCCGTCGCGCTGGCGGATCGAGCTCTGCCTCGATGGCAGCTCTGATCTCGCGCGCCAAGTCGGCAGGGCTCAGAGCCTCGGCCTGGACAGTTCCCCCCACCCAGTTGCCGCGCTTGTCCGTCTTCTTGGGCGGGGCGCTGTGTAGGGCGTAGTGCGAGATCTGCTCGGGCGTCACGGCCACACGCCGAAAGACAGGCGAAGTGAGTCCACCCAGATCGCGCACCATGACGCGTACGTCATCGGCGGCGGAGTCGAACACGGCCAGACCCGATGGGTCGAAGTCCCCCAGGTGGAGAACGACGGTTGGTCGCGAGCGGGTGAGGATGCGCTGTGCTGCGTCGTGCTTGGCAGTCAGCGAGTCGAAGCCACCCGATGAGTAGACAGCTGCGCTGTACTCGTGAGCCACGCGGGCTACCTGGGGCACCATACCGCCGGCTTCGACCCAGATCTCGAGCACGCACGGTTGCCCTTCTTGTCGCTCTCGTCGGTAGCTCTCGGCAGCATTCTCAACTGCGGCCAGGAAATGCGCCTTGCCGTCAAAGCCGTTGGGAGCCCTCACCGTCGCACCGTCGTCGCGGATCCCATCGAACGGCACCAGGCCCGCGCGTCGCGCCCGGTTCAGCGCCTCGAGCAGTCGGGTATAGGCCTTCTCATCCTTGGGGTAACCAGAGGCTCCGACAAGCCTGTAGAAGATCTGTCTGCAGGTCAGGGGCAGGTGCGTGGCGTACTCGGCCAGTACGTTGTCTACCTGCTCCAGCAGCAGACGAGTTCTTCTCTGTGGCCTCCAGGACGCGAGTCCACGTGGGCGGGTGGAGGTGTAGTGACGCTGGTTTGTTTCAGGCATCGTGCTCCCCCAGCAGTCCGACGGTGGCATGTGTCCGAACACCCTGAGCCACTAGGAATGGGTAGTTCCTCGTGGCTTCCCATGAGCTATCGGGTGCCATGAGGGTCTCGGGCCGCTTGTGCTTGGAGCCGAGGTTCATGCCGCCCCCAGGTAGGCGTGCAGCCCCGCCTCCTCGAAGGCTCGCCGGATGTGGACGATCTGCCGACGGAGGCTTGCTCTGGACATGCCCAGCGTGTTGGCGAGGGCAGACACTGACAGGACCACCAGGCCGGAGCAGATGAGTTGGTCCTCGTGTGACAGCCCCGCCACGGTCTGCCGGATGTCGATGGCGAGATTGGTGGTGGATACGTTGCTGACTCGTTGTGTCACATTGGCCTCACCGGGAGCCAGCGCGGCTGTGTCTATAGTAGGGATCCGCTTTCTCGCCCTCCGTGCGGACAGCAAGTTCAGATGGGCGCTCTTGGCGACTCTGTCAGCATAGGTCGCAGCCCCTGCGCGGTGGGGATCATAGCTCCACCATCTCGAGACGACCGCGCAGAGAAGCTCGCTCCGGATGTCTTCGAGTGGGTCTGCCGCGAACAGGGAGTGGCGCTGAAGGGAGCGCGCCCAGAATTCCACTGGTTTTAGGATGTCTTCGGTGGGTATCAGTAATGTCCGTGGTGCTCGTGTGTCGTTCATGGCCTGCTCCTACGGCTCGACCCACGCCAGGTGGCTGGGTGAAGCGTGCATTGCTCAGCCACTTCACGAGGTCTCGTTGTAGACGCGCCGTTGATGTCGGCTCAGCGCTCGGTTCGCCCTACAAGTGGGCGAGCCGGATGGCTGACTCGAACTGGCGGAGGTGCCAACCTCGTTCTGTGTCTGGAAGCTGTCGGTGTCGGATTTCTGCCTTTCGGCGTTTCCTGTCACTCATCGCGCGATGCGACCGGAGCCCTATGCCAGTCCGTCCTTGCAGAAGTTTGCGAAGGACGTACTCGGAGCGGGCTGGCTCCCAGGGAACGGGTTGCACCTCCTTTTGTGTGGGTGTGAGTTGACGTTACCATGAAGTGGTGCCAGCTACAACCAGTTCGCGACGTTCCTGGCCGTTCTTCCGCTGCATGAGAAAAAGATCTGGATCCGCGTCAGCTCGACGGCCACTTTGTCGCCGTTCTCTGTATGTGGTTTGTATGAGTGCTGATTTGCCCCCGCCTCTCCTGAGGTGGTTGGGAGGGCTCATCACTGTCGTGGGGGCCAGTTTGCGCCTCGGTTCTGTATGTGTCTGGTGAGTGACACGGCAATGCGCCTGCCAGCATCGTTGCTGTTCGGGTGTGGGCGAAATGCCGAGAAGCAAAGCGCGAATAGGCATGAAGACCCTTGACTCCACCCCCCAGCCGAAGCCATGTATGGACCATGCTGGACGCCCACGCCGAGCCCGAAGCCTGCCCCCTGACGCGCGCTTCGTCGTCTCCTGGCAGTTCGAGGACGACACGCCGGTGGCCGAGATCCTCCAGGAGCCCCCGGTGCTGAACCTGGACCCGATCGTCGCTGATCAGGTCGCCCGTCTCATCCTCCGTCACCAGGGCGGAGAGTAGCCATGGCTCCCCGGTCGGCGCTCGCTCGCCAGCCGGCACTGGTCACCGCCTTCTACGCGCGGGTGACCCAGGACGAGAGCATCCGCAAGGACCT
>CALDOK010000451.1 GCA_937912125.1 uncultured Pseudomonadota bacterium
CGGGCTCGGCCACTTGGGCCTGCAGGGTCGTCGCGGCGAACAGCAGGAGGAACAGGGCCGAGGGGATCATGGGGCCTCCAGCACACGGGCGGTGAGGATCATGGGGCCGTCCTGGTCGACCACCGAGCCGGCGCGCCCGGCCTGCGCCAGGGCCGCCACCAGAGCCAGGCCCGCCGAGGGCACCAGGCCGATGCAGGCCTCGGGCGCCGCCGCATCGGGGATGGGGAGCAGGGGGGGCTCGCCGGGCAGGGGCGTCGCGCGGGCCAGCACGGGGAACCCAGCCATGGGCGCCGAGCCGATCTCGATCTCCACCGCCGGGCCGGGGTCGTCGAGGCTGAGCAGCACGGCCGCCATGGCCTCGCCCAGCACGGGGGCCTGCGGCTGCTGGGCCCAGGCGCGCTGGGTGCTCTCATTGAGGTCGTCGCCGGCCACCACCAGCACCGTGCGGGCTCCACCGAGGCGCAGCAGGTCGATGCCTCGCATCAGCGCCACGAGTCCGCTGGCGCCGCCCGCCGAGATGGTGTCAGAGGAGCCTCGCAGGCCCATGGCGATGCTGAGGTGGCCCACCGGGGCGTTGGTGACCGAGTTCTGGAAGGCCATGGGGCTGCAGGCCTGGGGGCCCTCGCTGTACAGGCGGTCGAGGAAGCGTGCCACCGGCACCAGCTCGCCCATGGTGTTTCCCCAGACCACAGGGAGGCTGTCCAGGTCGGCGCGACCCTGCACCAGAGGGCCGGCGGTGGCCACCACCATGCGGGTCAGTCGGCTCATGCGGCGCCAGGGGCCGGGGGCTGCCCCCGCCGGGCGCTGGGGCTCCGGGGCAGGCGCGGGCCGGGGGGAGCCCTCGAGCAGGTCGTGCAGCAGGCCCTCAGGCCCGCCCGAGACCCAGATCTTGGAGGCCGCGATGCGGATCATGGGGTCCACGGGGTCACCAGCAGTGCGGTGTTGTGGCCGCCGAAGGCGAAGTTGACGCTCATGGCGGCACGCAGGGGGCGCCGCTGCTCGGCGGCCACAAGGTTCAGGCCGGGGAAGGCCGAGCCGTCCGATCCCGCGTGAGGGGGGAGGCGGCCCAGCTGCACGGCCAGGGCGGTGACAACGGCCTCGAGGGCTCCGGCGGCGCCCAGGGTGTGGCCCACCGCGCCCTTGATGCCGGTCACCGCGGCGCGGGGCAGCTCCCTGCGCAGCACGTCGGCCTCGACCTCATCGTTGATGGGGGTGCCGGTGGCGTGGGCGCAGACCCAGCCGACCTCGGCGGGCTCGTGGGACCCCAGGGCGTCGCGGATGGCGCGGGCGGCGCCCAGGCCGCCGGGTTCAGGGGCGGTGAGGCGGTGGGCGTCGCTGGTGTTGCCGTAGCCCGCGAGCAGGGCGATGGGCTGTGCACCGCGAGCGATGGCGGCGGCGAGGGGCTCGAGCAGCAGCGCCCCCGCTCCCTCGCCCAGGTTCAGGCCTTGGCGATCCGCGTGGAAGGGGCGGCAGGGCTGGGGATCGTAGAGCCCGAGGGAGGCGAAGCCGTGGATGGTGGTGTCGCACAGGGCGTCGGCGCCGAAGGCCAGGGCTGCGGGGGCGCGCCCAGCCATGATCAGCTCGGCCGCTACGCCCACGGCGCAGGCGCCGGAGGTGCACGCGGAGCTGATGGTCATGCGAGGGCCTTGGGCGCCGATGGCACGGGCGACCACCTGGGTGGGCAGGTGGCAGAGCTGGGGCCAGACGAAGCTGTCGGGATCTGCTGGCTCGTGGCCCTGGGCCAGGGCGGCCCAGGCGGGCTCGGAAGCGCGCATGTCGGCGCTGGTGGTGGCGCCCACCACCGCCAGCCCAGGTGGGAGAGTGTCGCTGCCCAGGGCCTCGCGACAAGCCAGCAGGGCCAGGGCCGAGCTGCGGCGATCCGCTCCTCCGTCGAGCATGCCGGCGGGCCCTCGCTCGCCCCAGGTGGGTGCGCCTGCCAGGCCGGTGTGCCCGGCGCACAGCCCCTCGAACAGAGCCGCGGCTCCCTGGCCCAGGGCGCTCACGGCGCCCACGCCGGTGATGGCGATGATCATGGGCTGGGGGCCTCCGTGGGCTTGCGCGCGACAAACAGGAGGTTGGCGAAGGGGGTGCCGTCGCGGCATGGCGCCACCTCGACCGCGAGCCCCAGCACCTCGAGGGCCTGGCGCAGGGCCTGGGCTGGCCGGAAGAACACCCCGTCGCCCCGGTGCCGTCCAACCGCCACGGCCAGCTGCTCGGAGAGGCGCAGCAGGGTGGAGCGCAGGCCGGCTTCGGACTCGCCGTCGCGCACCAGCAGCGTGCCCCCAGGAGCGAGCACGGCGACCAGGCGGGCGAGCACCGCGTCTTGTTCGTGGGGGGGCATGTAGTGGAGCACGTCCAGGCAGGTGATCATGTCTGCAGGGGGCAGGTCCAGGCTGCGCAGATCGCCCACGAGCAGCTCGACCCGGGGTTCGCCTCCCAGGGCGGCCTGGGCCAGGGCGACACGGCGCTCGTCGTGGTCCATCCCCACCAGCTCGAGCGCAGGCTTCACCGCGCGGGCCAGGGACAGCAGGTAGCCTTCACCGCAGCCCACATCCAGCAGGGTTCCCTGGCTGGGCAGGTGCTCGGCAACCGTGGCGTAGGCGGGATCGCCGGACAGCTTGCCCCGGGCGAAGCCGTGAGCGAAGCGCCCCGCGGCGCGGTAGCGGTCGGCGGCGCGTTGGATGGGGAGGCTCACGCCTGCTCCTGGCGGAGCTCTGCCAGGGCGGTGTAGATGGCCTCGTGGGCCCGGTTCGAGAGCTTGCGGGCGGTGCTGTGGGAGGCGGGGTCCAGGGGCGGCGTGGCCAGGAGCCGGATCTGGGAGAATGCCTGAACCAGGGGCAGCCGGCCTTTGGCCAGGGCCCGGTGGGTGCCCAGCACGGCCACGGGCAGCACCGGGGTGTTGGTGTCCTTGGCCAGCCGGAAGGCGCCGCGGTGGAAGCGCTGCAGCTTGGCGTCCGCCGAGCGGGTGCCTTCGGGGAAGATGAGCACCGAGATGCCTGCATCCAGTGTGTCGCGGCAGCGGCGCATGAACAGCTCCACGCTGTGCTCCGAGCTGGAGTCCAGGGGGATCTGTCGGCAGAAGCTCATGTACCAGCCCATGAAGGGCACGCGGAACAGAGAGGTCTTGCCCACCACCCGCAGCGGCACGGGCAGGCCCAGACAGGACGGGATGTCCAGCACCGAGCTGTGGTTGCAGACCATCACGTAGGGGCCGGGCCCGACGTGCTCCACCCCCCGACGCTGGATGGGGAAGGACAGCTCCAGTAGGAAGAGCAAGCGACCCCAGATCAGACGATTGACCCACAGCGCGGTCTTGCGGTGGGGGTCGAAGGGCATGGCCAGCAGCTGGGCTGCGATGCCCGAGACGATGTTGAGGGCCGAGACCGTCAAGAAGACGGTCCAGGCCCACCAGGACACGAGCGTGAGCAGGATCTTTCGCGCCATGGCGCGCATCTATCCCATCACCCATCGAACTTCCCCGTCACATCGTCTACACGACAGACAGGCAGCCCGAGAGGCCGAGTCTTGGAACGGTTTTCTTAGGGGGATGTGCGGGGCGGTGTGTACCACCCCGCACAGGTCTGGGGCTAGTCCCAGCCGCCGCGACCACCACCGTCGCCACCGCCACGGTAGCCG
>CALDOK010000452.1 GCA_937912125.1 uncultured Pseudomonadota bacterium
GCACTGCTCTCCACGCGCTCCTTGACGTTCAACGGTTCAGCGGGCAGACTGCGTCGACCGGAGGATGCCCGTTTGCACAGCTTTTCCATCCGTCCACCGCTCGCAGCCTTGTTGCTGATCTTGCTGCTCACAGCGTGCTTCGACCCAAAGCTGGATGACACAGGTCCCGAAGACTGCGAGCCGGTGACGGAGATCCCCTACGATGGTCTCGATCAAGACTGTGATGGCCGCGATCTCACCGATGTCGACGGGGATGGAGCCGACGCAGCGGAGGTCGAAGGGGGGACGGACTGTGACGACGAAGATGTCGCGGTGAACCCCGTCGCCACCGAACTCTGTAACGGCTACGACGACGACTGCGATGGGCTGGTGGACGATGAGGACGACAGCGTGGATGGCCGGGTGCTGTACTACGCCGACCAGGACGGTGACAGCTTCGGTGACTCCGAGAACCAGCAGGCGTTTTGCAGCCCACCCAGCGACTACGTGGAAGACACCACGGACTGCGACGACTCCCTTGCCCTGGTGAATCCCTCTGCGCTAGAAATCTACGACGGCATCGACAACGACTGCGATGGCCTGGTGGACTGTGAGGACGGCGACCTCGCGCACGCCCCCGAGTGCGAGGAGCAAGACTGCAGCGATGGGCTGGACGACGACCATGATGGACTGGTGGACTGCGACGACGACGACTGCTGGACCCTGGACTGCCACCAGGCTGGCGTGCGCAGCCGCGTCCACGGGGGCTCCATGGCCCAGCACGAAATCGGCTGGCGCCAGTACGAAGCGGCCTGGGCGGCGGCCGTTTACTGGACCCGCACCGTGTCCAACAACACCCACAGCGCCCAACTCGGCTCCGTCTGGGGGACACTCCAGGTCCTGCCTCCAGGTGCTACCAGCTGGGAGGCAACCAGTGCACGCAGCACCTGCTCATGGAGTGTGGCCTCCGCCAGCATGACCTGGTTCCGGCGCGACTACAGCCACGCCCACATTGGGCAGCTCCCTGCCATCAACCGCGCGGGGGTGGTCGTCGCCGAGGGCTGCCGGGTCGCGGGCTCTTGGTTCCTTCCCGCCGAGGTCCACCCCTCCCAAGGTGTCGGCTGGGTCGACAACAACTGGCTCACGAACTGGACCTCGAACTGGAACTGGGATGGGGGTCTGCCGTGGTATCAGGGCAGCATCACTGCCAGCAGCTACTGGTACAGTGAATACCACGGCAGTGGCGGCTCCGACCGCTGGGGGAGTCGTTGGACATCGTTCAGCGAGAGCGGGACCTTCCAGGTGAACCTGCGGCCCGAAGGCACCAGCTGGCACGTGGAGCCTTGATGATCCCACAGGTGCGCCCACAAGGCCGATCCAGCGTAGAGTTCCGTACGGGGGGCCATGGATTGGGCCCGGTGTGTTGATCCGAGGCCGATCACTCCACTTGGGTTTCATCAGTTCCCGACGAGGCCTGGCGGCATTTGCAGCCTGTCACTGATCATCGGGAGCAGCGTTCTTCTCGTTGCTGAACGTCTTGCTGTTGTGCCGCGGAGCCGAAGGCGACGTCGGTAGGAAAGGCCTGTTACCCAAGTTGCCTCAACGGTTGGATCTCCCGGCACGGCCGGCAGCGCGCCAGGTCATAGACAGCCTGCAGGTTGGTCCAGAACTCCGGGGTGGTACCGAGCGCCTTCGAGAGTAGCCAGGCTGTCTCCGGGGTCACGCCCCGCTTGCCACGCACCATGTCGTTGATGCGCTGCGTGGGTACGCCGATATGGGCTGCAAAGGCCACCTGGGTGAGCCCGAGGGGCTGGAGGAACTCCTCCAGGAGGATCAAGCCGGGGTGGGTGGGAGTGCGGTCATCGGGAATCATGTCTTTCTCCTCAAGAGTGGTGGTCGATCAGGCGGACCTCATGGGCGTCGCTGCCTTCCCAGGCGTCCGCAGTGCCGCGAGATTCGGGTTGCTGGGTAACATTGTGCCGTTGTGCCGCGGAGCCGCAGGCGACGTCAGCAGGATTGGCCTGTCAGCGGCCGACAGCAATCCGCGACAAGCGTCGAACAAGGCCATTTATCTGCGCAGCAGTCGCGCGTTCGCCAGCCTGGCAGGACGATCGCAGCTACTCAACGAGGTGGACCACGAGGTCGATGTGTTCGCTCATGCGGCGGTAGTCGCTGTCTGCAGTGATGAGCGCTCCCCTGCAGTGCATAGCAGTGGAGGCAACGAGCACATCGGTCGGACTGACATTGAGGCCATTCGACTTGCAGGTGTTGTAGAGTGTGGCAGCGAGGATATGGTGTTCCTCTGTGGCCAAGAGCAGAGGAAAGGGATCGAGCACCTTCCGAAGCCTCTCGAACTCCTTCTTGGTGCGAACGCCGGACAGCAACTCCTGTAGGACGATGCCGGGAACCCCGATGGGCTCGTTGTCGAGCACAAGCGTGCGGATCAGTGCGGCCGAGGGTGTCTCGTCCTCTGACCGCTTGCGGCGGCGAAGCGCCCGGGACCACACTGAGGTATCGATGACAAACACGGTCTTTTCCCAGACCTATACCGATCTTCCCAGCTTGTAGTCGTAGTCGGGGTCGAAACTGAACGTTCCCAGCGCCTTCAGGGCTTCGAGACGTTGCAACTGCGCCACGTAGGCTTCGAGGGCCTTGTTGACCGCTTCTCTCTTCGAGCGATGCTTTCCGAGACGCACCGCCTTCTGGATCAGCTCGTCGTTGAGATTGAGGTTCGTAGCCATGAGGACTCCTGTTTTACACAGAGAGGTACACATCGCTGACTGGACGGCAACACCACAATCGTCGGCCGGAACCTGGCACGGTGATTGCTGACGGCTTCGTAGGGGATAGCGCTCTGTCGCGGGGCCGCCCCCGGGGTGGCGCAGCGGGGTGATCGTGCTGGTGGCGTAGCCTCGAGCCGCCTGGCAACACCAGGCGGGCGTGGCGCGGGCGCAGGTCTCCCAAAGCGAAGGTGTCTGCGGCGATGTCCGACAGCCTGGCGTCAGCCTGGGACCGCCTGCCAAGGCCGCAGCCTCTCCGCCAGCTCCACCAGGGCCCGACGGATGGTGATCAGCACGTGGGCCGGCTCCAGTTCATCCCACAGCCGGACCGTCCAGGTCCTGGCGTGGTGGGTGATGCGGGCGCCGAGGGTGAACAGGCCGAAGCGCAGCCTCTTGGGCCTGGCGTTGGCGAGGCCCTCGTCGCCGGCCATCAGCTTCACCAGCTCCAACAGGTCGTGTGTCATGGCGTTGATGCGCCACCAGGCGGCGTTGGCGCCGAACTACCGGTGGGCACGACCCCAGCGCCCAGGTCGTTCTTCATCACGCCGTGGCCGAACTCGACGGTGCCCTGCTTCTCACGGTGCCAGCGCAGCAGGCGGCCGCCCTGCCAGTCCATGTTGGTGACCACGCAGTAGTGCCGCCACTGGCGGTCGGCCTCGTCGAACAGGTCGCGCTGGCGGGGCCTGATCCTGATGGCGATGTAGCGGAAAGGCACGGCGCCAGGGCGGTTGTTGCGCTTCCAGTCGGGCACGTAGTCCACGACCTCGACCCACTCGCGCTCCTCGGTGATCTGCTCGGGGTCCTTCAGGCCCTTGTAGGTCTGCCAACGGCCCTCGTGCAGGCCCTCGATGATCCTGGCCAGCGGCTTGACCATGTCGCCGGTGACGGCGAAGCCGATGCCTTGCTCGTCCAGCCAGGTCAGCGCGTCCTCGATGTACAGGGCCGAGTCGCCGCGCATCCGCAGCTCCTCGATGCCGGCGGGCAGGTTGGCGAAGGCGTGCACCAGGAAGTCCTTGACCCCGCAGGCGGCGGGAACGTTGCCGTCGCGGAACTGGTCGATGATCCATGCGCGCTGCTCGGCCCACCACGCCATCTGCGGCTGGTAGCCGACGGTGCCCTCGTAGGCCTTCAGCGCTTGCTTCTTGTTCGCCGCGACGATGCAGGCGTCCACGTCCAGGGTCGCTCGGTGCTTGGGGCTGCTGGCCTGCAACGCCTCGACCACGCTGCGCAGCAGAAGCTCGAGGATCTGCAGCCCGGGACCCTCGGGCCGGATGGTCGCGTGCCCCTTCACCGACAGGCCGGCGTCCTCCTCCGGGGTGAGCCGGTGGCCGTCGAGGCCTTGGTGGAATCGGTACAGGAAGTCCTTGGCCTGGGTCGCGCTCGATGGCCGGAAGCCCACGATCTTCTCGAGCCCGTGATCGCCACGCAGCACGTCCAGGTCGCTGAGATGCTCGCCTCCAGCGGCGATCAGCAGCACCAGGCTCGCCAGGTGTCGGCGCACGACCTTCCACGAGCGGTAGCCCAGGGCGTCGCGCAGCTCGCGTTACAGCGAGGTCGCGATCACCGCGAGCATGGCCTCGTACACCACGGGAAGGCCAGCGTAGGCGGTCACGAAGTCCCGCTTCTTCGTGAGCGCGAGTTGGAACGGGAGCAGACCCTGGGATACGGCCATCTCGGCACCATGGGTTCATGATTAGGCCCTTGCAACCTACCGGGTTCCTCCACCTTGGGGAACCCGGGGTGCCACCCCTCGCGCATCCTTCAGGATCGCCGCGGATCATGCTCGCCCCCGCCGCGCACACCTCTCCATCCCTACCCCTGGCCTGCTGTCCGCGACGAGGTTGGCCCCCGCCCAGCCGTCCCCCGACGGCCGCTGCCTCCTCCGGTTACATCAACGCTGCCAAAGAGCCTCCCCGACCCACGCATCAAGGTAGCCAGCGGCCGGGACGGCCCTACGCGACTTCACCTGGGGGGTGATGGCCTAGCCCAGGATGTGCCCGACGGGCCTCGGGTGAGGGTGGCCCCCAATCCTCGGC
>CALDOK010000453.1 GCA_937912125.1 uncultured Pseudomonadota bacterium
TCCTCGGTGTTGACGGGCCACACGAGAGGGAGCACATAGGCTGACTGCCCCGGTCGCCATGCCTGGGCAGGGGAGCCCCATGGCCAAGCCCCGCGAGAGCCGCCTCGAAGAGTTCATCGACAACCCCAGGCGGGCGGTGTGGGTGCTGGCCCTGCCCATGATGGCGGGGATGTTGTTCCACACCCTGTACGCCGTGGTGGACATGGCGTTCGTGGGTCGGGTGGGCCCGGAAGCCCTGGCGGCCATCACCTTCGTGGGGCCCTTCTTCTTTGTGGCCATCGCCCTGACCTCCGGGCTGTTCACGGGGATCACGGCGGCCGTGGCCCAGGCGGTGGGCCGCAAAGACGAGCGGGGCGCCGATCTGGCTGCGTCCAACGGCATGGGCCTGGCGCTGGTCATGGGCGTGCTGTTCGCGCTGGGCGGCGGCTTCATGGGCCCCGCGATGCTCGAGGCGGCGGGGGCCGAGGGCGAGACGGTGGCCCAGGCCTGGGCCTACTTCCAGATCATCGCCCTGTGCATCCCGCTGTTCTTCTTCTCATCGGTGCTGCGGGCCATGCTCAATGGCGAGGGCGACGCCAAGAGCCCCATGGTCGTGATGGGGATCGTCACGGCCGTGAACCTGGTCCTGGACCCCATCTTCATCTTCACCCTGGACATGGGCATCCGCGGCGCGGCGGTGGCCACCATCATCTCTCAGGTGATCGCCACAGTGGTGTTCGTGTGGTGGGTGCTGATTCGGCGCAAGACCGCCACCCGGCTGCGGATCCGGGACATGCGCCCCGACACGGTGGTGCTGATGCGCATCCTCAGGGTCGGGGTGCCCACCACCTTCGCTCAGCTCGTGATGTCCTTCGCCATGATCCTGGGAAACAAGCTGCTGGCCGGCTTCGGGCAGATCACGGTGGCAGGCTACGGCGCGGGCACCCGGGTGGACATGCTCGTGTCCATGCCCATCCTGGGGCTCGCCTCGGGCAGCATCGCGGTGATCGGCATGTTCGCTGGCGCCCGGCGGGCCGATCTGGTGCGCTCCACCGCCCTGTACACCTACCGCTGGGCCCTGACCCTGGGCGTCACCCTGGGGCTGGGCGCCTTCGCGGCCTCGGGCCCCTTGATGCGCCTGTTCACCAGCGACGCCGAGGCCATCGGCGTGGGCCGCGTCTACCTGGGCTACATGCTCTTCGCCTACCCGCTGATGGCGCTGGGCATGACCTCGGGGCGCATCCTGCAGGGCCTGGGCTACGGCTTCCCGGCCCTGGCCATCACCGCGGTGCGCACGATGGTGGTGGGAATCCCGGTGGCCTACGCGCTGGTCTACCTCTTTGACGCCCCCATCGACTGGGTGTGGATCAGCTTCATCCTCGGCGGCGCCGCCTCGGTAGCCCTGGGCCTGGCCTGGGTCTACCACCTGGTCTGGAGGCGGGACCCCACCCTGCGGGCCGCGGAGGGCTGAGCCCTCAGCCGATGATGGTCTCTTCGGCCCCAGCTGGAGAGTCCGACTGCAGGCGGATGGTGATCACCCAGCCCAGCTTGATGACGCTGCCGGGCTTGACCTGGACCTCTTCGCCCAGGCCCACGACCTGGCCGTCGACCTCGGTGTTGGCCCGGGAGACCACCCGCAGGAACATGCCCTGGGGCCGCCGGTGCAGCTCGAAGTGCCAGCGACTGATGCGGCGCATGACCTGGGGATCGGCGTGGGCCAGCACCACCTCGTTGGCGGGCTTGCCGTCGTGTTCTTCGAGGCGGCCGAAGCGCACCACGTCCATGGAGGGCAGATCGAGGGTCTGGTAGGTCTCTTCGATGGTGACGCGGGTGGGGAAGACGCGGGTGTCGCGCCACTCCATGCTGGCCAGCGGCACGGCCTCGGCGAAGCCCTTGAGGCGGGCCGCGGGCAGGGGCTTGCAGCGCACCCGGAAGGCGGGAGGCAGCTGCATCATGGTGGTCTGGGTGAGGTGGATCTCGCCGGCATCGGCGGTGTTGGAGACCCGGGCGGCCATGTGTACGGCGTCGCCGGTGACGATGACGCCGTCGGTGAGCACCTCGCCCATGTGGATGCCGATGCGCAGCCCCAGCTTGTGATCCACGCTGCGGCGGGCGTTGTCGGTGGCGATCTGGGACTGCAGCTCACTCATGGCCAGCACGGCGGGCAGCAGGCGCTGGAAGGTGCAGAACGCGCCGTCACCGGCAGTGTCGACCACGCGGCCCTGGTGCAGACTCATGACGCTGTCCAGCAGGTCCAGGTGGCGCTGGAGCAGGGCCCGGCCAGCGGCGTCGCCGTGGCGCTCGAAGTAGGCGGTGGAGCCCACCACGTCGGTGAAGACCAGGGCCACGGGCTTCTCGTAGCGGGCGCGAGTCTCACGCTCGATCTCGGCCTGGAGCTTGATGAGGTCCGTGAGGGACAGGGCGTCGTAGTCGATGGTCATGGCACACGAGGGCAGGGGTTTCAGCAGTCAGCTGTACCCCCGCGGCAGCCCCGCGGCTACCACGCCGAGGGGTGCCGCAGCCCACCGCCGCGCACGGGGCCCTGCGGCGGCTCGGGAGGCTCCACCCGCCGGCCGCTCAGGTGCTTCATGGCCTGCTCGATGCCGTCGATGGTGAGCTCGAACATGGGGTAGATGTCGCTGATGCGCTGGACCGTGGGGTGGGACCACAGGGGCAGGCGCATGGGGTTGAGCCACACGGCCCGCTCGAAGTGCTCCGCCAGCCGTCGCAGCCAGTCGATACCGGCCATGTCGTTCTGGTGTCCCCAGTCGATGGCGCCCCAGCGGGCGGTGAGCTCCGAGGGCGCCATGCAGGCGTCGCCCACCAGGATCAGCTTGACGCCGCGATCCAGGGTGTTGACCAGATCCTCCACCGGCCACGCTTCCCAGCGGGACAGGTCTCGGTAGACGTGCTCGTAGACGCAGTTGTGGAAGTAGCAGGCCACCAGGCGCTCGAAGTGCGACGCCCGGGAGGCGGCCGAGAACAGGCGGCTCACCAGGTGGGAGTAGGGAGTCATGGAGCCGCCGCTGTCCATCAGCAGCAGCACCTGCAGGTGGCTCTTGCGCTCGGGGCGCTCCACCACGGTGATCTCGCCGGCGTTGCGGGCGGTGGCGTGGATGGTGCCCTCGATGTCCACCTCCAAGCGGGCCCCTTCGCGGGCGAAGCGGCGCAGCTTGCGCAGGGCCACGCCGATCTGGCGGGTGTCGAGCACGCGGTCGGTGCGGTAGGCCTCGAAGCGGCGCTTGGCAGCGATCTGGGCGGCCATACCGCCTCCGCCAGGGCCGCCGATGCGCACGCCTCCGGGGCGCAGGCCGCCGTGGCCGAAGGGCGAGGTGCCCCCCGTGCCGATCCAGCGGTTGCCCCCGTCGTGGCGCTCGGCCTGCTCGGCCAAGCGCTTCTCGAGCTCCTCGCGCAGGGTGTCCAGGTCCATGGCCTCGAGCATGGCCAGCTCGCGCTCGGAGAGCTCCATGGGCAGCACGGGGTTCTTCAGCCACTCGAGCACGTCGTCACGGACCTGGGCGGGCGCCTCGATGCCCCGGAACACCTCGAGCCAGGCTTGGTCGTAGGCGTCGTACTGGTGCTCGGACTTCACACAGATGGCCCGCGCCAGGTGGTACAGCCGCACCATGTCGGAGAACGCCAGCCCCTGGGCCAGGGCCTGCATCAGGGTGAGCCACTCGGTGGGTGTGACGGGCACACCGCGGGCGCGCAGGGCGTAGAAGAGATCCAGGAACAAGGGCGGCGGCTCCTAGTTCTTCCACCGGGCCGCGGCCCGCTGCACGCGCCCCAGGTCTTCCTCGTGCTTCACCAGGGTGCCCAGGAAGGGTAGCTCGGCGCGCAGGGTGGCCTCGGGCACGCCGCCGGCCACCAGGGCACCGATCCAGTCGATCAGCTCTGAGGTGGAGGGCGGCTTGCGCAGGCTGGCGACCTGGCGCAGCTGGTAGAAGCGGGCGATGCACTGCCGGGCCAGGCTGGCAGGCAGGTCGGGGTGGTGGACCTTGACGATGCGGTCCATCAGCTCGACCTCGGGGAAGGCGATGAAGTGGAAGATGCAGCGCCGCAGGAAGGCGGCGGGCAGCTCCTTTTCGTCGTTCGAGGTGATGATCACCACGGGGCGCTGGCGGGCGGTGTGGGTCTGGCCGGTCTCGGGGATGTGAAAGGCCATCTCGTCCAGTTCCCGCAGCAGGTCGTTGGGGAACTCGAGGTCGGCCTTGTCCACCTCGTCGATCAGCAAGACCACCCGCTCGTCCATCGTGAGCGCCTGGCCCAGGGGGCCGATGCTGATGTATTGGCCGATGTCTCGCACGTCCCGGTCACCGAAGCGGGAGTCGTGCAGCCGGGAGATGGCGTCGTAGACGTACAGGCCGTCCACGGCCTTGGTGGTGGACTTGATGTGCCACCGGATCAAGGGCATGCCCAGCCCGCGGGCCACGGCGTGGGCCAACAGCGTCTTGCCGGTGCCGGGCTCACCCTTGACCAGCAGTGGACGGCCCAGGGCTACGGCCACGTTGACCCCATCGCAGAGGGCTGGGGAGGCGATGTAGTCGGGGGTGCCCGTGAACAGGTGGAACGGGTCGGACATGGAGGGTGGCTCCAGGCTGGCAGGGGGGGAGAGGAGTCCTAACGTGGTGGTGTTGCTGTTCGTGTTCGTGAGCGGGGTGTCGCTGCTGGGGGGGAGCTTCGGGCGCTGGTTCGTATGGGAAGGTCCGCCCTGACGGACCAGGATCGCCGATCAGCCACCGGATCGCCCCAGAAGGTCCGCCCCGGCGGACCAGGATCGCCGATCAGCCACCGGATCGCCCCAGAAGGTCCGCCCTGGCGGACCAGGATCGCCGATCAGCCACCGGATCGCCCCAGAAGGTCCGCCAGGAGTGGCCGACCCCGCCTCCAAGCTGCGCTATGATCCTCCCCATGGGAAGCTCACTCACACTCCTCCTCACCCTCCTGGCCTGCACCCCCGACCCGGCGGTCGACACCAGCCCGCCCAACGTGGACAGCGCCCTGGACAGCGCGACCGACAGCGCCGCGGACAGCGCGACCGAAAGCCAGCCCGACAGCGCTGCAGACACCGGCGAGAGCGACCCTCCCGACCCCATCACCCAGGGCCAGCGCGTGCTGCTGATCTACGACCCGGGGGTCGAGGGCTCCCTCGAGGTCGCTCAGGGCTACGCGGCCTTCCGCGGGGTGCCCGAGGATCAGCTCTGCGGGGTCCGGGCCAGCACCACAGGCACCATCACCAGCGAAGAGTTCGTCACCTGGGCACCGCAGGTCCAGGCCTGCATCGACGCGGTGGCCCACGATCTGCACTACCTGGTGCCGGTCTACGGCGTGCCCCTGCGGGTGAGCGGGCACATCACCGACATCGCCGGCACCGGCGCCTACGCCACCGTCAGCCTCGACGCGCTGCTGTTCCTCGGGGCCGAGGCCGTCGGCATCGACTACGCCATCTACAACCCGGCTTGGCAGGAGGGCGACTCCATGGCGGGCAGCTACGATCCATACCAGCCCTGGGAGAGCCTGCTGCCGCAGATCGAGCAGGAGTTCGGGGTCCCCGCCTGGATGGTGGCGCGCATCGACGGCCAGAGCGCCCAGGCGGCCCTGGACCTCATCGCCCGCGGCGCGGAGGCTCAGGCCCTGGCCGACGCTGGAGCCCTGGCGGGCACCGTGTACGTAGACGGTCGCTACGGAGACGCCGAGCCCGCCACGGACGAATTCGGTTCCTACGAGTCGGGCGAGTGGAACATGTGGGGCGTCCGCACCCTCTTCGAGTCCCTGGGGCTGTACGAGCTGGTCTGGGATGGCAACAGCGAGGAGTTCGGCACAGCGCCGGCCCCCACAGCCTGCCCCGATGCGCTGTACTACGCCGGCTGGTATTCCTACAACCACTACAACGACGCCTTCGTGTGGGCCCCGGGCGCCATCGGCGGCCACCTGGACTCTTGCTCGGCCTGCGACCTACGCGGTGACACATCCTGGTCCGCAAACGCACTCCAGCGCGGCATCACCGCCACCTTCGGCGCCGTGAGCGAGCCCTATGTGGCCGGCATGCCCGAGTACGATCAGCTCTTCCTCTACCTGCTGCAGGGGGCCAGCTACGGCGAGGCTGCCTACGAGTCCACCCGTGTCGGTCTGTGGATGATGTTGTTCGTGGGCGACCCGCTGTACCGACCCTACCCCGGGGGCGTGCTGGAGCAGGGCTGACAGGTCGGGCACAGCCAAGTGCCGCGCTGGGCCACCACCAGCCGCTCGATGGACGCGCCGCAGTGGTCGCAGGGCTGGCCGGCTCGACCGTACACCCTCAGGTAGCTCTGCATGCGGCCTTGGGGGTAGATCCAGTCGATGCTGGTGCCGCAGTTGTCGATGGCTTGGGCCAGCACGGCCTGGATGTGGCCATGCAAGGTATGAACCTGGGCGTCGCTGATGCTGCAGGCGGGGGTGAGGGGGTGCAGCCCCGCGCGGTGCAGGGACTCGTCCACGTAGATATTCCCGAGCCCCGCCAGGAAGTGTTGGTCCAGCAGCAGGGGCTTGAGAGCGCGGCGACGGGCGGCGAGCATGGTGCCGAAGCGGGCAGGGGTGAACGCCGGGTCGAGGGGCTCGGGGCCCAGCTGTGACAAGGTGGCGGCCGGGTCGTCGCTCCAGGTGACGGTGCCGAACTTGCGGGCGTCGTCCATGGCCAGGGTGCGGCCGTCGTCCAGGCGCCACAGGGTGCGGGCGTGGCGCGGCTCGTCGCCGCCGGGCTCCACCCACTCGAAGCGGCCGCTCATGCGCAGGTGGATGATGAGGTGGCCGCCTTGGGACAGCGCGAAGATCAGGTGCTTGCCGCGCCGCCCCACCCCCACGACCTCACGACCTTCACAGCCCGCGATCACCGTGGCCATGCTGGGCCGCAGGGACCTGGGCCAGCGGGCCAACACCCGCTGGATGCGTCGGCCTACGAGCCCCGGACGGAGGCTGCGGGCGATGGTCTCGACCTCGGGGAGCTCGGGCATGGGAATCTCCGCAGGGCGGGGGTAGGGGTGTCCCAGCGGACGCCCGCCGGAGTGCTATACCACCCCTATGCCGTGGCTCATCACCATCGCTGCTCTGCTGGCATGCTCTCAGGAGCCGGTCTGTGTGGACCTCAGGCCCCATCCGGAGTTCGCGAACCACGTCCAGACCTACGAGATCGCCCTGGACCCCGAGCGGCGACGGGTCTACAGCTCGGCCCTGGGCAGCAGGGTGTTGCTGGCCTACGACGCCGACACTCACGAGATTCTGCAGGATCTTCCCCTGGGTGTGAGCCCTCTGACCACCCCGGACGTCGAGGTGGACCTGGGGGGCAATGTGTGGGTGGTGGCCAACTCCGCGCCCCCCATCACCCGCTTCGATCGCAGCACCGGCGAGCGCACCATCTTGTGGGACGATCTGCAGGGCGGCCGAGACCTGGTGGCCCGGGCCGCGGGCGGCGTGGTGGTGCTGGGGCGCAGCGAGAGCTCGAACAACGTGCTGGTGGCCTACGACGGCAGCGGGCAGCGTGTGGCCACTGTGGAGCTGGAGTTCACAGCGCGGGGGCTGGTGCCCATGGACGGCTACGCCGGCCTGGGGGTCACCGTCGAGGGCGACGAGCTGCTGATCATCGACAGCGCGGACCTGATCGAGCTGTCCCGCTGCCCCACCGCCATGCAGCGCCCCTGGCATGGGGCACAGCTGGACGACGGCTCCGTGGTGCTGGCCAGCGAGGGTTCCATCGGCATCGCCTGTGTGGACCAGCCCGTGGTCTGGCGGGTGGGCGAGGAGAACATGGAGGTCCTGTCCCTGGGGGACCACGCCCTGGTGCTCGATCGCGTCGGCGCCGAGCCGGGCTTCGACGCCAACCAGGGGATCGGCAGGCTGGTGGACGCCGGCGGGGTCTTCGCCAGCTATGCCACCGCCAAGAACACCGGCTTCGGCGTGCTGGACCCTCAGACTGGGCTGGTGTGGGTCAACAGCGAGGGCAGCTCCGAGGTCCTGCCCATGGACCCGGCCACGGGCGCCTTCGTGGACGCCATCCGGGGTGGAACCTTCCTGGACGGCCTGGTGGTGGACCCCCTGGACAACACGCTGGTCTACGCCTCGGGGCGCCTGTCCGACACCCTGGTGCGCATCCAGGACGCAGAGGTCACCGCCCAGACCCACGCGCTGCGCTGGCCCTACTCCCCCGCGCTCGACCTGCAGCGGGACCTGCTGTGGGTGCTCAGCCACACCGAGAGCACCCTGCACGCCGTGGACCGGGTGGACCTGAGCCTGCAGCGCAGCATCGATCCCGGCCTGGGCTCCAACTCACTGCTCAGCTTCGGCAACATCATGATCCACACGGGGCGCGGCACCCTGTTCTTCGCGGAGAGCCAGCGGGACGTGCTGCTCGAGCTCGACCCGGACTCGGGCCAGGAGCTGCGCCGCTGGGATCTGGGCGGACCCCTGATCGACGATCCCGACCAGGTGGGAGAGCTGGCCCTGCGCGAGCACCCGGCCAGTGGCCTGGTCTACCTGGCGCGTTCCAACGACGCGCGGGTCCAGCGGGTGGACCCCGACGATCAGGTCGTGCAGACCGTGTTCCTGCCCAGCGACGTCTCCGAGGCCCTCAGCGTCGGCCACCGCACGGACTTCATGCGGATCTTCCCCGACGAGGGCCTGCTCTTCGTCGGGGGCAAGGCGGTGGGCCTGGACGATCTGTCGCGACGCGCGGATCGGGACCTGCCGATCACCCGCATCGCCGGGCGGCACCCCAGCAAGGCGCACCAGTGGATCGCGGTGGACGACGCCAAGCGGAACATCGTGCGCATCGACCAGGACGGCGAGGTGCTCGGCCAGCTGACCTTCGCACGCCACCAGCTGTACGCCACCGTCTTCCAGGTCTGCGAAGATGAGCACACGGTGACCATGACCCGGGCGCTGCACGGCATGGTCTGCTCCTTCCCCATGAGCGCCCTGCGATGACCCTGCACACCGCCCAGCTGCGCGCTCGCCTGGGCTCCGGTGAACACCGGGAGCTGTGGGCCGAGGTGGAGGCGGCCGCCGCCCACACGGGACGGCCCCTGGGCGTCACGGAGCACATGCTGGGCCTGATGGACTGGTCCTCGCTCGAGGGCTGCCCCATCCGTCGCCAGCTGCTGCCTCTGCACAGCGAGCTCGAGCCCGATCACCCCCTGTGCCGGCACGACCCCCTGGGAGAAGCGTGCGGCCAGGTCGTCCCCGGTCTGGTGCGCCGCTACCCGGATCGAGCCTTGCTGCTCTCCACCAGCCGCTGCCCCGTCTACTGCGCCTTCTGCACCCGCTCCTGGGCGGTGGGGCCGCGGCGCGAGGCCGGAACACGCCAGCGCTGGGAGCTGGCCCTGGGCGCCCTCGCGGCCGATCGCAGCATCCTCGACGTGACGGTGAGCGGCGGGGATGTGTGGCGGCTCGCCGCCGGAGACCTGGGTTGGCTGGTGCAGCGGCTGCTGGAGCTGCCTGGGATCGAGCGCATCCGCCTGGCCACCCGCGGCCTGGTGGCCGATCCCGCACACCTGGAGCGGGGGCCACTGCTGGACACCCTGGCCACGCTGGCCAGCAGGGCCAGGGAGCGCGGGGTGCGCCTGGCCCTGCATGTGCACCTCAACCACCCCCGCGAGCTGGGGCGTGAGGCCCAGGGTGCGGCGGCATCTTTGGTTCACGCGGGCCTGACCCTGCGCAGCCAGACGGTGCTGCTCAGGGGTGTGAACGACGAACCCCAGGCCCTGCTGGCGCTGGTCAAGGCGACGGTCAAGGCTGGGATTTCTCCTTACTACGTCTACAACGCCGACATGGCGCCAGGGGCGGAGCACCTGCGCACCTCCCTGGCCGCCGCCGCCGAGCTCGAGAAGCAGCTGAGGGGGCACACCGCGGGCTTCGACCTGCCCACCTTCGTCTGCGACGTGCAGGGCGGCGGGGGCAAGCGGCAGCTGCACTCCTGGGAGCGCTACGACCGGGAGTGGGGCCTGGCGGTCTTCCGCAGCCCCGTGGTGGATCCTGAGCGGCTCTTCCTGCACGCGGATCCGCTCAGGGATCTGGCCCCGGACGTACAGCGCGGCTGGCTGGAGTACGACAGCCGCCTGGCGCGCATCGAGTCGGCGCTTCGCTCGGTCCATTGCCCTCCTTCCGCTGGGTGACATAGGATGCAGCGATCCGTGGAGGTTCCATGTTGAGCTCACTGCTGCTCGGCCTGCTGGCCCCGGCCCACGCCGCCATCCCCGTGCTCGTCGCGCCCTTCGAGGCGCAGGATCGCCAGGCCACGGAGCTCGCCCTGCGTATGCCCGCGATCCTGCGAGCCGAGCTCGAGGCAGACCCCGATCTGCAGGTGCTCGATCCAGCCGCCATCCCCGACATCGGCGACACCGCGGCGGCCCTGTACCTCGAGGTGTGCCCGCCCGGTCAGCTCGAGGGCTGCAGCTATGTGGTGGGTGAAGCCGGGGGCGCGGCCTACGCGGTGCTGGGCACAGTGCGCACCCTCGAGCCGCAGCCGGCGCCCTTCAGCCTCGACGACGCCGAGGTCCTGGACTCCGCCGACCAGATGGAGCCGGAGCTCGAGACCGAGATCACCCTCAGGATCCTGGACGTGAAGTTCTACAACGAGGTGCTGCAGGTCGTGCTGGTGCACACCCCCAGCACCGAGGACAGCTTCGCCGACGCCGTGTTGCTGATGATGCAGGACGCCGCGGCGGGCTGGGTCGGGGGCGAGGTGGACATCCGCACCACCGTCGCCGCGCCCGAGCCCTCCAGGGTGAACCAGGGCGAGGCTCAGCGGGAGCTGGACGACCTGAGCCAGGAGCTGGGCGAGGTCGAAGGGCAGGGCAGGGCCAGCTCGGCCGGCGAGCCCAGCCGCGAAGACCGGCCCAGGCTCACCATGGAGCAGCTCCTGGCTCGGGACGATCCCTCGGCCTGGCAGGACCTGGACCTTAGCGCTCGGCAGTACCTGTCCTGGTGGAACTCCGGCTGGAACTTCGCCAGCTGGAGCAAGCGCCTGGACGGGCGGCGGGGCCAGCTGCTGCTGCGGGCCCACGGCGGGCTCGGC
>CALDOK010000454.1 GCA_937912125.1 uncultured Pseudomonadota bacterium
GGTGTCGGTGTCGGTGTCGCCCTCGGGGGGGGCCGTATCGACGGGATCGCCGTTGCAGGAGCAGGCGTTGAGGTGGGCGCCCATCAACAGGGCGAGGGCGGCGAGGGTGACGTTGCGCATGGGACCTCCGGTTGCGGTGCGGGCATCATACACCGGAGCTTTGACGTCGTCGATGAAGCCAGCAACCCTCTATCGTGGAGGACCTATGTGCGTTCGCCCCCTTCGGGCCTGCCTCGTCGGTCCATCCCAGGCGCCGCCCGCCACCCTCGCCGCAGGCACCCTGTCCGAGATCAGCCTGGCCTGGATCCACGGGCGCCCCATCCTGGGCTTGGGGGGGCCACGGCGGCTGGACCGATGAGCTAGCGGGGTCCGCGCTCGACCACCGTGCGCGCCCCTCCATCCTGCGCTGCGAGAACCTCGACAGCCTGTTCGTGGCCTTGGACCAGGCATGCGCCGAGCTCCGAGGGCTGTATCGAGGGTGACCCGGGCGGGCTCGAGATAGTGTGGGCGAGGCCGCCAGAGCCCGCCCTCTGCCGCTAAAGAAGCGCCGCTGACGGTCCGATGAGGAACGCAGCCGGCGTTTGCTGGTATCCTGGCCCGCCACTCTCCCCGCCTGCAGGAGCGCCGCGCAACCCATGGCACCCGAGGGGCGCCGGTACCATGTTCAGCACGTCCTGGGCCGAGGGGGCTTCGGGACGGTCTACCTGGCTGAGATGCTGTCCGGCGGCGGCTTCGCCAAGCCGGTGGCCCTCAAGGTGCTGAACCAGGAGATGGGGGCCATGGCCGAGGTGGCCCAGCGCCTGCGCGACGAGGCGCGCTTGCTCGGCCGCCTCAAGCACCCCGCCATCCTGAGGGTGGACGATCTCGTCCAGCTCGAGGGCGCGTGGACGGTGGTGATGGAGCTGCTGGCGGGGGCGAACCTGCACCAGGTGGTGCGGGCTTCGGGTCCCCTCCCGGTGGGGGTCGCCCTCGAGGTGGCCCATGTGGTGGCCGGAGCCTTGCACGCGGCCCACGACAGGCCCGGCCCGGGGGGCGAGCCACTGCGGGTCCTGCACCGGGACATCAAGCCTTCGAACATCCAGCTCACTCCGCTGGGCGAGGTCAAGGTGCTCGACTTCGGCGTCGCGCGCGCCAGCTTCGCGACCCGAGAGGCGGCCACCAGATCCTTGATCTTCGGCTCCGTCGGCTACATGGCGCCCGAGCGCATGGCCGGCCGAGACAGCCACGCCGGGGACGTCTACGCCCTGGGCGTGGTGCTGTACGAGATCCTGGCGGGGCGCCGCTTCGGCACCGCCTGCAGCCGCGCCACCCTTCAGGCCACCATGGTCGAGGAGGCGCTCGGGATGCTGCCAGAGGATCGGCAGGACGACGAGCTGCTCTCGCTGCTGCGCGCCGTCATGGCCTTCGAGCCCTCCGATCGTCCCAGAGCAGACGCCTTCCAGCGCCGAGCCCGAAAGCTGCGCGCCCGCCATCCCGAGCCCTGGATCAGCGACTGGGCCGATAGCGTCCTGCGCGAGGTGATGGACGAGCAGGAGCAAGGAACGGGCCCCCTGTCGGGCAAGGTCCTGCGGGAGCGCAGGGGCGCCGACCTTCAGGACGACGAGGCCGACGGCGAAGGCGCTGAGCCCCCTCGCCAGCATGCTGGCACGGGCTTCACGCCCCCCCCGTTCCAACCCGCTGAGCCCAACACCCCCACCGCCGGTATCAACCCGACCTGGCAGGACGCCATCCCGAGCGAGCCCATAGGGCTGCCGCCCCTTCCGCCACCTCGCGAGCGCGGGGCGTCCAGCGCCAAGACGCCAGTCCCCACCGCCGAGACACCAGTCCCCACCGTCCCTCGGCCGGCCACGACTCCTGAGCCCGAGCCCCCCGTCGAGCCCGAGGCAGGCAGCCCGCCTGTGGACCAGGGCCACACCCAGTTCGAGCGCCTGACCCCGCCAACCCCCAGCCCTGCCCATGTGCAGCCCCTGCGCGAGGCTGGCACGACGATGCAGGGCAGCGACGCCCCTGTGACCGCAGCGGAACCCACCCCCGCGCCGACACCCACACCGAGCGCCTCCAGCACCTCCGACCAGCCACGGAGATCTCGACTCCCCCTGCTGGGGCTGCTGGTCGGCGGAGTCGTGACGATCGCGGGCCTCATCGTAGTGCTCGGGCCGGTGCGGAGCGCGCTGCGCAGTGACCGGGAGTTCCTGCTGGCCGAGCCTGCCGAGGCGAGCGTCACAGAGCCGCTGCCCGCCACGCCGACGCCGCAGGACGATCTCGCGGTGGAGCGAGAGCCTGCGCTCACCGCAGCCCACCAGCTCGCGGCCGCGCGCGCTGCGCCACCCACATCGTCGCCCATGAAGGCCGCACCTGCAGCTTCAGGCCAAGCGGAGACGCGAGGGGAAGAGCCCTCCCGGCCAGCGGCTCAACCCACCCAACCCGCCGCGGATCCCACCCAGCCCGCATCCCCGCCCAGCGAGAGTTCAACGCAAGCCCCGGAGCCCACCAACGCCGTGGCCGTGGTCACCCTGGTGGGCGACGCCTCCGCCGTGGCATTCACCGATGACCACAACAGCTACGGTCCCGGCGAGGTCCCCCCCGGGGACTACGTGATCTACGCCACCTTCCCGGGCCTCGACGGCGCGGTCCAGGCCGGCACGCTCCGACTCGGGGCAGGCCAGAGCGTGTGGGTCGAGTGCCAGTCGGGGTTCGACCGCTGCGCTGTGTTCCCCGTCTGGGAGGGGGGCTAGGCAGGCGGCCCGGTCGAGTCCTGTCACGCCTGGATCCGAGCCTGCGGCGGCCCGGCCCGCGTGGGAGCTTGTAGAGCCCAAGCCCCAAGACGAAACCAGCCCGGGGGTGAGCCCGGGCCGGTGAGGAAGCGAGGAGGCTCAGGCGCTGGCCTGGCCCGC
Organism: uncultured Pseudomonadota bacterium; assembly: GCA_937912125.1. Lineage (GTDB taxonomy): Bacteria > Myxococcota_A > UBA796 > UBA796 > JAFGLY01 > CALDOK01. The sequence continues at coordinate 2,895 of CALDOK010000454.1, forward strand.
GCTCCTTAGTCGTGGCACGCGAAGGGCTCGGCACCCGCCTCATCGAACAAGCCGGTCCAGGCGTCCATCACGCTGTTGGAGCAGCCGAACTTGGTGTGGCCCTGGCCGTAGCCGCAGGTGTCGATGATCTGGGCGCAGCTGCAGCCCGCGGTGTCTTCGATGGTGTAGGCGCGCCCGGTGGGGTTCTTGCCGTTGGTGTCGAAGATGCCGTCGGCGTCCATGTCGGCCCAGCGATTCTTGCCCAGGCCCTGGGTGGGAGCGTCCTCGTAGGCCGTGAAGAGGCACAGGTCGTCTACATCGAGCACATCATCGCCATCGGCGTCGTCGTCGCAGATGTCGCCCACACCGTCGTCGTCAGCGTCGGCCTGATCGGCGTTGGCATCCAGGGCGCAGTTGTCGTCGTCGTCCAGCACGCCGTCGTCGTCATCGTCGTCGTCACAGACATCGCCGAGGCCGTCACTGTCCGTGTCCACCTGGCCCGGGTCGAAGTCATCCGGGCAGCCGTCATCGCCGTTGGAAACACCGTCACCGTCGCAGTCCGCGCTGGGGTCGTCCTGGTCGATCAGGCCGTCGCAGTCGTTGTCGACGCCGTCGTCACAGATCTCGGTGGCGCCAGGGAAGATGGTGGGGTCCAGGTCGTCGCAGTCGGTGACCGCGAGCTCGCCGTCGTCGTCGGCGTCGTCGTCGCAGACATCGCCCACGTCGTCGCCATCCAGGTCGCCCTGGTCGGGGTTGTAGACGTCGACGCAGTTGTCGAAGTCGTCGTCGATGCCATCTTCGTCGATGTCTGACGAGGTCTCGACGGTCTCGCCGTTCAGCACCACCAGCGCAGACCGCAGGTTGTTGCCGGAGCAGCAATCATCCACCTGGGTGACCACAACCCGGTTGCTCTCGCCCGAGATCACGAAGCTGCTGAGGTCCGAGGTGCCAGCACCGCCGAGGTAGACGTAGCTACCAGGCACGACCAAGCCCGTGGGGTAGTCGGTGTTGAAGATGGTGATCCGGGCGCCATCGTCCATGCCGCTGAAGGCGATGGTGAACTGAGTCACCACAACGTCCTCGGGGATGTTCACGAAGGTCTGGAAGTAGGTGAAGTCGCCACCATACCGACAGGCCACCGCCGGGGCGCAGAGACGAGAATAGATGGAGAAGCCGATGATGTCCGGGTCTGGGGCGGGACCCCAGCCCAGGTCGGTCTCCGCGGGGATCGCCGCAGCGTAGTCGTACTCATCGATGGCGCCGTGCTGGGAGGTCCGGTAGCCCCAGTACACGATGTCGTCGTAGGGCGCAGCGTATGGACCGACCTCGTCGCCACCGTGCATCTCCCAGTCGGTGCGGCTCTGGGCCATGGCGGTGGTGGGCAGGATCAGGCTGCCGAGGAATGCGAGCGTCGCAGCGGTGCGGCTCTTCATGGAGTTCTCCTGTGCGGTTGGCGCGACGCGGCCGAGGGCAGGCACAGCGCCTGCACGAGTGCGTCGCGAGCGACCTCTTGCACACCCCCAGCGCATCGGCATGCCTCGACTGCCGATCCTCGACCGAACCTGTGCGCACACTCACAGGTCCACGGGACCTGGCTGGCGGCTCACTACAGCAGCGTCTCGAACAGCTCGGGGCGGGGATCGGGGATCACGATCTTGTTGACCAGCAGGCCCCGCTCAGCGATCACCTCGGCGCCGGCCTCCACGGACTCCTTGACCGCCTCGACGTCGCCCGTGAACACCAGGAAGGCCTTGCCCCCCAGGGCCATGGCCAGGCGACACTCGACCATCTCCACCAGCGCGGCCTTGGCCACACGGTCGATGGCCTCGATCAGCGCAGCCACCGAGAAGGACTCGAGGATCCCCAGGGCCGCCCGGTTCTGGGGGACCACGGTGGAGGAGAGCGCCGGGACGACGTCAGGGTGCACGTTCTGGATGATGAAGCTGTCGATCATGCACTCAGCAGCCACCGCACGGCCGGCTTCGACAGAAGCCTCGATCATGTCCAGCTCGCCGGCCACCAGCACGATGTACTTGCCCGAGCAGATGGTGCGGGCGAGCACCAGCTCGACCTCGGCAGCCTTGAGCATCCGATCGATGGTCTCGATGCCGCGGGCGATGCTGGAGAGCTCCACCAGGCCCAGGGAAGCCGGCCAGCCGGTCTTGGGACGTTCCATGTCCATGCCTATTTCCTCTCGATCCAGATGCTGGTTTCGTCGATACGGGCCACACGGCCGTCGATGCTGGCGTGGATGGGCGCGCCGAGCTTGCCCTCGGGCACATCCGCTACGACCTGCGCCATCGCGACCTTCTGGCCCTCGGCCACCATCGGGACAGCCGGAGCACCCAGGTGTTGCTTCAACATCAGGCGCACCCGTGGCGGTTCGTAGGCGAAGTCGCGGAAGGGCGCCGGGACGTCGTACTGGGTGAGGCCCAGGCGATGGACCAGGCGGGACACCGGGACCCGCCGCGCCTCGCGCATGGGGTGGATGCGGCCCAGCCCCTCGAGGTGGGGAGGCCACTTGCCCTTCTTGGACCAGGCGCCCTTGGCACGCACGCACATGCTGCGAGGGGTGAGGTCTTCGGGACAGGCGTAGTACTCGCAGATGTTGCACTCGCAGCACAGCAGGCCGTGGCGGCCCCACTGATCGTGCTGCTCGCCGGCGAAGCCCACCATGCGCATCACCTTGTGGGGCTCGATGGCGTAGCCCATCAGGTAGCGGGGGCAGAGCTCGGTGCACATGACGCACTGGTCGCAGCTGGCCTTGGCGATGCGGACCCGCTGGTGTTCGGGGGCAAGCTTGCGCATGGCGAGCTTGTGCTGCCGGGACAGCACCACCCAGCCGGCGCTGGTCTTGGTGACCGGAGCGTCGAGGTCCGTGATGCAAGGGCCCATCATGGGGCCGCCGTCGATGAGGACCGGGTCATCCACCGTGGCGCCGCCGGCCATGTGGATGACCTCGCGGGCCGAGATGCCCACGGGCACGATGAAGGTGGAGGGGTTGGCCACCTCACCGGCCACGGTGAGGGCCTTCTGCACCACGGGCAGGCCCTGGTCGGCCAGCGCCACGTTGACCAGGGACTCGGTGTTGGAGACCACGCAGCCCACCTGCAGCGGGATACCGCCGGCAGGGATGACACGCCCGGTACACTCGTAGACCACGCAGTACTCGTCGCCAGCGGGGTAGTAGTTGTCCAAGGGGTGCAGGCTCAGGGGCCCCATCATGTGGGGCTCGAGGGCCGCGATGGCGTCGTGGGCCTTGGCCTTCAGCGCGATGATGCCCCGCGCCGCGCCCGTGGCGTCCATGGCCAGGCGCAAGCCTTCGACCATGCGGGCGGCTTGAAGCCGCATCAGCTCCTTGTCTTTGTAGAGCAGCGGCTCGCACTCGACGCTGTTGACCAGGAAGGTGTCGGCCTTGGCGTTGAGCTTGACGTGGGTGGGGAAGCCTGCCCCGCCCGCGCCTACCACACCGGCAGCGCGCACCTTCTGAACGATGGGATGGGACATGAACTACTCCGATCGACGGCCTGCGGCCTGCACACCGTAGCGCTCGAGGAGCTGGTTGACATCCGTGTTGCGCACGTCCATGCCCGATGAGGCGGGCAGGAAAATGATGGGCTTGCCGCGCATGGCAGCGGCGAGCTTGAGCTTGACCTGAGCGGCACCACCGGAGCCGGCGAGGGCCCGGGCGCGGGCCATCAGGCCTTCGGCCTCGGCCTTGGCCTCGGTGGTGATGGCCTCGGCCTTGCGCTGGGCTTCGTAGAAGGCGGCGTCCGCCTCGAGCTGCTTTCGCTGGGCCTGACCCATGGACTGCTCGATGGCCTGGTTGACGTAGCCCTTCTGCTCCTCGAGATCGCGCTTGACCTGCTCGCCGGCGGCCTCGGTCTCGGACTGCAGCCGGGAAGCGTCCTGCTCGGCCACCTTCTTGTCGCGGATGACCTGCTCGTAGCGGGGGTTGAAGGCGTGCTCGCCCAGTAGCACCTGGTCGATGATCACCCCCTCGGCGTTGAGGTAGTGGTTGAGCCGGGTCTCGGCCTCGGTGCCCTTGCGGAAGCGGCTGTCGGCGTCGTAGTACTGCTCCGAGGCGAGCTCGTTGAGCACGTCGCGGATCACGGTGCGAGACACCGGGCGCACCAGCTTCTCCTCGACCGCCTCCAGATCGTCGCCCACGAACTGGAGCACGTACCAGGCCTGGGTGGGATCGATGCGCCAGACCACGGTGACGTTGACGGAGATGTCGTTGCCGTCGACGGTCTTGAAGCGGATGGAGTCATCGCCCGAGCGGGAGCCCTTGTTGACCTCGCGGGTCATCTCCAGGTTCTGCAGCGCGGTGTCGAAGACGTGCCAGTCGTTGATGATCGGCGGGAAGAAGTAGGTGGAGCCCGGCGCGTAGATCTCTTTCTGCACGCCCTTGTCGCCGATGAAGGCGATCTTGGCGGTGCGTACGCCCACCTCGGTGGAGTCGGTGCTGTGGGGGGTGCAGCCGGTGGACAGGGACAGGGCCAGAGCGGCGGTCAGGATGAGGCTACGCATGTCACCACCCCCTCATCAGTTCGTCGAGGTTGAGGGGATTGACCCCGCTGGGGCCGTCGGTGGGCACCACGATGACCTGGGTGCCACTGAGCACCTCGGCCATCTCCATGCCCACCAGGTTCTCGGCGCCAGGCACCTTGAGGGCGTCGTTGCGCAGCCGCACGGCCTCGGCCTCGGCCAGCGCCAGCAGCTTGTCGCCCTCAGCGCTGGTGGTGCGGAAGTAGAGCTCCGCGTCGGCCTTGATCTTGCGGACCTCGGAGACGCCGCGCTCCTTCTCGACCTCGACCTTGGCAGCGCCCTCGGCCAACACGCGATTCTTTTCGGCCTCCTGGGTCTTGGCGAAGGCCTCGGCGCGGTTCTTGAAGACCATCTGATCCTGGATCTTGCGCAGCTCGATCGCCTCCTGGTAGCGATCGTCGTAGGTGTAGTGGCGCACCATGACGTTCCAGACCTGGATGCCACTCTCGCCCAGGTCGTCGCTGAGCAGCTCGCGGGCCTGCTGGGCCTTGGCCATGCGCAGCTGTCCTGAGTAGAAGTTCTCGGCGTTGAGCTCGCCCAGGGCCTGGCGCAGGTAGCGATCGGCGCGGGGCAGCACGAGCTGGTTCTCGTACAGACGCCCTGGGCCAACGCTCTTGATGAGCGCCACCGGATCGACGATGCGGTAGGACACGGTGACGTCCACGGTGACCTGGTAGCCTTCGGAGGTCTGAATCCGAATGGAGGGCGCCGTGCTCGCGGCCCTCGAGGACTCCGATGCGTAGTCGTTCAGCTCCACCAGCTGCATGTCGCGGGGGAAGAGATGCAGCCGCTCGTAGCCGGGCATCACGAAGTACAGTCCAGGGCCGAAGATCTCGTCCTGGATGCCCTTCTCGGGGCCAAAGGGCAGCCCCAGGAACACCTGCCGCACGGCCAGCTCGTCGGGCTCGACGTAGACCGTGAAGCTGGCGTAGCCGAACAGCAGCCCGGCCAGCACGATGCCGGCGATGATGCCGAACTTCTTGATCCCACCAGGGATCACCGGGATGCGGACCTTGGCTCTGCCCCCACCGCGGGGGATGTCTACGATGCCCATGGATCACTCCTTGTGCTTGGAGGTCGCGGCCGCGCCGCGGCGCCTCTTGGCGAAAGCCTCGTCGAACGAGCTCGCAGCGTCTTGGGACGGGCTGCGGTCGAGGCTGGGGGTAGCGGCGCGAGCGGGCTCGGCGTGAGCGGGCTCGGCGCGGCGCTCGCTGGGGGTGTAGACCGTGAGGTGGTCGTGGATGCGGGCCATGTCGTCAACCACCGCTTGGAGATCGCGCCTGTAGACCCGCCGGTACCAGGTGGCCCGCAGCTCGGGCATCAAGGCCACCATCACCACGAAGAGCCAGGCCACCGCCGCGAAGACCGAGGGGAAGAAGCGGGAGAAGATGGCTGCCGCCAAGATGGCCGCGCCGGTGGTGACCAGTCGGGCCACCGGGTCGCCGGCACGCCAGGCCCCGAAGCGCCGCTTCTCGAGGGCGTTGTGCTCGAGGGCCAGCCGGGTGTAGCGCGGCAGGAAGGTCTCGAGGATCTCCCGCCGCAGCACCACCGGGTAGTCGCCCTCGTCGGAGTACTCCCCCACCTCGGCGGCCGCGTCGGCCACCAGCTCCTCGGCGATGCGAAGGAACGCAGGGGGGGCTTGATCGGGGCGGTCCACGTAGCTGCGCCGGGCCCCCTCGAGGCGCTCGACGAGGTGAACGGAGACCGTGTCCAGGCGGAAGTCCGAGGGAATCATGGAGAGTGCCTATCCCGGCAGGACAGGGATGGGCAGGAGCGCAGGTCCTCGCCCGACACACTCAGCTATGGTTGAATGTCGGCCATCTCCTGGGAGGACCGGATGACCCACCTCGGAACCCTGCTGGTGCTCGCGATCCACGGCTGCTCCTACATCAGCGAACAGCAGCTCGATGAGCGCATGGACCTCGACGGCGACGGGGTCCCGCGACCCGAAGACTGCGACGACAGCGATCCCCTGCTCGGGCTCGCCAGCGTCTACTGGGTGGACGTGGACGGCGACGGCTGGGGCAGCGACGCCCAGCAGTCGGCCTGCAGCCAGAGCGACGGGCTGGCCTCGCAGGCCGGCGACTGCGACGACGACGACGACGCGATCCACCCAGGTGCAGACGAGCAGTGCAACGGCCAGGACGACGACTGTGACGGCACGACCGACGACGGCGTCGAGGTGCCGGTCTGGTACGTCGACGGCGACGGTGACGGATACGGCTGCGACGATGAGCAGATGATCCAGTGCGACCAGCCCGTAGGCTACGCCGACAACGCCGAGGACTGCGACGACAGCGACCACGACGTCAACCCCGAGCTGCTCTGGTATGCCGACAGCGACGGCGACGGCTTTGGCGACCCGCACAACGCCGCCGCAGCGTGCCTGCAGCCCATCGGCTACGTGAGCGACCACCGCGACTGCGACGACACCCGGGACGATGTTCATCCCGACGCCACCGAGCGATGCGACGACGATGACAGCGACGAGGACTGCGACGGGCTGGCCGAGGACGACGACCCCGACTCCACCGAGCCGTTCACTTGGTACGCAGACAGCGACGGCGACGGCTTCGGCGACCTGTTCGACCAGACCCAGGCCTGTGAGCGACCCGCGGGCTACACCGACAACAACACCGACTGCAACGATGGGGATGCCAGTGTCACCGACAGCGCGTGCCGGTGGGTGGACCTGAAGCTCGGCCAGAGCTCGAGCTGCGGCCTGTTGGGCGACGGCACTGTGGAGTGCTGGCACGGGATCAGCTCACCCTCGGGCCAGTTCCTGGACATCGATCTGGGCTACGACTGCGGCGTAGGCGTGATGGCAGACGGCAGCCTGGCCCACTGGGGTAACTGTGGACACGTGGGCACCGACAAGAAGCCCTCGGGGAGCTTCACGGACGTCTCGGTCGGAACGGGCATCGACTACCACGCCTGCGCGGTGGCCTCCGACGGCAGCATCGCGTGCTGGGGCGAGGACAACCAGGGCGAGTCCACCCCCCCGGAGGGCAGCTTCACCGCCATCTCGGTGGGTGAGACCTTCTCCTGTGCGCTCAACACCGCGGGTGCGCTCCAGTGCTGGGGAGACCAGGCCGACGCCATCGCCACGGACGCGGGTCCCTGGGAGCGCATCGAGGCGGCTCGGCAGGGCCTGTGCGCCATGGACGCGGCGGGGGGCGTCGAGTGCTGGTACTACGGCGCCGACGGCCCGTGGTCCGGAACCTGGACCGACCTGGACTGCGACGAGTACGCCTGCTGCGCCCTGGACACCAGCGGGTCGGTCCAGTGCTTCGGTTCGGCCACCTACATCTACGATCCGATCCCCGAAGGCAGCTTCGTGCAGATAGCCACCGGCCTCTACCACGCCTGCGCAGCGGACGCGGACAACGTCGTCACATGCTGGGGCAGGTGCACCTATGGCTGCCCGGCGCCCTGATCCCCCTTTCGATCCATTCGCCGTTGACGCCCCCAGAGGCCTGAATTAAAAGGCGGACCGCTTTGGGCGATTAACTCAGCGGAAGAGTGCCATCCTCACACGGTGGAGGTCACTGGTTCAAATCCAGTATCGCCCACCATCAAGCCCCTTCGACCTCGGTCGGAGGGGCTTTTTGGTTCCGCGGGC
>CALDOK010000455.1 GCA_937912125.1 uncultured Pseudomonadota bacterium
AGGTTGATGGCCGTGTAGATCAGGGCGATCAAGGCGGTGCGCAGGTGCTCACTGCCCCGCAGCGCCGCGGCCGCCGAGCCCATCAGGCCCGGCCGCATGAGCCCGTGGCCCAGCACCAGCAGCGCCGCCGCCAGCCCCCCCAGCCAGGGCGCGGGCATCCCGATCAAGGCCATGCCCGGCGCGGCCAGCAGCAGGCCCAGCACCAGCAGCCCCTGGGACCCGATGGCGGCCCCCAGCAGTCCACCGAGCAGGATCGCCACGGGCACCAGCAGCCGCGCGGTGGCTGAGGCCGAGATGGCGTCGGCGGAGTCCATGCCCAGCCCGCCCAGCTCCACGTCCTCGATGCGGAACAGGAACAGCACCGCGTGGGCACCATACCAAGCGCCCGCCTCGAGGAACGTGATCAGCGGCAGCAGCAGGAAGGTGGCGAGGGTGCGGCGCAGGGACATGGGTGGCTCCCGAGGCTTTCCACCCATCTATCGCCCGGGCAAACCCGCGGCGGGTGTGGGAACCTGGGAGCGGGAGGACGGCGGGGACCGATCAGACCGGCCCGAGGGTGTCGAGGTACGCCAGCGCGACCCGGGCGGCGCTGGCCTTGGCGGTCTGCTTGCGGCCCTCCACTGGCTCTCCCTGGAGCACCTCTCCATCGGGCAGGCGGACGGTGGCCTGGTGGACAGGGCTGTTGCCGACGCCGCCCACCTGCTGGACGTCCCAGTCGGCAAGGGGAACGCTGGTCTTCCAGCGGGCCTGCACGCGGGTGTTCAGCGCCGTCATGGCCTGGGAGCCCTCGTCGCTCACACCCCTGGCCTCGCTCTCGGGGAGCTCCTGGGGGTAACGATCGCCCAGGATGAGCCCGACGAAGGCTGTGGCGGCTGCCCAACCCCCGCACAGGAACGCGGCCGCCACCAGGGCCTCCACATGGTCGGACAGCGCCTTCTTGGACCTGACCTGGCCCTGCTTCTCCTCGCCGATGCCCATGCGGATGGCGCTCAGCAGCTGCAGCTCCTTGGCGATCTCCGCCAGCGGGCCTTCACTGGTCAGCATGTCTCGCACCAGATCCAGCCGCCCGGGCTTGGCGTGGGGGAACCGCGACCAGAGCTCCTGGGCCACGACGGCGCCCAGGATCCGATCGCCCAGCCACTCCATGGACTCGTGGTCGGGGGCGCCAGGGATGTGGTTCTCGGTGTTGTACGCGCGGCGGGTCAGGGCCACGTCGAAGGCATCGGTGACCTGGCCCACAGGGAAGTGGACCTTGATCTTCTCGACGACGTCGAACAGAGGTGGAGAGAGAGGCATGGGTAGATCCTCGCTGAGCTGGTGGTTCGAACCTGGGATGAGTCCCACGTTCTTCCTGTATGACCGGCCCTGGGCCTCCGCCATGGGCCGGGCCCGAACACGCTGGAGCGTACAGCACGCACCAAGCCGTCGCCTGGCCTCGGCGCGGACTCCTCGGGTGAGATAGCGAAGGGCCTGCCAGCATCCCTTGTGGGGGTCAGGCACGATCCCGCACGAGGTGACGATGACTCCATGGTGGCTCGGGCTGTTGCTCTGCCAAGCCGTCCTCGCCTACGAGAGCGACCAGCTCACCTGGCGCTCGGAACGGCTCGAGGACGCGCAGCCGGCCGCCGACGCCCACATGGACCAGCTGCTCGCCAGGGCCGTGGCGGCCGCCAACCAAGAGTCCGCGTGTCAGGGCAGCGACGCCGAGCTGCGCTGGGTCCTGGCCCGCGAGGTGGAGCGCGTGCTGGGAGACCGCACCCAGGTGCATGCGCGCGGGGAGCTGCCCCCCATGACCTTCGGCGCCTACGCGGCCTGGCTGGAGATGGCGGATCTGGACCGCCACACCTTCAGCGGGCGCGAAGACATCTACGGCGGCGTGGAGTGGCGCCAGAACCTGCTGCTGGCCACCGTGGGGCCTTGCTCCACCATCAGAATGGGCGACGTGCTCGTGGGCACCGACAAGATCGACCACTTCCTGGTGCAGGGCTACCTGTACTTCCGGCGCAGCCGCCAGGGCCAGGACCCCGCACGGGCCGTGCGCTGGGGCACGTTCACGGAGCGGTCCTTCTGGGGCACGGCCACCACCAAGGTCTTCTCGTACGCCGATCTGGCGGCCAACTACGACGGCTACACCTTCTACGCAGGGCTGCTGGCTCCCGGCAGCGTGCTGCAGCGGGACGAGCGAGGCTGCGTGGTCCAGGACCGCCTCTGGGACTGGTCGGAGTGGATCGACTGGCAGTACGACGAGGTGCTCAACCCCTCGGCCTACCGTCCCGCGATCCTGGCCGAAGTGAACACCTGGCTGGTGGCGCACCGGGACGAGGTCTGCGAGGCCTGGAACGGAGAGCCCTGGATGGACCCGGCCGCGCGGGTGTCCTCGCTGCTGGACTCCACCCTGCCCTACGAGCTGCAGGACGCGCCCATGCGCATGGACGTGTTCGCCCTGGACCGGCTGTGCGGCGGTGAGCCCCCCTGCGACCCCGAGGCAGACCCGAGCTGCCCTGGCTCCGTTCCCGAGCAGAGCCGCGCTCGAGACCGGGATCGGGACCGGGACCGGGACCGGGACCGGGACCGGGACGAGCACAGCCGGCGGCGCAAGCCCTCGCCACGCTGACACCGGGGCCCGCTGGTCTGGGTATACCGATGTGATGGCCTGGTATGCAGATCCTGTCCCGTCGAGCGAGGGTCGAACGCAGCGTCCCTGGGTGACCCCGCCGCCCGCATTCGGATAACGGCCCCCCGACTCCCGACGGCCCCCGGTCACGCTGACCGCCCCTCGCCGGGACCGCCGTCGCCGGACCGCACCTGCCACACCCCCTTCCAGCCCCCACCCCCCCCCCGCCCGACCAGGCCCGCGCCAAGCTGTTGGCGTCCCCCCGCTTCCGCCTGGCGCTGTTGTTGGTGCTGCTCAACTTCGTTCTGGGCTGGCCCGTGGCGCTGCTGGTGGGCGGCATCGCCACCTGGGTCGGCGCGAAGTGGCTCGGCCTAATGTGGGGCTTAGTGATCTACGGCGCGTCCTGGTTGCTGCTGGGCGTCGGCGTGCTGCTGGGCGGCCGCGAAGTGGTGGGCCACAGCCGGTGGTTGATCCGGCGATGGCTGGAGAAGCGGCGGGGCGACTAAGGCTCGGCGCTGCTACCAGGCGCAGCAGGCCAGCTCGATGGGGGCGCAGGCCGCCTCGAGCCACTCGAGCTCTTCGCCGCTCACCAGGGGGCCCAGCCTCTCGAGCACCTTGGCGTGGTAGGCGTTGATCTGGGTCTTCTCGCCGTCGGACAGCAGCGCCTCGTCGATGAGCTTGCGGTCGTAGGGGCACAGGGTGAGATCTTCGAAGCCCAGGAACACGCCGTGCTCGTTGTCGTGGACCTTGTTGACCAGCACCAGGTTCTCGATGCGGATGCCGAACTCACCGGCCTTGTAGTACCCGGGCTCGTTGGACAGGATGTGACCCGGCTGCAGCGGGGTCATGTTCTTGCGCAGGCTGACCGAGAACGGGCCCTCGTGTACGCACAGGGCCGCGCCCACGCCGTGGCCGGTGCCGTGGCCGTAGTCCAGGAAGAAATCCCACAGGGGCGCCCGGGCCAGCACGTCCAGCTGATAGCCGTTGGTGCCGGCGGTGAAGCGCGCGCCCCGCAGCTGCAGGTGGCCGCGCAGCACCGCGGTGTAGGCCCGGCGCTGCTCCTGGGTGGGCTCGCCCATGGCGATGGTGCGGGTGATGTCGGTGGTGCCGTCCAGGTACTGCCCCCCCGAGTCCACCAGGAAGATGCCCTCGGCCAGCACAGCGGCGTTGGTGGCGTGGCTGGCGGCGTAGTGCACGATGGCGCCGTGGCCCGCATAGCCGGCGATGGTGTTGAACGAGTTGCCCACAAACTTCTCGCCCATGGCCCGGAAGCGCTCGAGCCGCGCCTCGGAGGACAGCTCGGTCACCCCGCCCGCGGGCACGGCGGTCTCGAGCCAGCGCAGGAAGCGCACCATGGCCACCCCGTCGCGCACATGGGCCGCGCGCATCCCGGCGATCTCGGTGCGGTTCTTGACGGCCTTCCAGGCGGGCACGGGGCCGGTGGCCAGGTGCAAGCTGGCGCCGCTCTCCTCGAGGATCACGGCCAGGCGCTTGCTGGCCACGGCGGGGTCGAGCCACACGGTGGCCTCGGCCGCACCCAGGGCCTGGCAGGCGGCGTCGATGTCGGCGTAGGGACGCAGCTGGACGTTGTCGGGCAGGGCGTCGAGCACGTCGGGGTTCAGGCGGTCCACAGCGGTGAACAGGGTGGCCTTGCCAGCCTCGACCACGGCCCAGCCAATGAACACGGGGTTGTAGGCGATGTCGGCGCCGCGCAGGTTGAAGGTCCACGCCAGCTCGTCCAGAGCGCAGATGAGCATGGCGTCCACACCCTCGCGCTCCATGCGCAGGAACAGGCGTCCGAGCTTCTCGGCCACGGTCTCGCCGGCCACGCTGTCGGGGTGGACCCGCACCGGCGCGTCGGGCATGGGGGGCTGGTTGTCGCCCCAGACCTGGTCCACCAGGTCGGCCTGCAGGGGAACCAGGGTGATGCCCTTGGCGCTCAGGGCCGCCTCGAGCTCGCCGTAGCCCTTGACCGAGAACACGGCGGCGTTGACGCCGACCTGAGCGCCCTCGGCCAGCTCATCACCCAGCCAAGCCTCCATGGTGGGCACGCCGGGCACGCCGATCTTCATCAGCTCGATGCCGCTGCCCTCGAGCTGCTGGGCCGCCTGCAGGAAGTAGCGCCCGTCGGTCCACAGGCCAGCCTTGCCGGCCAGCACGGCCACGGTCCCGGCCGAACCGTCGAAGCCGGAGATGAACCCCCGACGCAGCCAGTTGGTGGAGACGTACTCGGACTGGTGCGCGTCGGCGCTGGGTACGATCCAGGCATCCAACCCGTGTTGGGTCATGAGGGCGCGCAGCGAGGCGAGGTTGGCGGGCACGGACATGGAGACCTCCGAGGTATTCGTGGCCTATGGCCTATCCTGATCCGCGCCGTGCCGGACACGGGTCGGACGCACCCACACACGTGCCGGCGGAATCCGTTCCATCACCGATCCTGCGGGTGTGGGATCCGATGACCCCGCTCCAGGCCCGAACCACACGCGACCATCGCTGGCCGGACAGCGACCCCCCGCCGGGCGCGCCGATGGTGTCCACCTCATCCCCGGCATGCTGGTACAGTTCTGCAGACCATGGAGGATGGCATGAGCGGATTCGCGGGGACGGCGGGCCTGACGCTGCTGCTGATGGCCTGCGGCGAGCCGGAGAAGCCGGACACAGGGCAGCCGGACAGCCCGTTGGAGACCGACTGCTCCGACGAGGAGCGGAGCTGCGACGGCGTCGATGACGACTGCGACGGTGAGATCGACGAGGGCTTGACCCTGACCGTCTTCGATGACCTCGACGGCGATGGCTGGGGCGCCAGCGGGAGCGCCACCGAGGCCTGCGCGCCCGGTGAGGATCAGGTGCTGCAGGGGGGGGGACTGTGACGACAGCGAGCCGGCCGTCTCACCCCAGGCCGAGGAGCGCTGCACGGTGTCGATGACGACTGTGACGGTCTGATCGACGATGAGGACAGCGACCCGATGGACACCTCGACCTGGCACCAGGACGCCGACGGTGACGGGTTCGGTGACCCCGGCGTTGACACCCAGGCCTGCGCGGCTCCCGAAGGGTGGGTGGAGAACAGCGCGGACTGCGACGACGGCTGCGCGGACTGCTGGACCGGACACGAGGAGGTCTGCAACGACGGGGTGGACAACGACTGTGACGGGACCGCCAACGACTGCGAGCTGTTCGGTGAGCGCACCCCCGAGGATCTCGATTTCGCCGTACTGCCCTTTGCCAACACCCTCAGCTACTGGCCTGGGCTCGCCACCGCGGATCTCGACGGTGACGGAGCGCACGATCTGCTGGTGACCGCCAGCGATGAGCTCACCGAGACCGCAGGGATGTGGATCTTCCTCGGAGCGCAGCACGGCGATGTGCCGCTGGGCTTCGCCGACGCCCACTGGCCCACCCCCTACAGCCAGAACTGCCACTGGCTGGTCCCCCGAGGTGCCGGAGATTTGGACGGGGACGGGTGGACGGATCTCGTCCTCGCGGACGCCTGCGACAGCAGCGCCGCCCAGAGCGCTGGGGCCCTCCACCTGGCCATGGGCCCGGTGACCGGCGGTGGGCACGCCATCGAGGCGGCCTCCAGCTGGTTCGGCACGACTGAGAACGAGGTCGCGGGCTGGGGCCTGGCCAGCGCGGGGGATGTGGACGGGGACGGCCTCCCGGACCTGCTGGTGGGTGCGGCCCTGCTCGATGGCGAGCAGGACGCCGTCGGGGGAGCCTACCTGCTGCTCGACGCTGCGGTCGAAGGGGAGCACTCCCTGGGGGATGCCGATCTCACCATCCTGGGTGACGTACCCTGGGGCTACCTGGGCTACGCCGTCGCCGGCCCGGGTGACCTGGATGGTGACGGGCTGGCGGAGCTCGCCGTGGGGGCCCTGGAGGGCTCGAGCGGGGGAGATGTCTACATCTACAGCGGCGCCTCGGCCTCGCACATGGGGGTACGGTGACCCTGGACGATGCCTGCGCTGTGCTCACGGGGGGGCGAAGCGGTGACAGGGCGGGGAGCGACATCGCCGCCGCGGGTGACCACGACGGTGACGGCTACCGCGACCTGTGGGTGGGGGCAGAGGGCTACTACTACACGGGCACCTCGGGCGGACGCGCCTACCTGGCCCTCGGTCCACTCACCGCCGACATGGACCTCGGCTCGGCGTCGGCGATCCTCGAAGGCCAGGCCAACTACAACGCCGGCCGCTCGGTGTCCGGCGATGGCGACGCCAACGGCGACGGCTGGAACGACGTGCTCGTGGGTGGCCCCGGCTTCCTGACGGGTGTGGGCTGGTTGTTCTACGGCCCCGTCTCCGGGACCCACATCCTCACCTCGGACGCCGACCTGAGCATGATGGGAACAGCCACAGGCGACCAGCTGGGCACGCGGGTGTGGCTCGAGGGCGACCTGAACGGCGACGGTCTCGCGGATCCTCTCGTGGTCGAGCCGAGCGAGATCTCGCGTTGCTCCTGGCCGAGATGGCGGACCGGGAGCACTTCCTCGACCTGGGCTACGCCAACGTGGGCCAGTACGCCGAGGTGAAGCTCTCGCTCGATCCGCGCAAGACCCGTGGACTCGTCCGCATCGGGAGGGCACTACCGCACCTGCCTCTGCTGGACCAGGCCTTCGCCTCGGGTGCGCTGTGTTGGACCAAGGCTCGCGAGCTGCTGGCCGTGGTCACCCCCGAGGTCGAAGCGGAGTGGGTGGATCTGGCTTGCCAGTCCACCAGCCGAGTGCTCGAGCGTGTCGTGGCCGCGCACCGGCCGGGTGAGCCTCCCAGTGGGGATGAGGTCAAGGAGGCCGGGCCCGTGCGGTTGAGCTTCTCCATGGAGCCAGTGGAGGCCGAGCAGATCCGGACCCTTCTCGCAGCCGTTCGGGCCGCAGCAGGTGTGACGAGTGAAGAGGTGGGAGACGGCGCTCTCCTGGCTCAGGTGGCGACCAGGATGCTTGACGAACTGGACAGCGCCGAGGCCCCCACAGGTGAGCGCTTCCGCATGGTGGTCGAACACTGCCCCAACTGCGGCCGGACTGCGGCGCCAGAAGCCGAGGTCTCGGAGACCCACGTGGGCCAAGCATGCTGCGACTCCGAGATCCTGGAGATGCGGGAGGGGAACGGGCGAGGCCATCTCTCCCGCACCATCCCGCCAACCACGCGCCGGGCCGTGCTCCACCGCGACCAACACCGCTGCCAGGTGCCTGGCTGCACCAACCGGCTTTGGCTGGACATCCACCATCTGAAGTACTTCCAGAACGGCGGTGGAAACGGCGAGGAGAACCTGCTCACCCTCTGTTGCACCCATCATCAGCTGGTTCACGATGGGCTGCTCGGCATCGAGCAGGAAGCGGAAGGGTTGGTGTTCCGGTTCGGAGATGGCAGGGTGGTTCGGACGACCCACGTGGGACACTCCGAGCGAGGTCGTGCACTGGTGAAGGTGCCAGGCGCAGCCGTGGCCAAAAGATGCCCAGGAGCGAGCAGCCTGGAACACCGAGAGGCCCGTTCCCGCGTTCCTCTCGAGAGACGCAGTGGGCCGCCAGGATCTCATCGGGCCCGATCTCGATCCTCGGCAGCTGAGGTGGGCGGAGGTAGGGCTCGAGCAGGACGAACGGGGCCTCCTGACCCGGCCCGGCGAGCGACGTGACCTCTGGACCAGCTTTGACCGGATCGCGGTGGGGCGGTCCAGAAGGTTGCTTCGTTCAACGCGGCAGCGGGGCCATGACCCCCGCTGCCGGGTCGAACGCCGCTGGTACGCGGACCAGGTCCACGCGAAGCTGCTTGGAGAGGAAGAGGGGGACCGGGCCGGCTATGGGGCGGCCATCCTGGGCGACGTCAGCGGCGACGGGCTGTCGGACATCGCAGCGTGATCCTGACACGACTGGTACCTCGTCGATGGCTCGATCTCCGGCGAAAGCGACGTCAGCGTAGCGTCCTTCTTGCAGCTTCCCTCGGATCCCGAGCACCGGTTCTACTACGGCTTCACCGATGCGATCGACCGCGCCGACCTGAACGGCGATGGCGGGGCCGATCTGGTGACATCCTCATTCACCTACGACCCTGACGAGAGACGGAACCAGGTGTTCAAAGGCCCCGCCGTCAGGCCCCCCGTGATCGGCTCTTTGGGCACGGGTCCACGCGGGATCCGCCCGGGGGCGCAGAGGTCCTCCGTAGGTCCGCTGACGCCATGGACAGCCGCGCCCCCACCCTCCTCGCTCCCAAATCCGGCGCGGGTTAACTCCGCGGCACGGCAGCGCACCGATCGGCAGCGCAGACGCCTGTGATCGACAGCCTTCAAGGAGACCCGACATGACCTTCGCCAAGCTCACCGGAGCAGCCCTCGTCCTCAGCCTCGCCGGCTTCACCGCCGACGCCTGGGCCGAGTGCACCTTCTCGCCCGACCCCAACCTCCCCCGCGCCGAGGTACCGGACGAGTGCAAGTGGGATCTCACCCACCTGTACGCCACCCCCGACGCATGGGAGGCCGACTTCGCGGCGGTCGAGGCCGAGATCCCCAAGATCAAGCCCACCTGCGAAGGCAAGCTGGCCAGCTCCCCCGAGCTGATGCTCGAGTGCCTCGACGGCACCTACACCATCCTCGAGCAGCTGTACAAGCTGTACGTCTACGCCGGCCGCGAGTTCGACCAGGACCAGAGCCTGGACGAGACCAAGATGCGCTCGGGCCGCGTCCAGATGCTGATCCCCACCTTCTCCGATCAGGTCAGCTTCATGGACCCGGAGCTCCTGGCCATGGACAAGGCGGTGATCGACGGCTGGATGGCCGAGAACGAGAAGCTGGCCGAGTACGGCTACTACTTCGACGACATCTTCCGCATGAAGCCCCACACCCTGACCCCGGGTGAGGAGCGGCTGCTGGCGCTCACGAGCAACATGGCCGACGCGCCCTACTACGCCCACGAAGCCATGCTCAACGTGGACATGACCTTCCCCGAGATCACCAACGACAAGGGCGAGCTGGAGCCCCTGACCGTCACCGGCTTCACCAAGTACCGCGGGGGCTCCGACCCCGAGCTGCGGCGGGTGGCCAAGGACACCTTCTTCGGCGGCCTGGCCGGCTACGAGAACACCTTCGCGTCCATGCTCGACGGCATCGTGAAGGCCCACATCTTCAAGAAGGATGCCCGCGGCTACGACAGCTGCCTCGAGGCGGCGCTGACCCCCGACAACATCGACCCGGCGGTCTACACCAACCTGATCTCGACCATCAATGACAACCTCGAGCGCACCATGCACAAGTACGTGGCGCTGCGCCGCAAGGTGATGGGCATCGAGGGCCCGCTGACCTTCGACAACCTGTACAACCCGATGATCGCCGAGACCGTCGAGAAGACCTACACCTACGACCAGGGTGTGGAGATGATCCTGGCCTCCCTGACCCCCATGGGCCCGGACTACCTGAGCTTCGTCGAGGACGGCATGAACCCGGCCAACGGCTGGGTCGACGTCTACCCCAACGCCAAGAAGGACAGCGGCGCCTACATGTCGGGCAGCGCCTACGCGATCCACCCCTACGTGCTGCTGAACCACAACAACGACCTCGAGAGCGTGTTCACCATCGCGCACGAGTACGGCCACGCGATGCACAGCTACTACAGCAACCAGCACCAGCCGTTCATGTACGCTGACTACGCGACCTTCAATGCCGAGATCGCCAGCACCACCAACGAAGTGCTCCTGCTGAACCACCTGCTGGCCACCACCAAGAAGAAGGACGTGGACACCCGCATGGCGCTGCTCAACCAGCGTCTCGAGAACATCCGGCTGACCATCTTCCGCCAGACCCTGTTCGCCGAGTTCGAGCTGACGATCCACGAGTACGCCGAGCAGGGCAACCCCCTGACCGCCGACTACCTCAACACCACCTACGCCGAGCTCATCCAGAAGTACTACGGGCCCGACTACCAACTGGGCGAGAACGACGCGTCGGAGTGGGCCTACATCCCCCACTTCTTCTACGACTTCTACGTGTTCACCTACGCCACCGGGCTCACGGCGGGCATCTCGCTGGGCACGCAGATCGGGGAAAAGAAGACCGGCCGCGCGGCCGCCGAGCTCTACAAGACGGAGATGCTCTCGGCCGGTGGGTCCGCGCCGCCGCTGGAGATCCTGGCCAACGCGGGCGTGGACATGACCAACCCCCAGCCCATCCTGGACATGCTGGATGTGTTCGAGGCCACCATCGACGAGTTCGAGGCGGCCTACGATCTCAAGCAGAAGTAGGGTGGTGGTGAGGTCCCTTGGGGCCTCGGAGTAGGTCGATCATGCAGTCGAAGGCGGCCTTCGGGCCGCCCTCGCGGCATATCGCCCGGCAGGTCATGCACAGCTCGAGGGGAGCGCGTCGAGGTCCCTTGGGGCCTCGGAGTAGGTCGATCATGCAGTCGAAGGCGGCCTTCGGGCCGCCCTCGCGGCATATCGCCCGGCAGGTCATGCACAGCTCG
>CALDOK010000456.1 GCA_937912125.1 uncultured Pseudomonadota bacterium
CCCGCGACCACGCGACGAGGTTCGAGGCGAGCGCGCCGGTGTCTTCGGCCAGCTGGCGCCAGCTCGGGTCGCGCGTGGGGAGCGGGAACTTCCGCGCGAACGCGGACGGCGCGGGCTCCGCGCCATCCGCAGTGAGCCCGATCCCGAGCAGGCGCACGAACGCGACCACCGGGTCATCAGGGTCTGCGAACCACCGGTGGGCGTCGCACAGCGCGCTCTGCCCCGTTGGGGTCTCACAGAGCAGGCCCAAGAAGGTGGCGGCGTGCATAGGCTTGATGGTGTGGGTGGATGTGTAGCCGGCGAGCGCCAGGCCGGGCGTGGTGGGATCCGCCGCGCCGCTGATCCGGACGGTCTCATCCGGGTTGAGCGTCGCGGCGATCAGCCCGTGCATGTCGCGCTGCAGGCCTCTCGGATCATCGATGTAGAGGTTGTCTGCCACGAGCGCGCGGCCAGCCTGGACGATCGGAGGCGGGCCATCGGCACCCCAGTCATGCCGGGTGTCGAGGGGCAGCGGCCCGTTCTTGTCGCGGGTGACACAGAGCGCGCGCGCGCCGAGGCGGAGCTGCCACTCCGTGGGGCCGTAGAGCTCGTTCAACGCACCCGTGACGGCCTGCGTGTATGCCTGCGGGAAGGACTGGTTCGGCCGCCGCGTCACACGACCTGGCGCAGGGATCACCCGATACCCTCTCAGGAGCTGCACGATGCCGTTGGCGATGTGCGCGCTGCGCACGTTCTGCTGCTGGACCACCACGCCCCACTGCTCGTACTGGCGCTGCTCGATCTCTGCCGGTGTGTGCTCAGGCATCACCCCTCCCACCGCGCCGCGGTCTTACCCATCAGCAGGTCGTCGTTGAACAACAGCGGCCGCTCGAACGCCGGCGCATAGATCCTCACATGGGTCTCCGCGCTGGGGGCCGCCTGGGTGAGCCGCGAGAGCCAGCGTCGGAGCGTGATCTGCTCGGTCTCACGGAGCTCCGAGGCTTCGCCGGTGGATGCCCAGAGCGCCTGGACGAGCTGCGGACGCAGCCGCAGCTTGTTGCGCTCGGCGCCGTCGATCTCCATAGAGAGCTGCAGATAGGGCGGCCGCCAGGCGTGCTGCAGGGCCTCCAGCGCCGCCGGGTGGGGCCCCGGGAACGCCAGCCGGAGCGCGGCGGGATCCGCGTCTCGGTTGGCCGCCCAGGCGGCCTCGTCGATGCGCCAGCTGTCGTAGCAGCACCGCTGCCAGCCGGGGAACTGCTGCCCTGTGGACCACAGCCCGAGCTTCTCGTAGATCTTCTGGAGGAACTGCCGGGTGAAGTGCTGCGGGAACCGGCCATCGAGCGCCGCGGGGTTCTGGATCAGCTGATCATAGGGGTGTGCAGAGACCGTCTCGGTGTCGATGAGTCCATGCACCCAGGCCACACGGAGCGTCAGCGCCCCCTCCAAGGTGCCCCGCGAGATCAGCTCCGTGGACAGGCCCGGGAGCGCGGCGAGCTTCCCATCGAGGCGTCCCGCGAGCGCGTCGAGCGCCAGCTCAGGCTGCGGCGTGAGCGCGGGATCGATGGACAGCCGCTCGAGGCCCGGCAGCGGCTGCACGGGGGGCCCCGCGAAGGCGCGCGCGCCGACGGTGTCCGCCAGGGAAAGCGGCGTGGTGTCGAGGGGATCTCGGCCCCCTGTGGCGAGGAGGGCGGCCCAGGACCAGAGCTGGCGCATGGTGACGTGCTGACCGTCCGAGCGCAGCTGCCGCAACGTGAGCTTCAGGCGGCCACGGACGGTCTCATCCCGGAGCGCCTCGAGCGCGCTCTCGAAGACGCATCGCGAGGTCGCGGAGAGCTCGCCGGCGCTGGGATCCGCGCCAGCCACCTTGTCCAGGATGGGATCAATGATCTGGTCCGCCAGGGTGTCGATCAGGCCAAGGTCGATGGCGAGCGCGGTCGGGCACTCGTCGCTATGCTCCCACTCCACCCTGAGCAGGAGCTGGTGTGCCACCTGGTCGAGGAGCTCACGCAGGGGCACCGAGAGCTCTAGACCCCGGAGCCGCTCGAGCTGCCCACGGTTGATCGCCACAAGCAGCCTGCGCCCCGCCGTGAGGTGTCCGTCGAGGATCTGGGCGAGCTCATCGACGCCCTGCTCCGAGCCGTCGGCGATGACCACGAAGGGGGCCCCCGCGGGCAGCGCGGTGCGTGCGGCGAAGGTCTTGCCGTCGCCGGCGTTGCCGGTGAGGAAGATGTGGCGCGGCTCATCTCGGGTCGCGGCGGCCGCCAGGAACCGGAGCAAGGGGGTGTCGACCCGCAGCGCCGCCGCGACGCGATCATCGATGAGCTCGACGACCGTCGCCCGGCCTCGGTAGAGATCCAACAAGGTCCGATAGTCCAGGTCACCCGCCGCCATCGCGCACCTCCCAGCTTCCGGTCGATTTATGTCCAGGGATGGGGTTATTCGGTCGAGCCTCACCACGCACCCACCCCTGCCCCGAGCCAGACCCCATGGACCTGTCCCGGCGTGCGCTGCACATCCCCGTCGATGTCAAAATCCGGAACATGGCCCGCGTGGTCCTGCGGGTCGGGGCCGCGCTGCAGGCCTGCAAGCTCGAGGCCGCCGAGGCCGAGGTCGAGGCCCTGCTGACGCAGATCCGCGCCATCGAAGGCCCCCTCGAGTCCGACCTCGTGCTCACCGGAGACCACCTCGAAGACGCGCAAGAAGAGGCCTGGCACGAGCACGACGTCGAGACCGCCGCCGCACCTGGTGGACCAGGAGGCGATGAGCCCGATGCCCCCGTCCAGGTCGAAGAGGTGGTCAACTATCCGCGGCGCGCCGCGCTGCTGTGCAAGATGCTCGTCGACCTCTACGAGGCGGGCTGGCAGATCGACCTCGACGAGGGCGAGCTGTACGCGATCGCGCCCCGCTATGACGCCGACGGAGCCCGAACATTGACGGCGGCGAAGGACGCTTTGCGCGACCTGCTGACGCCCAGGGTCGAGACGAAGCTGCGAGATGCCGCCGAGTTTATCCGCGGGATGGAGGCACCCCGCGACCAGACGGAGGACGGGGCGATTGCCCTGATCGCGGACGGCGCGCGGCTGGCCTCATCGCTGCGCGCGCGGGGTGCGGCCGCGATCCAACCGTATGTCGAGCGCGCTCGCCCAGAGGACGGCCTGGACGAGCACACCGGCCTCGAGCGCTGGCAGATCTTCAGGTACCTCCGGTACCACTGGTCCTTCCCCTACGAGAGCACCCCGGGGCGCTCGCTCCCCTTCCTCATCCGCGACGCGGGCCAGCCTGGGCACCCCGTCTGCGGCCTGCTCTGCCTATCGAGCCCCGTGCTGCGGCTGACCGCCCGGGACTGCGCGCTCGGCTGGACCCCGCAGTGGCTCGAGGCGGTGGTCGCAGGGTTCGACGTCGCAGACGACGCCATCGGAGACCTGACGGCGCTCCGTGGGCATTTCGCTTCACTGCGGGACGACCTGAAGGCTCGCCGTGACGCCAAGCTCACCACCCTGGTCCCGGCCAGGATCCTGACGGACCTCTGCGCCTACCTGTCCCTGCCAAGGAGCGCGGAGCCCTCATCAATCGCCCGCGACGCCAGCCGGCTGCCGCCCGGCGAGCTCCGCGCGCGCCTCGAGGGCGCCCGCCTCCGGCTCGCGGCGGCCCTGCTCGACGAGGTCTCCGACGCGATCCAACGCATCGATCTCAGCGACCTGGGGATCACCCGCGCGGGCGCTCTCGAGAGGCCCCTGACGACCGCGGAGCACCTCGAAGAGGTGGGCGCACGGGCGCGGCGAGCCTGGGCCGCCTCACGCTCGGACGAGGCCGCCGCGGAGCAGCCAGGCGACGCGCCGGACTGGCTGTTCATGAAGAAGCGCGCTCTCCAGCTCGCGCGCTATCTCCGCGGCTGGGCTGACTTCGAGGAGCTGCGCGGCGCCACCGAGCGGGGCCCCGACGCGCTGGTGGCCGCGCTGCGAGACGCCACCAGTGACCGCACCCGCCCGTGGACCCACGAGCCGAACACCATCTGCGACGGGAAGCGCGTGAGCAGGGGGCTGCGGGTGGCCCTGCTCCAGCGCCTGACCAGGCTGATGGCGTCCCAGGCGGCGGATGTGTCGGTGTGCGGCGCGATCCCGCCGTACAACGCCCTGCTCGGGGGCAAGCTGGCGGCGCTCCTGGCGCTCTCCCGCGAGGTCTCCCGCGCCTGGCACGACGCCTACGCGGACCTCCCCTCGGAGATCCAGTCCAAGATGGAGGGCCGCGAGGTGCGGCGGCCGTCGACCCTCATCGCGCTCACGACGTCCAGCTTCTACCCAGTGGGGAGCGCCCAGTACAACCGCCTGCGTTACGGCGACGAGCTGTCCTGGGCACGGGTCGGCGCCAGCAGCGGGCACGGGACGCTCCATTTCTCTGACGAGACATCTCGGCTGGCGCAGGGGCTCTTGCGGGCGGAGACCGGACTGAAGCTCAACACGAGCACCTTCGGCGAGGGGCCGTCGGAGAAGATGCGGAAGCTGCGCGACGCGATGTCCAGGCTCGGCCTGCCCTCCGACGAGCTGCTGCGCCACGGCATGAGCCGCCTGGTGTACGTCGCCGAGCTGGACCCAGCGACGAGGCCCGGCCTCCCGTCGGCGCTGGGGCCACACCACGCGAGCGGCCCCACGTGCGCGGAGCTCGCCGAGCACTGGCGCGCCCGCTGGCTCAGCGGTAGGCTCGAGGGAGGGGAACGGCTGGCGCGCCTCGCCCGCTTCCGCCGCGAGGAAGGCCTGGTTAGTTTCAAACGCGAGCACCTGTTCGAACCCGAGGGCGCCGTAGGCTGTGGAGGGAACGAGTGAGCTACGGGATCTTGAGGGGCCTCTACCTCGGAGAGGCATCGAACGCAGACTTGGCGTCCGCCGATGTCCGCGCGCGCCTGCACGTGACCACCCCTCTGGACGAGCTCATCCCATCCCTTGTTCAGCGCCGGCTGGATGTGGTGTTGACCGGCAACCCGGGCGACGGAAAGTCTCACCTGGTGCGCAACCTCGCGGAGACCGGGAGGCTCGCGGGCGCGACCATCGAGCTCGATCTCTCGGCTCACCCCGATGAAGAGATCATCGCCGCCTGGGAAGCAGCGGCTCGCGCGGGGCATCCATTCGTCCTCTGCGCGAACCAGGGGCCGCTGATCACCCTGCTCGAGACGCTGGCCTCGGGCAGCTCGCTGCACGGGCGTGCCGCAGAGCTCGGCGGGCAGCTGGGACGGCTGCTCACCCCTCGGCCGGAGCACCTGCCGCCCGCGCCGCGCGCGGCCGCGTTGATCGATCTGGCAGATCGGAACCTCTGCAGCGAGGTGCTGGTCAGTGAGGCCATCGCTCGCGTCGCGGACGTGTCCTTCCTGCCACCGGGGTTCTCCGGCGCCGACACCTCCGCGGGCCAGAACATCTCGCTGTTCACCGAGGCACCAGAGGCCCGCGCGCGCCTCGCCAGGCTCATCGCCTTCGCGGGCAACCGCCAGCGAGATCACGTCACGTTCCGGCATCTCTGGCAGTGCATCGCCTACGCGATCACCGCGGGCAAAGCCCAGGCCAGCCAGTTCCAGGATCTCTACGTCGGGCGCATCGGGCTCGGGAGCTTCCCCCTGGACAACCTCGCCTCCCCGCGAGGTCAGGGGCTGCTGATCGGCGCGTTCAACCGCCACGCCGACCCCGCGCGGCACGCGGATCCAGCGCTCGACGAGGATCTCTGGACGATCGCCCAGCCCCGCACCGGCCGCTGGCTCTATGACGTCGGAGCGCTGACGGCGCCCGCGCGACTCTGGGGTGAGACCCAGGATTCTCAACGGGCCGCCCTCCAGCAGCTGGCGAGCATCAAGCGCCTGGTCGCGCTCGCGCACGAGGCCGGTGAGGATCAAGTCACCCGCATCGTCCAGGACGCGGAGGGGCCGCTCGCCCACACCGATCGCGCGCTCATCGACGAGGTGGTCACCGGCTTGAACGCGTTGTACCTCTCTCCCCGAGAGCAGGGGGCCGCGCCCGCATGGTTGACCGACGGGATCGCCCTCTGGATCGGGCACAGCTACCGGGATGTGCCCGCCAGCGCGCGGCCACATGTCGCCGTCGACACCGCGGCGCGCGCGGAGCTGACGCTGCTGCGGCCGCGGCGTGCGCCCTGGCTGGCGGACGCGATGGGCCCGGTCCCCGCCGAGGCCTGGCTGCTGCACGAGCCCTCCGGCGCCACCCTCCGGCTCGATCGGGAGCTGGCCGCGCTGCTCCAGCGCGCGGCCCAGACGGAGGGCCCGCTCGAGCCTCCCGAGCCGGTGCAGCGGTTCTTGTCGCGGCTGGCCGGCTACCACGAGCACGCGCGGGCCTTCACGCTGGGCGAAGACAAGTTCGCCGTGCTCGACCGGCCCCGCGGGGAGCTGGTGGTAGCCGCGGCGGTGGGCGCCCTCGCAGCGGGAGGGGCACGCTATGGCGCGTGAGCTCACTATCGACGCCACCCGGCTACATCGAGCGTTGCAGGGAGGTGACGGTCTGCCCGGTGTGTTCGAGCAGGCGCTCGGGTTCAGGGTGTCCACCAAGGCGATCAAGGGCGTCCACCTGATGAATGATCTCGCCCAGTGCGTGCTCGGCGGCGCGCCAGAGCACCGCGGAGATTTGCTCTGTCGGGTGATCCGCGAGGCCCACACGCGCGAACCGAACAGCGATCGAGACCTCCGCCAGGACGACGCCCTGGGGGTCCACTACCGACGCGCCTATCCCGAGCAGCTAGGGCGGCAGCAGGTGACGCAGCTCCGCGAGGCGGCCAGGCTCCTCCTGAACGCCGACAGTGGCATGTACAAGCCGGGCGACAACATGGCGTCCAGCCTGGCGACCCATCGAGACCTGCTTGGGTGGGAGGGGTTCCGCCGGTTCCGGGTCGGCCGCTATGTCCAACGAGTCCTGGGCCACGCTGGCCGCGAGCGCGTCCGTGAGATGTTCGAGTCAGCAGACGATCCAGTCTCCAGGGCGATGAAGCCCCTGATGGTCACGACGCCGTTGATCGAACGCTATCCCGATGAGCCCGCGCCTCCGCTGACGGCCTTTGATGACGCGCTGGGGCGGCGGTTGACGATCCTGCTGTCCCACCCCCTCACGAAACCAAACCTACTGCGTGGCCTTAGCCTCGCCGGAAACCTCGGAGTGGTCCTCAAGATCCTCGGCGCGGGGCGGCCAGGTGGGCACCCGGTGCTGCTCGCGCTGCCAGACCACACGTGGGTGGGAGTGCGGAAGCCGGCACGAGAAGAAGCGGTCCAGTCGTTCCAGCTGGGCATCGACGCCGCCGATCGGGCGTTCGCCCGCCACCTCGCGCGGCACCCCCTGGGCGACTCACTGTGGGCCCCCCCCGCGGATGACGACACCCCCACCATCACGGTCACAACCTGTGAAGACGAACGGGACAACGACGCGTTGATGAAGGCCGCGCGAGCGTTCGAGTTCAGCAAGAAGGACGGCACGAAGGATCTCTACTGGCCTGATGAGTTCGCGATCGCGTTGGGAAAACGTGCGGGGTGCGTCGGCCCCCGGCGAGACCAGGCGGGGTGGTCGAAGCATCTCATGTTGACCCCGGAGCTCGTCGAGCTGCTGGTGCTGATGTTCGTCCCACCTGGGGCACGGCCGCTGCCGTGGCGCGCGCTGTGGGAGACGGTCCGAGACGAGCTCGGGATCGTCATCGGCGCGAACAGCCACGCGGACGACGAGGCGTTGAAGGGGGCAGGCGTGCTGCACATCGATCTCGGACAGCTCGCGCGGAGCAGCGACGTCTTCCTCGCCCAGGCGATCTGCCGAGGGGTCGCGCGGCGGCTCCCGGACAGCGGCGCAGAAGCGGGGGGGGAGCTGCTGTGAGGTTCACCGAGCTCATCGTCCAGGCGGCCAAGACGCGCTTCGAAGAGGACGCGCAGCTGGGCGTGCGCCTCAGCCCAGTGTCGCTGCGACCGGAGGAAGCCCAAGAGCTGGTCGCCGCGGCGCTCCAGCTGGTGCCGAGAGTCCGGGTCGCGGTCTCTGTGCCCGGCGCGGCGACCCTCGAAGACGAGCGGTGCTGTGTGGCCTCCGGGCCTAGAGCGGCAGAGCGCGCGACCGAGTGGCGCAACACCATCCGGCCGGCCGAGGGTGAGC
>CALDOK010000457.1 GCA_937912125.1 uncultured Pseudomonadota bacterium
CCGACGCCGACGCCGACTCCGACGCCGATGCGGACCCCGAGCCTGGCCACGCCCGGGACATCCAGCCCATCTGGGACACAAACTGCACCAGCTGCCACGGTGGGGCCAGCCCGTCGGCCAGCCTGGATCTGTCCACCGACGCCTACGACGACATCGTGGGCGTGGCCTCCGGGCAGGCCAGCAGCATGAACCTGGTCACGGCCAGCGACACGGACAACAGCTACATCCTCAACAAGCTCTGGGGCACCCAGGCCGATGTGGGTGGCAGCGGCGACCAGATGCCCCGTGGCATGACTCCGCTGGGCAACGCCACCATCTCCCAGGTCTTCGGCTGGATCGGAGACGGCGCCGCGCGCTGATCCCGTAGCTGTGGCCCAGGCTGCGCTGGGGGGCTAGATAGAGCCTCCCAAGGCGGGCTGCACCCGCCGCTGATCCCAAGCGGACCATGGCCTCCGAGCACGAGCAGCGCCGCCTCTCCGAGAACGCCATGCCCTTGATGGAGCACCTGCGGGAGCTCCGTCGGCGGCTGATCATCGTCGGTGTGTCGGTGGGCGTGGGTGTCGTGCTCTGCTTCTTCTTCGCGTCCGACATCTGGGGCTTCCTCGTCGCGCCCATGAACGACGCCTTGCGGGCCAACGATGCCGGCACCATGGCCATCCTGGCGCCCCTCGAGGGAGTGGTCACCTACCTCAAGGTGGCGGTGGCGTCGGGCTTCTTCGCGGCCACTCCGGTCATCGCCTGGCAGCTGTGGTCCTTCGTGGGGCCTGGGCTCTACTCCCGCGAGAAGAAGGTCATCCTGCCCCTGGTGGTGGCCTCCACGGTCCTGTTCGTGGGCGGTGCCGCCTTCGGCTACTTCGTGATCTTCAAGTACGCCTTCGGCTTCTTCCTGTCGGTCACCGCGGGCACCGCCGAGGCCGTGCTGTCCATGGAGGCCTACCTCAAGACCGCCACCAGGCTGCTGCTGGCCTTCGGCCTGTCGTTCCAGCTCCCGGTGGTGGTGTTCTTCCTGGCGCGCATCGGGCTCATCGACGCCAGGGACATGATCAAGGGCTTCAAGTACAGCATCGTGGGCATCTTCACGGTGGCGGCTGTCATCACTCCCCCCGACGTCCTCACTCAGAGCCTGATGGCGGCGCCGCTGATCCTGCTCTACGGCGTGGGCGTCATCATCGCGTCCATCGTCTCCACCAAGAAGCGCGACTAAGCCAGCAGCCCTGTGGCTCTGGGGGGGCGCAGGGTGTCCCGCAGGCGCTGCTCGAGATCGGCGTCCACTCCGACGGCGCCGACGAACTCGGCGTGGCTGCGACCGCGCCGGTACGCGGGCTCCCGCGGGGGGTGGGGCAGGTAGCGCTCCATGAGCTGCACCTGGGGCTCGAGCAACAGGGTGGTGCTGTAGTAGACCAGATCCCGCGCACGGTACATGGCGGCGCCGCCCACCTTGCGGTCTGCGAGCACCAGGTCGCAGATCCCGTCCTGGTACAGACCCTCGAGGCCAGCGCGCTCGAGGCCGTCCAGGAGCCAGCCTGTGAGCCCGCGCCACAGCCGGTCGATCTGCCCGAAGCCGGGTGCTGGCATGGCCAGGGAGACCACCAGGTTGCCCGGATCGAGCACCACCGCACAGCCGCCACCGTGGCGCCGAAGCACAGGGACCTGGTCTGCGAGGCAGCGGTCCAGGTGGAGCTCCAGCTCGACCTTGGAAGCGCGCCCCAGGACGGCCATGACCCGCGGTGCCCTGCGCACCGCCAGCTGTGGACCCGCGCCCTCGCGCGTCGCCTGGATGAGCGCGTCGTCGAAGTCGTAGGGCGGAAACGAGTGCGTCATGGGGCGACCTTCCTGGTGTGGACCTATGCCGGCTCTCGGTGGGCGGGTAGCGGCTCGGGCCATGACCCAGGGTTCGGCCAGTCGCCAAGAATACTGCCTCGAGACCACGGCTGTTTTTCCGGGACCCGAATGTGCCCAGTAGCGCCAGCAAGGCGCGGGGGCTCGAAGGTCCGGTGGACCCTCGAGGGGCGAGCCAGTGGCGGCAGCCGCGGACCGCGGCGGTCGGATCGTGCAAGCCCCACGGCGTACTTCCCCTCCCGACGCCGAGCTCAGTCGAGGTCTCGGGGTCCCATGGTTGCTCAATCCATGACCATCGCCAGCCCTGCTGCGCCCACGGCTCGCCCTCGGGGAGGCCAGCAGGCGGCGCGTCCGCGCGGTCACTGCACGGGAAACAGGCATGGTAAGTGCGAAAAATAGGAGGGCATGGCAGGGTGTATGAAATCACTACACAGTGCCAGTCGGCCCTGGTTGTGACCCCTCGCACCCCTATAGCCGAACTGGAATATGCCGCCGTTCGACCTGACGGAACGCATGGGTGCGGGCCCCGGGGACCTGTTCAATTGGGGGCGCAACCCGAACCCCCTCCGGAGCCAGTCATGGAACACGTCAAGGGCCGAGTGCTCGTCATCGATGACGAGCCCGAGATTCGCCGCAGCCTCGTCTTCGGTCTCACCCAGCACGGCTACGAGGTCGTGGCCTGTCCGGACGGCATCTCCGCCGTGCATGAGCTGAACCGGGCGGGGCAGCAGGGCGCTGGGTACGACCTGCTCGTGACCGACATCTTCATGCCGGACATCGACGGCCTGAAGATCCTCAAGGTCATCAAGAGCCACTTCCCCGATCTGCCTGCTGTGGTCATCACCGGCTTTGGCGACGAGGCCCTCGAGACCACCGCCCTGGCCGAGCCGAACACCGCCTACCTGGACAAGCCCTTCGAGATCCACGAGCTGGTGCAGGCCCTGGAGTCCCTCCCGCGGGGCGCCGCCACCACTCAGACCGCAGTCCCCAGGGCGGAACCCGGGGTCAGCGAGTCCATCAGCGCCTAC
The DNA here is from genome assembly GCA_937912125.1 of uncultured Pseudomonadota bacterium. GTDB lineage: Bacteria > Myxococcota_A > UBA796 > UBA796 > JAFGLY01 > CALDOK01. Next base: position 2,868 of record CALDOK010000457.1, read on the forward strand.
CTCACGGTGCGCGTGGTGGACGAGCGGCGCAGCCTGGAGGTCTTCCGGACCTTGCAGGATCTCCACGGCGTACACTCCTGCCACGCGGTGCACGGTGACGTGGACATCATCCTGCTGGTGCAGGCGGCCTCCCAGAAGGAGATCCACGGGATCTTCGACGCCATCCGCGGCGTCACTGGGGTCGAGGTGGCCTCGGTCTCGTCGGTGGAACGACCGAAGCTGGATCGGGACATCGAGGACTTCGTGCGCAGCTACGGCGAGGCCATCCGCGGCGGCGGGCGGGCCAGCTCCACAGGCCAGCGCGGCACCGCAAGCTACCTGATGGTCGACATCGACCCAGCGGCCATCCAGCAGGTGTTCACCACGGTCTTCTTCATCGACGACGTGATCTTCTGTGACGTCATCGACGACGGCAGCCGCCTGGTGGCCATGGTCACCGGCCAGGGCGCCGTGGGCCGCGTGCCGCACGTGGTCGAGAAGATCGACGAGATCGACGGTGTCCTCCGCGTCCGGCAGGCTCGGATCATCCAGTTCCTCGACGCCTGATCATCCAAACCGATCGCCGCGGGTTCGCTGTAGTGCGAGCCCGCAGGGTTTCCCATGCGCAGCTTCGAGTCCTTTCCCTTCGAGCTCTGGCGCTACGACGGCAGCCCTGGGGAGCTGATCCCCCTGCTGCAGTCCGCGCAGGAGCACTTCGGCTACATCCCCAGGCGCGCCATCGAGACGATCGCGGGTGTCACCAGCATCCCTGAGTCCAGCATCTACGGCGTGATCACCTTCTACAGCCAGTTCAGGCTGCAGCCCATGGGGCGGCATCAGGTCCGGATCTGCACCGGCACCGCCTGCCACGTCTCTGGCGCCAACGTGCTGGTGGACGCCATCCAGGACGAGCTGGGAGTCGAGGTGGGAGGCACCACCCAGGACGGGCTCTTCACCCTGTTCACCGTGGCCTGCTTGGGCTGCTGCTCCCTGGCCCCGGCCATGATGATCGACGACGAGACCCACGGACGCCTCACGCCCGCGGCCGCCCGCAAGCTGCTGCGCGGCTACCGGCGAAAGGCCGAGCAGGAAGTGCGTCATGAGGTGCGGCCATGATGGACATCCTGGTCGGACTGGGCACCTGCGGGCTCTCCGCCGGGGCTCGCGCCACCTACGACGCCCTCGAGGCCCTGGCGCTGGCCCACCCGGAGCGCTGCCGCCTGCGCATCACCGGGTGTGTCGGCATGTGTTACCGCGAGCCCCTGGTGGAGATCCGCGAGGGCGACGTGCGCAGCCTGTATGGCGACGTCGATCCGGCGCTGGCCGGCGAGATCTTCGCCCGGCATGTACTGGGCGGCGAGATCGTCGAGCAGAGCCTGGCCTGGCGGGTGGAGGCCGACGGCTCCACACGGGGGGCCGAGACGGACTTCCTGGATCCTCAGCAGCGCATCGTGCTGGCCAACTGCGGCTTCATCGATCCCGAGTCCATCGCCGACTACGAAGCCCGAGGGGGCTACCGAGCCGCGCGTAGGGCCCTGTGCGAGCTGAGCCCCACCCTGGTCATCGACGAGGTCAAGGCCTCTGGACTGCGCGGGCGGGGCGGCGCAGGCTTCCCCACGGGCCTCAAGTGGTCCTTCGCCGCGGGCTACAGCGCGGACCGCAAGTACGTGGTCTGCAACGCCGACGAGGGCGACCCGGGCGCCTTCATGGACCGCTCGGTGCTCGAGGGCGATCCCCACGCGGTGCTCGAGGGCATGATCGTCTGCGGCTACGCCATCGGCGCTGAGTACGGCTACATCTACTGCCGCGCCGAGTACCCCCTGGCCATCCACCGCCTCGAGCTGGCCATCGCGGCCGCTCGGGAGCGGGGCTACCTGGGGCGAGACCTCTTCGGCACCGGGGTCGCCTTCGACATCAAGATCAAGCAGGGGGCGGGGGCCTTCGTTTGTGGTGAAGAGACGGCCCTGTTCGCCTCCATCGAGGGTGAGCGCGGGATGCCGCGCATCCGGCCGCCGTTCCCCGCCGAGGCCGGCCTGTGGGCCAAGCCCACCAACAACAACAACGTGGAGACCTACGCCAACGTGCCGTGGATCCTGCGCAACGGCGCCGAGGCCTACGCCGCCATCGGCTCCGAGAAGAGCCGGGGCACCAAGGTCTTCGCCCTGGCGGGGCGCGTGCTCCGGGGCGGCCTGGCCGAGGTGCCCATGGGCACCACCATCGAGCGGCTGGTCTTCGACATCGGCGGCGGCATCAAGGATGGCGGCCGCTTCGAGGCCGTGCAGATGGGCGGCCCCTCCGGCGGCTGCATCCCCGCTGCCCTGAAGCACACCCCCGTGGACTTCGAGCACATCCCCGCCACCGGCGCCATCATGGGGTCCGGCGGCATGGTGGTCGTGGACGACGGCACTTGCATGGTGGACATCGCCAGGTTTTTCCTGGACTTCACTCAGTCCGAGTCCTGCGGAAAGTGTACCTTCTGCCGGGTGGGGACCCTGCGCATGCTCGAGATCCTGGACCGCATCTGCCGCGGGGAGGGCCACCTGGATGATCTCGAGCGCCTGGCCACCTTGGCTGCGCGCATCAAGGAAGCCAGCCTCTGTGGCCTCGGTCAGGCGGCCCCCAACCCCGTGCTCACCACCTTGAAGCACTACGAGGACCAGTACAGGGCGCACATCGTGGACAAGCGCTGCCCAGCCGGCGTCTGCGAGGCCCTGGTGGACTTCGTGGTGGACGCCGACGCCTGCACCGGCTGCACCCTGTGCGCCAAGGCTTGTCCGGTCGACGCCATCTCCGGCGCCCGCAAGCAGGCGCACGTCATCGACACCGAGCTCTGCGTCCAGTGCGGCCGCTGCATCTCGAGCTGCAACTTCGGCGCCATCTTCAAGCGCTAGGGGCCTGTCATGGATTCCATCTCCCTGATCGTCAACGGGCAGTCGGTCCAGGCCCGCAGCGGGCAGACCATCCTCCAGATCGTCCAGGAACAAGGCCTCGACGAGATCCCCACCCTGTGCCACAGCCCTGACCTGGAGCCCTATGGGTCGTGCTTTCTGTGCGTGGTGGAGCTGGAAGGGCGGGGCAACCTGGCGCCAGCCTGTTCCACGAAGGTGGCGCCGGGGATGAAGGTGCTGACCCGCAGCGAGCGGGTGGTGGCGTCGAGGCGCACGGCCCTCGAGCTGCTGCTGTCGAACCACTACGCCGACTGCGTCTCCCCATGCATGGACGCTTGCCCTGCGCATGTGGACATCCAGGGCTACCTGGCCCTGGTCTCCATGGGCCTGGAGCGCCAGGCGGTGGACCTGATCCGCGAGGCCAACCCACTGCCGGCGGTGTGCGGACGGGTCTGCGTGCGCAAGTGCGAGCTGGCCTGCCGCCGGGCCGACGTGGACGAGCCCGTCGCCATCAACCACGTCAAGCGCTACGCCAGCGATGTCCCCGGGATCTACGATCTTCCGGTCCCGCGGGCTCCCGAGGGCGATGCCACGGTGGGCATCGTGGGTGCTGGTCCCGCAGGTCTCACGGCGGCCTGGTTCCTGGGCCGGGCGGGCTACCGCAGCGTGCTGTACGAGGCCATGCCCAAGCCCGGCGGGATGCTGCGCTACGGAATCCCCGCCTACCGGCTGCCCGATCGTGTCCTGGACCGCGAGGCGGACCACATCTGCAAGGTCGGCGCCGAGCTGCGCACCGGCGTGCGGGTGGGCCAGGACGTCAGCCTGGAGCAGCTGCGCGACGAACATGCCGCCGTCTACCTGGCGGTGGGTGCCTGGGCGGGTAAGCCCATGCGTGTCCCCGGTGAACACGACACCCGCGGCGTGGTCAGCGGGGTGGACTTCCTCCAGGCCAAGGCTGCGGACCCCAGCCGGGTGCGGGGCACCGTGGTGGTGGTGGGTGGCGGCAACACCGCCATGGACGTGGCACGCACGGCCTGGCGCTGTGGCGCCGAGAAGGTGCTGCTGCTCTACCGCCGCACCAAGGCCGAGATGCCCGCGGATCCGACGGAGATCCAGGACTGCATCGACGAGGGCATCGAGATCCTCGAGCTGGTGGCCCCCGTGGGCCTGCGCGCCGAGCTGGGCGCCCTCGAGGCGGTCCGCTGTGTGCGCATGAAGCTCGGCGAGCCCGACGGCTCGGGCCGCCGCCGCCCCATCACCCTCGAGGGCTCCGAGTTCGAGATCCCCTGCCAGTTGGCGGTCGCGGCCATCGGTCAGAACCCCGTGCTCGACGGCATCTCCAGGGCAGGGGAGGCGGAGCTGGAGCAGACCCGCTGGGGCACGCTGGCGGTGAACGCCGAGACGGGCGCCACCAACATCCCCGGCCTGTTCGCCGGCGGCGACGCCACCAACGAGGGGCCCACGGTGGTCATCGACGCCATCGCTGATGGGCGGCGGGCCGCCCAGGCCATCGTGGCGTACATGCAGGGGGGCCCAGCGCCGGCGCCGGGCTTCGTGGCCCGCAAGGGCGACTGGTCTGCGCCGGGCAGGCAGGAGCTCGGCGAGGTGCCCGAGACCCGACGCCGGGAGCTGCAGCATCTCCCCGTGGCGGCGCGGGCGGGCAGCTTCGACGAGGTGGCCACCGGCTTCGACCCCGATGACGCCGCCCACGAGTGCGGGCGCTGCCTCGAGTGTGGCTGCGTGCGGGCCGGAGACTGCGAGCTGCGCCACTGGGCCGATGTCTATGGTGCCGACCACCGCGGCATCCAGGGCACGGTGCGCAAGCACCGGGTGGACGACCGCCACCCCTGGATCATCTACGACCCCAACAAGTGCGTGCTCTGCGCCAAGTGCATCCGCACCTGCGCCAAGGTGCTGCCCATCGCCGCCCTGGGCCTGGTCAACCGGGGGTTCCGCACCGAGATGCGCCCAGCCATGGCCGACCCCCTCATCGAGACCAACTGCGTGTCCTGCGGCAACTGCGTGGACGCCTGTCCCACCGCTGCCCTCACGGTCAAGCACCCCTTCCCAGGGCGTGCGTCGCTGCCGGTGCGCACCGAGAACACCCACTGTGGCTTCTGCTCGGTGGGCTGCGAGGTCCAGGCCCGCATCATGGGTCCAGGACGCTACGAGCTGGCGGCCCCGCCCACCCCAGGCGCGCGGCTCTGCCAGTACGGCCGCTTCGGCTACGAGCTCTACTTCCGCTCTCCGCGCGTCGTGCATCCGGAGATCCGGGAAGGGCGCAGCCGCACCCGCACCGACCTCGCCCTGGCGTGGACCCACGCGGCGGGCGCCCTGGGGCGCGTCGTGGCCGAGCACGGGCCCGAGGCGGTGGCGGTGTTCGTTTCCCCGGAGCTGAGCAACGAGGAGCTCTACCTGGCTGGGCGCATCGCCCGCGAGGGTCTGGGCACGTCCAATGTCGGGTCCCTGTCCATGCTGGACACCGGCCAGGAGAGCCACCGCCTGGACGCCATCTTGGGGCACACCGCGTCTACGGCAGACCGCCGGGTTCTGGCGCAGGCCGAGCTCATCATCTGCAACAACACCGCCCTCGAGTCGGACCACCTGGTGCTGGCCACCCATGTGTTGGCGGCGGTGCGCGAAGGGGGAGCGCAGCTGGTGGTGGTCAACTCCACCCTCGAGCAGAGCGACCGGGCGCTGGCCGTGCACCGCGCAGACCCCATGCGCGGGCGTGCCTCCCAGTACTGGCGTGGCGTGCTGCAGGCCCTGCTCGAGGACGCATGGATTCATCGGGAGGGGCCAGAGCTCGAGGGCCTGGCGTCCCTGGTCCAGGATCTGGACGGCGGCGTGGCCAGCGCGGCGATGCTCGCCGGCGTCGACGAGGCGGACATCCGCGCCGTGGCCGAGCGGATCTTCGAGGCCGATCGCGTGGTCTTGGTGCACGCGCCTGACCGGGTGCAGGATCAGGCTCCGGGTGACCTCGAGCTGCTGGGCAACCTGGTGGCCCTGCTGCGCACCATGGGCAAGCAGGCCGAGCTGTTGCTGCCCCGGGTGCATGTCAACGCGGCGGGCCTGGAGGTCTGCGGTGTACACCCCTCATTCTCGGTCGGCCGGCGGCTGGTGGGCGCCGAGGCCCAGGGGGCTGGCGACATGGCCGAGCTGCGCCGCCGCCTGCGTGAGGGCGAGCTGCGGGCCGCGCTGGTGCTGGGGGAGGACCCCCTGGCCCACGCCGCCACCGCCCGCGGCTTCGAGGGCATGGAGCTGCTGGTGGCCATGGACTGGACCCACACCGAGACCACCCGCTTCGCCCACGTTGTCCTGCCGGGCAGCACCTGGCTCGAGTCGCCGGGCACCCGCTGCTCCTTCGAGGGCCGGGTGCTGGACTATGCACCGGTGTCGGCGGCGCCGGCCCGTCGGGTGGGCTGGGAGGTCCTGGCTGGGCTGGCTGGCGCCCTGGGCCTGGACGATGTTCCCGGCTCCTATGCGCAGCTCCACGAGGAGCTGGACCAGCGGGTCCTCGCAGCTCTTGGAGACGCGGCGCCCTGGTACTGGAACCGGGACGAAGCTCGCCCGGCCGCGCCCCCCGCCAAGACCGTGGAGGTGGAGCTGCGCGGCGGTCACGGCCGCCTGCTGCCGCCCATCACCCACAGCGCACGTTACAAGCGCGCTATGCGCGAGCGAGGGCTCGAGCGGCTCCGGCCCGGGAAGCACTGACCCATGGCCGCGCCCACGCCCACCTCCAGCATCTCCTTGGCCTTGTACGAGTTCATCGAGGTCAACTTCGACTTCCTGCTCGTGTTGGATCAGGACGAGCGCGTCGTCTATGCCAGCCTGCCCCTGCAGCGGGTGGCGGGCCGACGCAGGCTCGGCCTGATGGAGCGCCCTCTGGCCGAGGTGGTCACCGAGGAGAGCCTGCAGACCATCACCCAGGGCCTCTGCCAGGCCCGTCAGGGCAACCCGGGCGTCGTGGTCTTCGCCCCCAGGGCCTCTCCCCGCGTGCGCGTGCCCCTGCGCACACACCACCTCCTGGACGGCGAGCGGGCCCTCTGCCTCTGCTACGGCACCCAGGCCGAGGCCCTCGCCGGCTTCGAGGCCTCCGAGCAGGAGGGGCGCATCCGGGAGCTGTCCTGCCTGTACGCCGTGGCGGACTGGACCGAGCGGTCCACCACCATCGACGAGTTCTTCCAGAAGCTGCCGCTGATCCTGGCCAGGGGGGTGCGTCACCCCAACCAGGCGGTGGTCTGCAGCCGGTATCGAGATCAGGGCTTCGGGAAGGAGCCTCACTGCTGCGAGAGGCGCTGCGGGATCCACAGCGATCTGGTGGTCCACGGACAAGGCTGCGGCGAGATCCGGGTGAGCTATGTGGATGAGGCCCTCAGCTGGCTGCCCGAAGAGCAGAGGATGCTCGACCAGATCGGGCGGCTGGTCAGCCTGGCCCTCGAGCGCAAGGAGCTCAGCGTCCGGCTGGCCTCCAAGCAGGCCGAGGAGGCCGTCTACCGAGAGCGCCTGCAGGAGCTCGAGGCCTCCATCCAGGGCCGCACCGCCGAGCTCGAGGAGCTGCGCCAGCGCCTGGTCACCGTCAACGCCTACATCGAAGGGCTGGGCAAGAGCTGGGAGCGCTCCAAGTCCTGGATCGAACCCATCTTCCAGGCCATCCCCGACGAGGTGGCCTTGATCGACCGCGCGCACCGGGTCGTCGCCAGCAACAAGTCCGGCTGCAGCGAGGGGGACTCCTGCCACCTGGCGTTCTTCGAGCGCTCGTCGCCCTGCGAGGACTGCCGCCTCGAGAAGGTCCTGCAGACCTCCGCTCCGGTCACCATGAACCTGCGCCGTGGCGACCGCTACCTCGAGGTCCACGCCCTGCCCATCTACGACGAGAACCATGCCGTGGGCGGCATCATGGAGTTCTTCCGCGACGTCACCCTCGAGCGCACCTACGAAAAACAGCTCCGCCAGGCCGATCAGCTGGCCTCCCTGGGGCAGCTGGTCAGCGGCATCGGCCACGAGATCAACAACCCCAACCAGTTCATCCGCGGAAACATCAAGATCATGCGCCAGGCGCTGGACGACATGCTCCCCATCGTCGATGCCCACGCCGCACAGAACCCGGGCTTCCGCGTCGCGCGGCTGCCCTACGGCTTCTTCCGTGAGCACATCATGACCCTGGTCCAGGACATGGCCCATGGGTCGGAGCGCATCAAGGGCATCGTCGAGGGGCTCAAGCGCTTCGCCCGGCGGGACGAGGGCGAGCTGATCGATCGGGTGGACCTCAACACCCTCATCGAGGCCTGCACCCGGCTGGTGCACAACGAGGTCCACATGCATGCCACCATCGAGCTGGACCTGGAGCCTGGCATCCCCAGCTTCACGGGCAACGCCCAGAAGCTGGAGCAGGTGCTGGTCAACCTGGTGGTCAACGCCAGCCAGGCCATGCCCGACGAGCAGCGGGGCACCATCCTGGTGCGCACCAGCCGGCGGGAGGGCCACGCGGTGCTCGAGGTGCGGGACAACGGCAAGGGCATGACCCCCCAGACCCTGCGGCAGATCTTCGACCCCTTCTACACCACCAAGCGGGCCCGGGGCGGGACGGGGCTCGGCCTGGCCATCACCCACCGCATCATCGCGGAGCACGGTGGCAGCATCGACGTGAGCAGCGCCATCGGCGTGGGCACCACCTTCACGGTGCGCCTGCCCCTGGAGCAGCCGTCTACGCCCCCCGCCAGGAGCCGTCCATGAACAGGATATTGATCGTCGACGACGACGTGGCGGTGACCAACTACCTGATGGTCGCCTTGATGCAGACCGATCTCTTCGATGTGACGGTCATCAACGACTCGCGCCGGGTGATGGAGACCCTCGATCTCTCCCCGGTGGACATCATGCTGCTGGACATGGACATGCCCGATGTCAGCGGCATGGACATCCTCCGACGCATCCGCGCCCGAGGCCTGGACCTCCCCGTGGTGGTGTTGACCGGAGTCCCCGACGTGGAGCTGGCGGTCAAGGCCATGAAGCTGGGGGCCTTCGACTATCTGGTCAAGCCGGTTGAGGACGAGGAGCTGGTGGAGGTGCTCGAGACGGCCATGCAGCACCACGCCATGAACCGGTCCATCCAGCAGCTCCCGACCGATCTGAGCCGTGAGGACTTGGCTGATCCCGCCGCCTTCGAGCACGTACCCACGCAGGACGCGCACATGATCCGCGTGCTCCACACGGCAGAGCGCATGGCCCGTAGCGACATGTCCGTGTTCATCCTTGGCGAGCCGGGCACCGGCCGGGAGGCCCTGGCCAGGGCCATCCACAAGGCCAGCCCACGCTGCCGAGAGCCCTTCGTGGCCCTGGACGCCGCCGCCGCCGACCCCGGCCAGTTCCCCGCTGAGTTCTTCGGCCAGGCCCGGCGCTGGGGCGGCCACGACGAGGAGCGCCCTGGTTTTCTTGAGCAAGCGGGGCCGGGCACCCTGTTCCTGGACAACATCGACCAGCTCACCATGCCTATGCAGGTGCGCCTGCGGCGGGTGGTGCAGGAGGGCGAGTACTACCGCGAGGCGAGCACCGAGATCCTGAACTCCACGACCCGCTTCGTGGTCTCCTCCACCTGCGACCTGACGGCCAAGGAGTACAAGGGACGCTTCGACCGGGATCTGCTCTACCACCTGATGGTCAACTCCCTGGTCATCCCGCCCCTGCGGGATCGCCGCGGCGACATCCCCCTGCTGTCGGACCACTTCCTGGCCCGCTACGCCAAGCGCTTCCGCCGCCGCGTGCGGGGCTTCGACCCCGGCTACCTCGACGCGCTGACGCAGTACGACTTCCCGGACAACGTGCAGGAGCTGCGCTCCATCGTGAAGGCGTCGCTGGTGGCCACGGACGATGGCGCCTCCATCACCGTCGACGCCTTACCGGCTTGGACTCGGGAGAGGATCGAAAAGGGGTCCCCCGATCCTTTCGCCGCCCCCGACTCACTGCGGGAGGTGGAGTGCGAGCATGTCCAGCGAGCCCTGCGCTACTACAGCGGCGACCGGGCCCGGACCGCCCGGGAGCTGGACATCTCCCTGGACGTCCTGGACGAGCTGCTGGACTACGGCCAGACCATCTGAGCCTCCCAGCACGGGCCCAGCGAGGGCGCGCGCGACCGTCAGCGCGGCAGGTGGACCCCTGCTCCAGCGGCCGCCTCGGCGGCCTCCATGATGGCCTCGCTGATGGTGGGGTGCGGATGGATGGTCACCATGAGGTCCTCTAGGGTCGCCCCCATCTCCAGCGCCAGGCTGCCCTCGGCGATCATCTCGCTGACCCAGGGCCCCACCATGCCCACCCCGCGCACCAGCTTGGTGTCGGCGTCGGCGATGACCTTGACCAGCCCCTCGGTGCGACCCAGGGTGCGGGCACGTCCCAGGGCGCGCAGGGGGAACTTGCCCACCAGGACCGCCAGGCCCTGAGCCTCGGCCTCCTGCTCGGTGATGCCCACCCAGGCGATCTCCGGGTCCGTGAACACCACCGCGGGGATGGCCCGGTTGTCGAAGGCCGAGGAGTGACCCGCGGCAGCCTCGGCGGCCACCTTGCCCTCGCGGCTGGCCTTGTGGGCCAGCATGGGACCCGGCGTCACGTCGCCGATGGCGTAGATGTTCGGGGCGGCGGTGCGGCACTGCTCGTCCACGGGGATGCAGCCGCCGGCGTCGAGCGCGATGGCGGTGTGGTCCAAGCCCAGGTCGTCCGTGTTGGGCGTACGGCCCACCGAGACCAGCACCCGGTCGGTCTCCATGAGCTCGCGCTCGCCTCCGCGCTGAATCTCCAGCACGAAGCCATCGCCCTTGCGCGTGACCCCCACCACCTTGCTCTCGGTCTGGATGGCCCGCAGCTGCTTGCGGGCGCGCTTGACCATGATCTCCACCAGATCCGGATCGGCCCCTACCAGCAGGCGCTGGTCGAACTCCACCACCGTCACCTCGCTGCCAAGGCCCGCGTAGACCAGGCCCAGCTCCAGCCCGATGTAGCCGCCGCCCACCACCACCAGGCGCCCGGGGGCGACGTCGGGTAGCTGCAGAGCTTCCCTGGAGGTCCAGACCCCGGAGCCTTCGGACCAGGGCAGGGTGCGGGGGCGCGAGCCCGTGGCGATGATGCAGTCGCGGAAGTCGATGCCGCTGACCTCGCCGCCCTCGAGGGAGATGGATCGGGGGCCGGTGAAGCGGGCGCGGCCCTGGATGACGTCGATGCCCCGGGACTTCACAAGCTGGTCCACGCCGCGGCTGAGTGTGGCGACGGTCTTGTCGGTGTGGGCGCGCAGCTTGACCGGATCGATCGTCAACCCCTCGAAGGTCACCCCCAGGCGGGAGGCGTCCTTGGCGGCGGTGGCCAGCTCGACCGCATTGATCAGGGTCTTGGAGGGGATGCAGCCCTCGAGCAGGCACACTCCGCCCAGCCGGGGCCGCTCGTCGATCAGGGTGACCTCGCGGCCCAGGTCAGCGGCGCGCAGGGCCGCCACGTAGCCGCCGGGGCCACCACCGATGACCACCAGATCCGCTTCCAGTCTGAGGCTTCCCATCACCATGGTGTCTCTCCTTTGGGGCTCGCGACTAGGCTTCGATGAGCAAGCTGGCGGGGTCTTCGAGCCTGCGGATCAAGGTGGTCATGAAGCGCGCAGCCTGAGCGCCGTCGGCCACTCGGTGGTCGAAGGCCAGGGTGAGGGGCAGGATCTTGCGGGCCACGATGGCCCCGTCGCGCACCACGGGCTTCTCCCGCACCTGGGCCATGCCCAGGATGGCGACCTCAGGGTAGTTGATGGTGGGCACCATGGCGGTGCCTCCCAGGGGCCCGATGTTGGTGATGGTGAAGGTCCCACCGCGCATGTCCGCCGCCTCGAGGCTGCCGTCGCGGGCCGCGATGGCCAGGGTGGCGGTCTCCCGTGCCAGAGCCAGCACGCTCTTGTGGTGGGCGTCGCGGATCACGGGCACCACCAGGCCCCGCTCCGTGTCGGCGGCGAAGCCCAGGTTCACGTAGCGCTTGAGGATCAGCTCTTCGCGGACCGGGTCCAGGCTGGCGTTCAGCTCCGGCCACTCTTGCAGGCCCCGCGCCACGGCGCGCATGACGAAGGCCATCAGGTTCAGGCGAACGCCGCTGTCGTGCTGGTAGCGATCGCGCTGGGCCAGCCGGAGGGCCTCGAGATCCGTGACGTCGGCCTCGTCCATGTGGGCCACGTGGGGCACCAGGATCATGGAGGTGACCATCTTGCGGGCCACCCGCCTGCGGATGGACCTGAAGGGGATCTTCTCGATGGGGCCTTCTGCCGAGAAGTCAGGGAGAGCAGCGATCTCCAGGAAGGGGATGGCGGCAGTGGTGGGCGGTGGGGCCGGGGGCAAGGGGGTGGACGTCGGCGGCGTGATGGCCGCGGGCGCCGAGGGGACGACCGGGGCGGGGGAGGGGGCGGGCGCCGGGGCGCTGCCCCGCTGGGCGTGGGCCTTGACGTCGTCGGGGGTCACTCGTCCGGCGGGGCCTGTGGGGGTCACCAGCGCCAGCTCGACCCCCAGCTCTCGCGCCAGGCGGCGGGTGGCGGGGGCCGCGGGGATCGGGCCCTTGGCCCCGGGGCCAGCCGACCCGCAGTGTGAGGTCGTCTGCGCTGAGGAAGAGGGGGGAGCCCCAACCCCTGCCTCCGCCGGGACGTGCGCAGATGTCCCGGCTTCTGCCGTTACCGACGCGGCCACATGGGGCTCCCCCGATACCTGGAGAGCGCAGATGACTTGGCCAGTGTGCACCACGTCGCCCGGCGTGCCTGTGAGGCTGGTCACCATCCCGGACTTCGGGCTGGGGATGGTGACGGCGGCCTTGTCCGTCTCCACGTCCACCAGGGGCTCGTCCTCCTGGATGAAGTCCCCTACGGTCACATGCCAGCGGAGGATCTCCCCCTCGTGGATGCCTTCACCAAGATCCGGCAGCAAGAACTCGAACACGGCGACCTCCAGTCCCGATCAGAATGCGAGGGTCTCGAGAATCCCGGCCTCCACCCGCTCTGGGGTGGGCATGTAGCCGAGCTCTCGCGCGAAGTATGGAGTGACCACGTCGAAGCCGGTGATCCGGGCCACGGGGGCCTCCAGCCACAGCAGGACACGATCGTTGATCTGGGCGATGATCTCGGAGGCCAGGCCCAGGTTGCGCGGGGCCTCCTGCACCACCACGCAGCGACCGGTCTTCTTGACCGAGGCGGCGATGGTCTCGACATCCAGGGGGCTGATGGTCAGCAGGTCGATGAGCTCGATGGAGGCGCCGCGGGCCTGCTCCACCCGGTGCACCGCCTCCATGGCGGTCCGCATCATGGCGCCCCAGGCGATGACGGTGATGTCGGTGCCTTCCTGCAGCACCTGCGCCCGCCCGATGGGCAAGACCTCCTCGGCCTCCGGGACCTCTTCCTTGAAGGCCCGGTAGGAGCGCTTGGGCTCCATGAAGACCACCGGGTCCGGGTCGCGGATGGCGGCGGCCATCAGGGCCCTGGCGTTGCGTGGGCCCGAGGGGATGACCACCTTGACCCCAGGCAGGTGGGCGTAGGTGGCCTCGCGGCTCTCGCTGTGGTGCTCGAGGGCCCGCACGCCGCCGCCGTAGGGCATGCGCACCACCAGGGGCACGGTGCGCTGGCCCTGGGTGCGGCTGCGGTAGCGGGACGCGTTGCCCTCGATCTGGGGGATGGCCAGGTAGGAGAAGCCGGAGAACTGCATCTCGGTCACGGGACGGACTCCGGCGATGGCCATGCCTATGGCAGTGCCGATGATGCCCGACTCCGCCAAGGGAGTGTCGATCACTCGGCCAGCGCCGAAGGTCTCGAGCAGGCCGGCGGTGACGCGGAAGACTCCCTCGTCCATGCCGACGTCTTCACCCATGACCACCACTGAGGGGTCTCTCGCCATCTCTTGGTGCAGGGCGAGGTTGATGGCCTGGACCATGTTCATGCGTGGCATCTCAGTCCTCCCCGCGCGCGGCCTTGACCGAGGCCAGGAAGCTGGCGCGCTGCTCAGCGATGACGGCGTGTTCGGTGCCGAAGACGTGGTCGAAGGCCAACTCCGGCGGGTGGGGCTGCATGGCCTCGAGCTCGTCCACGGCAGATTGGATCTCGGCCCGGACCTCAGCGCGCATGGCCTCGAGCCCTCCTGCGTCCAGGGCGCCCTTGCGCTCGAGGTAGCGGGCGAAGCGCAGCAGGGGCTCCTGGGCCCAGGCCAGCTTCTCCTCGTCCTCGGTCCGGTACTTGCGCGGGTCGTCGGCGGTCGTGTGTACGCCCAGTCGGTAGGTGACGGCCTCGATGACCGTCGGCCCCCCGCCGCTGCGGGCGCGCTGGAAGGCCTCGCTGGCCGCACGGTAGACCGCGAGGGCGTCGTTTCCGTCCACCTGGATGCCAGGGATCCCAGCGGCCACGGCCTTCTGGGCCAGGGTCTGGGCCCGGGTCTGGGCCTCGCGGGGGATGGAGATGGCCCACTGGTTGTTCTGGATCACGAAGACCACCGGGGCCTGCCAGACCCCAGCGAAGTTGAGGGCCTCGTAGAAGTCACCCTCGGAGGTGCCACCGTCGCCCACGAAGGTCAGCACGGCGGTGTCGGGCTCGCCCTGGTAGCGCAGGCCCCAGGCCAGCCCCACGGCATGCAGCAGGGACGACCCCACGATGACGGCGGTGGGGAGCAGCTTGGCGCCCTCGGGCACCTGGTTTCCCTCCTCCCAGCCGTTGTAGTACTGCAGATAGTTCACCAGGGGGTAGCCGCGAAGCAGCAGGGCGCCCATGTCGCGGAAGGCGGGCACCAGCCAGTCCTGCTCGGCCATGGCGAAGGCGGCGGCCGTGTGGGCAGCCTCCTGGCCCAGCACCGGCGGGAAGGTGCCCAGCCGCCCCTGGCGCTGCAGCTTGAGCATGCGCTCGTCGGCCTCGCGGGCCAGGAGCATGGCCCGCATCAGCGCGCGGAGCTGATCGGCGCTCAGGTCGGGCTCGAGCTCGGTGTCCAGGTTGCCTTCGGCGTCGAGCACGCCGAGGCGCTGTACTTCGAAGGTCTGGATGGTCTCCAGCGGCATGTTCCCTCCTGGATCGGCCGATGGGTGAGTCGGCATCGGGAGGCGGAACATGTGCGCGGACGATGCAGGCTTCAAGCCAACAGGCCCCTTCTGGGAGGGGAAGCGGGCTGCCTGTAGGGCGGGCTACGGTTCGGAGGGGGTGGCGCTGGCCTGGTAGCCCAGGCTGTCGATCACCGCGGCCAGGACTCCCGGCTCGGCGGCCTTGGGACCCACCTTGGCCCAGGCTGTTCCGGCCTTGTGGTCAGCGCCGGCCTCCAGCACATCGTCTTGCAGGAGCAGCGCCTGTGTGATGGCCTGCTCACAGCCCCCGCAGGTCATGCCTTGCACCTGGAACTGGACCGTCCGCAGCTCCGCGGCTTGGGTGGCGGCGTCGCCCGGCAGCCCGGCATCGCAGGCCGAGAGGGTGAGGGAGCTGGCGAGGATCAAGGCGGGTAGGATGCGCATGGCTGGACCTCCGGGTGGGTGAGTATCTAATGCGCTGTGGGTTCGGGCCCAGCGGTCTCGGGGTGTCCGCCCCGTGTTTGGGTCGTAGCTTGAACGGACATCACCCTTGGAGAAGCCATGGACGACCTCTGTCAGCAGGAGCGCAGCGCAGCCTTGCGTGCAGCCGGGGTCCACGCCATCGACGTGGACGACGTGCGCGCCACCCTGGCCGCCATGGTGGTGCACGCTGGAACCCACCTGCCAGAGGACGCCCTGCGGGCCCTGCGCTTCGGCTACGAGCGGGAAGGGAGCGACCGAGGTCGGTCCATCTACCGCCAGCTGCTGCAGAACGTGGCCGGTGCCTCGGCCGCTGGTCGGCCCACCTGCCAGGACACGGGCCAGGCGGTGGTCTTCGTGGACCTGGGCGAGGACGTGCATCTCATCGGCGGCTCCCTGGACGACGCGGTGAACGCTGGGGTGGCCGAGGGGTACAGCGGCTTCCGCAAGAGCATCGTTCGAGACGCGCTGTTCGATCGGACCAACACACGAGACAACACACCCGCGGTGCTGCACCTGCGTCGAGTCCCGGGCCGCACCCTGCGGCTGTCGCTGGCCGAGAAGGGCTACGGCTCGGAGAACAAGAGCGCGATGGTGATGTTCCCCGAACCCAACGCCGGCGTGGACGCGGTGGTGCGCGTGGTGCTCGAGCACCTCGACCGAGCCGGTGCGGGCTGGTGCCCGCCTGGCATCCTCAGTGTCGCGGTGGGGGGGAGCTTCGAGCTGGCTCCCTTGATGGCCAAGCGGGCGCTGCTGCAGCCCTTCGACATGGACACCCTGCTGGAGCGGGCCGACCGGGAGCCGTCCAGCCTGTCCCAGCATGAGCGCCTGCGGGTGCGCCTGTTCCACGAGGTCAACGCGCTGGGCATCGGTCCCCAGGGCCTGGGGGGCATGACCACGGTGCTGGACGTGAAGCTCAGCACCGGCCCGACCCACATCGCCGGCCTGCCCATCGCCATCAACATGCAGTGCAACAAGAACCACCACCTCAGCGCGGTGCTGGACGGCGGCGGCCCCATCACCCAGTTCGAGGCCCCGGATGTCTCGTCCTGGACCGTGGGGATCGACCTGGAGAGCCCAGAGGGAGCGCGACGGCTGCAGCTCCCCCTCAGCGCCCAGGATGTGGCGAGCCTCGAGGCGGGGCAGCGCGTGCTGCTCTCCGGGCGCCTCCTGACCGGACGTGACGCCGCCCACAAGCGCATGGTGGAGCTGTTGGACCGGGGCGAGCCGCTGCCGGTGGACCTCAGGGGCCAGCTGATCTACTACGTGGGCCCCGTGGACCCGGTGGCGGGCGAGGTGATCGGGCCCGCCGGCCCCACGACCGCCAGCCGCATGGACCCCTATGTGGGCCGGCTGATGGCGGAGGCCGGGTTGTTGGGCAGCATCGGCAAGGGAGAGCACGGCCGCGCTGCCACCCGCGCCATCCAGGAGCAGGGCGGGGTCTTCATGGTGGCCACCGGCGGCGCCGCCTGGCTGCAGGCGCGCTCGGTGGTGGGCGTGCAGACCCTGGCCTGGCCCGAGCTGGGCACGGAGGCCATCCGCGCCCTCGAGGTCGTGGACTTCCCGGCCGTGGTGGCCCTGGACACACACGGGGGCGACGTACACCGGCAGGGGCGCGAGGCCTTCGCGGAGCGGAATCGACACGCTCAGGCCCCCTGAAGGCTCTGCAGAAGTGGGGCTGTTGGCCCTTCGGTAGTCCAGCCCACATGCGCGATCCCGCAGACGCGATGAGATTGGCGGCGGAGGTACCCATGCTCGATCATCAGCCTGTCATCAACCACAACTTGACCCCCGACGTCGATCCCCAGTGGACCCACGAACCCAACTGCGAGCACTGCAGCGGCTGTGACTCGGAGATCTCCGTCGCCAAGGCGGACCTCGAGGCCTTCGTGGTCGGCGTCCTCGAGAAGCACGGGGTAGGGCGGGCTGAGGGCGAGGTGGTCGCCCGGGTCCTGGTCTCCTCGGACCTGCGAGGCATCCCCAGCCACGGCGTCGCGCGCCTGGGGCGCTACCTGGCGGGCATCGGCACGGGCTTCATCGTGCCTGGCGTAGAGCCCGAGGTGGTGGAGCCGGTGCCGGCCATCGCGGTCATCGACGCCAAGAACGGCCTGGGGCAGGTGGTCTCGGAGCTGGCCATGGACCTGGCCATCGCCAAGGCCAAGACCAACGGCATCGGCATGGTGACCGTCAAGAACAGCAACCACTACGGCATCGCCGGCTACTACGCCCTCAAGGCGCTGGACCAGCGCATGATCGGCGTGTCCATGACGAACGCCGCGCCCCTGGTGGTCCCCACCTTCGGCCGGCAGGTCATGTTCGGCACCAACCCCATCGCCTTCGCGGCCCCGGCCAGCAACCACCCCGGCTTCATGCTGGACACCGCCACCTCGGTGGTGCCCCGGGGCAAGCTCGAGGTCTACGACCGCAACCGCACCCAGATGCCCCCCGGCTGGGCCATGGATCAGGACGGCTACGACGCCCTGAACCCCGGCTTGGTGCTCCGCAACCTGGTGGAGCGAGCCGGTGGGGGCATCCTGCCGCTGGGTGGCCGCGGTGAGCTGCACTCCGGCTACAAGGGCTACGGCCTGGCGGTGATGGTGGATGTGCTGTGCGGCGTGCTCTCCGGCGCCGCCTACGGTCCCTTCGTCTACGACATGAAGCGCAACGAGCAGAAGACCGGCGTCGCGGCGCCCAACGTGGGCCACTTCTTCATGGCCATCGACATCGAGCGCTTCATGCCCCTGGACGAGTTCGAGGCGCGCATGGCCGAGTACATCGACGTCCTGCGCGACGGCGAGAAGGCGCTGGACCAGGAGCGCATCTACGTACACGGTGAGAAGGAGTTCGAGAAGGCGGCCTGCCACGCAAAGTGCGGGGTGCCCTTGGCCAAGAACGTGTTCGAGAATCTCTGCACCATCGCGAAGCAGTGCGGCCACGCCGCCCCGGTTACCCGAGCCTAGTCTCGCCAAGCCTGGATCACGCCTGCACCATCATCCGGCGGCCCCGAGCAGGGTCGCGAACAGGAAGCCGACATGACAGACACCACCGTCAAGCCCTACGACGTCGCCATCATCGGCGGCGGGATCGTGGGTCTGGCCACGGCCTTGGAGCTGGGTAAGCGCGAGGGCATCTCCATCGTAGTCCTCGAGGCCGAAGACAGGCTGGCCAACCACCAGACGGGCAACAACAGCGGCGTCGTCCACTCGGGCCTGTACTACAAGCCCGGTTCTTTGAAGGCCATCATGTGCGCCGCGGGTCGCGAGGACATGTATCGCTTCGCCGAAGAGCACGGCATCGCCCATGATCGATGCGGCAAGGTGGTCGTCGCCACCAACGCCAGCCAGATCCCCAAGCTCGAAGAGCTCGAGCGCCGCGGCCGCGAGAACGGCCTCGACGGTATGGAGCGCATAGGCCCCGAGCAGATCGCCGAGCGCGAGCCCCACGTCAAGGGCGTCGATGGCCTGTTCGTGCCTCAGACCGGCATCATCGACTACCGGCAGGTCACCGAGAAGTATGGCGAGCTGTTCGAGGCCCAGGGCCACGAGGTGCGGCTGAACTCACGGGTGACCGGCGTGAACGTCGGGGCCGACCTGATCACCCTCGAGACCGTCAGCGGCGAGGTGCAGGCAAGAAACATCGTCAACTGCGCGGGGCTGCAGTCCGACCGCGTCGCCCGCATGTGCGGCGTGGACCCTGGCCTGCAGATCGTGCCATTCCGGGGCGAGTACTACGAGCTGGTGCCCGAGAAGCACCACCTCTGCCGCACCCTGATCTACCCCGTGCCCGATCCTCGCTTCCCCTTCCTGGGCGTTCACTTCACACGGATGATCCACGGCGGCGTCGAGGCTGGCCCCAACGCCGTGTTGGCGTTCAAGCGCGAGGGCTACAAGCACAGCGACATCAGCATCCCGGACATGCTCACCTACGGTACCTACGGCGGGTTCTGGAAGATGGCCTGGAAGGCATTAATTTGCTACGTGCCGAGAGGGTAGATTTGATT
>CALDOK010000458.1 GCA_937912125.1 uncultured Pseudomonadota bacterium
AGGACTGCAGGAGGTGCTCACGAATCTCGCGCAGGGGGATTCTGGCCGAAGCCAGGTTGGCGGCGTTCCGCTCCCTCTTCGCGTTCAGCCCACCGAGCTTGGCCAGCTCTCCTGGGGGCATGGCCTCTGCAGCCTGAGCCAGGATCTGCCGCTCTGCGGTGGTGTGGTGCTCGGATTCGACGAGCTGGTTCGTCTCGGAGTTGACCCACTCCGAGAGCCACAGGTCTGGCTCGACGAACGAACCGTCGGGGCCCACCTGTTGCAGGGTCAGCAGCACGTCTTCGCAGTGGTGCAGGGTGCGCTCGAGCATGGCCAAGCCCCGGCCGCAGAGCGCCGCTACAGGTCTGGAATCTGGCTGGGCTCGCGCGATGTTGGCGATGAGGGGGGCGTTCAAGGGAGCTTCGACGGCCGCGAGGGATGTGAGCACGACAGGATGTTGCCGGGCGTCCACGCGCTGGACCCCGTCGGGGAGCCCGCCGTTGAGCTCTGCAAACGCGAGAGCCAGCGCGATGCGGTCGATGTCTGAGGTGGTGACCCCCAACGACTCGGCCAGCCGATCCCGGAGCGCGTCAAGCATGGGGTTCCCCTTCGGGCCGCGCGCGCTCCTCGACGATGGTCGCGGTGCGGTCGGCGTCCTGCACCAGCGCGAAGCGCTGACCGATGCGGTGCTGCAGCTCGGCCATCAGGCCATCGTGCAGTCGGCGAGGGACCTCCATCAGCACGGTGTGCTCGGTCAGCGTGGCCAGGTGATGCCTGACGACGTTGAGCTCGTGGGCACCATCCAGGGGCCGCAGGGGGGCCTCGATGACCAGAGGAAGCTGCCGCCCGGCGACCTGCCGGAGCCCGTGGACCAGGGCCAGGGCGAGGACGGTCTTTTCCCCGGTGGAGCGGTCGGGCCGCTTTCTGGACCAGCTGGATGAGCTTCTTGTGGCGGGCTGCTGGAGGCCCTGGCGTTCGCCTGGATCAGCGGGGGCACCGACGCCCATGCCAAGAACTACGCCCTGCTCCACGGGGCTGGTGGGCGGGTGCGCCTGGCCCCTCTGTACGACATCGCCAGCACCTTGCCCTACCATCCGACGCAGAAGCTCGAGCTCGCCATGATGGTGGGGGGTGAGTACCGGCTGGGGTTCGTCGGCGCGCGCCACTGGGAGCGGCTGGGTGAGGATGTGGGGCTGACGGCCGACGAGACCATCGAGCGTGTACGAGCGGTCGCAGACCGGGTCGGAGAGCGTGTGGGCACCGTCGCAGCGCGGTGTCGAACGGGCGGGCTGGAGGTCGAGGAGCTGTCCAGGCTCGTCGAGGCGCGGGCTCTGGGGTGCTCGAGAATGCTCTCTGAGTAGTGTGCCCGGTTGCTGGACAGTCTGGCACCTCCACGATTCTCGGTGCCTTTTCGCGGCCCCCGTCGAACATGAAAACCCCGATAACCACGCTACAACCTGCATCTACCGCGGGCTTCGGGATCAGGGGGTCGGAGCCGCGATGCGCGGACCCGTCACGCTCCTCTCGCGCCGGACATGGAAAACCCAGCTTTTAAAAACAGGAAGCGTGGTTTTTCCGTTGAGGGGTAGGAATGGGGTGGCGGCCCGTGAAGGCAGGCGGATCACATGGTCAGCGCGTCCTGGGTCGGGCGCTAGCGCGCCCCGGCGGAGTGTGGGGGCTTCACCGACCCGGGGACGTAGTCGCCGGCTTCGCGGGAGACGCGCTCGGCCAGCCGCTTGAGGGCCGCGAACTCAGGGGCAGCGGTGAAGGTGCGGCGTCGCCAGCGCAGGAGGGCGTCCGCCCGGAGCAGTCGGTAGACGGGCTCGCGCCACTTGCGGGGGCCCACGAAGCGGTGATGGAGCTCTTCGCCCCAGAACACAAAGCGCTGGATGTAGGCGAGGTTCTCCAGCACGGTCTGCTGCCGGGCGTCCAGCCACGGCAGCTGGGCCTCGACCCAACCTCCAGCCCAGGCCTCGAGGGTGGAGGGCGGGCAGAACCCCATGGCGACGGCGTCGCGGTACAGGTCGTTGCCCGGGTAGGGCGTGTAGGCGAAGATGTTCTCGAGCATGATGTTCGGGTACAAGACCTTCAGCCGGTCCACGATGTCCAGGGTCTGCAGCCACTCTTCGTAGGTCTCACCGGGAAAGCCCAGGATGAAGGTGGTGGTGAGGCGCAGGCTGTGGCGCTTGGCCTTGAGCGCGGCCAGCTCGATGTCGGAGACGCTGCAGTCCTTCTGGATGTAGTCGAGCACCCTGGGGCTGCCTGACTCGATGCCAGAGAAGAGCACGAAGACGCCGCTGCGCTTCAGCAGCTCGATGTAGGCGTCGTCCCAGTGGGCCAGGTACGGCGCCCGGCAGGTGCTGGACCACCGCACGCGGATGTCTTCGTCGATGAGTCTGCGGGCGATGCGCCCCGCCCGCTTCGGGTCCGAGAAAAAGTTGTCGTCCACCATGGAGATCTTGTCCACGCCCCAGCGCTTGACGAGGGTGGCGATCTCCCGCATCACCATGTCTTCGGGCTTGTGTCGCCAGCGACGTTGGTTGACGCCCTGGTTGTAGCAGAAGCCGCAGCGGTGAGGACAACCGCGGGCGGTCTCGACGCCAACGACGGTGTAGCGGGTGGGATCGATGAGGTCCCAGGCGGGCTCGCGCACCTTGCTCATGTCGTAGAGGGGACGCTCCGGCGTGGCGACGATGCTGCCGTCCGGCTCCTGAAAGCTGATGCCCGGCAGCTTGTGCAGCTCGCCGCCTTGGTCGATGCAGGCGGCCAGCTCGCCCGCGGTGTCGTCGGCGTTGCCTCGCACGACGATGTCCACGAGCGGGTGGCGCACGGTCTGCTCGGGAAAGAGGGTGGCATGCATGCCGCCCCAGACGATGGGGCACTCCGGGGACGCTTGCCTGGCGACCCCGGCGGCCTCGAGGGCGAAGCGTAGCTGGGGCCCGCTCATGGACGAGATGCCTACGTAGACGGCGCGGTGCGCCTCTCGAGCCAGGGTCTCCTGCCAGTCGGGCTGCGTCCTGGTGTCGATGATGACGGGCTCGAAGCCGTGCTCGCGGATGCCCGGGGCCAGGGCCAACAAGGCGTTGGGGACCTGAGGGTCCAGATCGTGGGGCCGAGTGCGTGGAAAGACCAGCAGAACCTTGTCTCTCTTCATAAAACCTCCCGAGACGGCGACCATGCCACCATATAGAAAAGCAAATGGCGTGCCAAGATCGCGGGCGAGATCTGGCTGTTGGTGGAGTGGGTCAAAGCTTTGGATTGAAAGGGGTTTCAGGACGTCAGCGGGCAGGGGTGCCGGGTTGGCCCTGCCGCGGATGGGCCCATCTCCGTGTTCTGTGTTCTGTGTTCTGTGTTCTGTGTTCCGTGTTCCATCGACGGGCGCGGTCCTGTTCCCGTCGCCCTGTCTGCCTGAGTGAGGGGTCCCGGTGTCGCGGTTTTTGAAGCCGTCGCCCTCGCCGTGAACGGGGATCTTGGTGCAAGGCAGAGAACGGAGCTGGCATAGGGCTTGCTGTACCCTTGCGCGACCTCGAACTCGGAGTCCTCGATGTCACGCTACCTCCTGCACATCCTCCTCGCCGCCCTCGCCGCCGGCTGCCAGCTCAGCCCCGACTTGCCCGAGGGCTGGGAGGACGCCGAGCCGGTCTCGAGTCTGGTCCAGGCCGAGTGCGATGGCGATCCCTACGACGGCGCCGAGGGGTTCCTCGAGGCCAGCGCGGCCGCGGGCGAGGTGGTCGTCACCTATGGCGACGCCCACTTCCGCTGCGCGCAGGACGTAGAGGCCTTCTACCGGCTCGAAGGCGCTGTGCTCTCCATCCTGGTGCAGCCCATCGACATGGACCCGAAGAACGTGGCGGCCTGCGACTGCCTGTACGACGTGGATCTGACGGTGGACGGCCTGGACGCCGGCGCGCTCACGGTGGAACTGTTTCGCCGCTGGGACAACATCAACGACCCCAACGATCCGGAGTTGGTGGACAGCGTGGAGCTGGGGAGCGAGTAGGCGCGCTCGTCTTCGGGAGCCACCACGTCTGCGCACTTCCAGTGGAAGATGAAGCCCATGGTGGCATGGCTCCGAGCCAGGGGTGGGGGGACGGCTGGGCGTCGCCCAGGGCCGGCGTCAGGCCGGCAGCTCGAGCACAAAGCGGCCTGTAGGCCCCGCCTCGCAGTGGGCGCTGCCGCCGTGGCGCTGGGCCACCCGGGCCACCAGGGCCAGCCCCAGGCCGGTGCCCTGGCTGGGGTCCGCTCCGTGGCCCTGCACCCGGAAGAAGGGCTCGAAGACCTTGTCGCGATCGGCCTCGGCCACGCCTGGCCCGGCGTCGGAGACCAGCACGCGCGCCCGGCCCCCGGCCTGGACGACGCTGATCTCCACGGGCTGGGCGCCGTGCCGGACGGCGTTCTCGAGGAGGTTGCGCAGGGCCACCCGCAGCAGGCTCTCGTCACCGGGGACGACGGTGGGCTGGCCACCCACGGTGGCTCCCACCCGGGCGGCTTCTTCGGCGGCCAGGGCGAGCAGATCCACCGGGGCTGTGACCAGCTCGCCGCTGGCCTCGAGGCGCCCCACCAGGAGCAGCTCCTCGATCAGCTGGTCGAGCTCCTGGATGTTGCGCACGGCTTCGGATCGGTGGTCTTCGCGGGCTGGTTCGTCCTGGGCCTCGGCCAGCAGCTCCACCGCCAGGCGTAGCCTGGCCAGGGGGGAGCGCAGCTCGTGGGAGGCGGCCGCGAGCATCTCTCGCTGGCTCGAGACCAGGGCCTCGATGCGGTCGGCGGCCCGGTTGAAGCTCCGGGCCAGCACCGCCACCTCGTCGTCACCCTGTACGGGCACGCGGGCGCCCAGGCCGCCGCCGCCCAGGGTCTCTACGCCCAGGCGCAGGGCCTCGAGGCGCCGGGTGATGGAGCGGGCCAGGGGCCAGGTGCCCAGGGCCATGATGATGGCGAAGAAGGCCAGGCCGAGCATGTGCCGCGAGGGCTCGGGATCCGGTGGCGGGAGGTTTGGGGGCGGGCCGCCGTAGAGGTGGTGCGCCATGACCCCCGCCGTGACCAGGCAGAGCACGACGATGCCCAGGAAGGACAGGTAGATCTTGATGAACACGGTGTGGCGCACCAGCATCCAGCGGGGGCGGCTCACGGCTGGCTCCGGGTGAAGACGTAGCCCACGCCTCGCACGGTCACGATGCGCTGGGGCTGCTTGGGGTCGTCCTCGATGGCGGCTCGGATGCGGGAGATGTGCACGTCGATGCTGCGGTCGAAGGCCTCGAGGGCCTCACCGCGCACGCCGTCCATGATCTGCTCTCGGGACAGCACCCGCCCTGCACTGCGGGCCAGCACGGCCAGGATCTCGAGCTGGTGGCTGGTGAGCAGGCGCGGCTCGCCCTTCACCCGCACCTCACGAGCGGAGAGGTCGATCTCGAGCTCCCCGAAGCGCAGCAGCTCCACAGCCTGGGGCGAGGGCCGGTTGCGGCGGGTGATGGCCCGCAGGCGCGCCAGCAGTTCGCGGGGGGAGAAGGGCTTGGGCAGGTAGTCGTCGGCCCCCAGCTCGAGGCCCACGACGCGATCGGTCTCGTCGCCCCGGGCGGTCAGCATGATCACCGGGACGTCGGAGCTGGCCCGGATGCGTCGGCAGGCCTCGAAGCCGTCGAAGTCGGGCAGCATGACGTCCAACACTACGGCGTCGAAGGAGCCGTCGGCCAGCAACGCCAGCCCTGAGCCGGCGTCGTGGCGCTCGGCCACCTGAGCGCCGTTGCCCTCTAGGTAGCTGCGCAGCATGGCGCAGAGGCGGCGGTCGTCGTCGATGACCAGGACCTTCATGGCTCTCCCCTGTCGGGCGGAGGAGGCCGACGTCGGGACGCCGGCCCCCTTGGGGTCCTACTCGCCGTGCAGCTCTTCGGCCAGCACCACCAGATCGGCCCGCTGCTCGGCGCTCAGCACCTCGGCCACGTCGCCGATGGCGCCCACGAGGATCAGCGAGGCCTGTTCGACGCCGGCCAGGCCCTCGAGCCGCAGCTCCTCGAGGGCCTCACGGTCCACGGTCGGGGCGGTGAACACGGCCTCGAGCTGGTCGTGGTGGGCCTCGAGGCCCTCGTGCATGGCCTCGAGCTGGCCGTGGGCGCTGTCCGTGATGGCCATGATTTCGGCGGCCTGGGCATCGCTGGCGTCGATCTCTCCCAGCGCCTCCTCGAACATGGCCCGGGCCTGGGCTTGGTGGTCGGCGCGGTCGCCGTGCATGGCGCGGAGGTGCTGGAAGCCGTGGCTGCGGACCACGCGGGAGCCGGCGTAGGCGACGCCGAGGGTGGACACGCCCAGGGCGGACACGCCCACCAGGGAGAGGACGACGAGGGGAAGGGTGTGACGGGACATGGGAACCTCCAGGTTGGTCGGGGCCGCGTCGTGCGACCCGCACCCTCAAGCTGGGGCCCGGGCGTTTCCGCCGTTCGTCTCGCACGTAAAGAAGTGTGAAGCTCGCGCGGGAGTGTGGACCCGCCGGAGGCTGCGGCGCCAGGGCTGGCGAGCGCGCCGTCCAGGGAATTCCGAGGGGAACTGTCCGCCTCGCGGCCTGTGGTTCGTCCCCCCTGCTGAGAACACGAGACCCAAGCCAGACCCACCGGAACCCGGGACTCCTGCCAGGCCCCGGCGACCCACCTGCCCTCGAAGACCACCCGCGCCATCCGCCGACCTGGGAGCACTCGAACCATGGAATCGAATCCACAGCAGGGCTTTGTCCCTTCCATCCGCGCCAGCCTCGACGCCAAGCTCGAGCGGCTGCTGCGGCGTCCGGTGATCGCTCGCGTGGCGCTTCCTGCGTCCAAGCCGGCCCCGGCTCCGGCTCTCGACGGGCTGTTCGACCTCTTCCATGAGCTGGACGACACCCTGCGGGCCTCGGCACCGGCCTTCGGCGTTGGGCGCCGGCGCGATCCCTGGCGCGTGGACCCCGAAGACGGGACCTGCCGCGTGCGGATCGACATCGACTACGATGACCTGTGGAGAGGGTGTGAGCGGGAGGTCATGGAGGCCGCCAGCGGCACCATCGAGAACTGCGTGACCCTGCTGACCGATGTGCAGCGGCTGCTCCTCGAGCGCTCTCCGCGGGAGTTCCTGGCGCTGAACCCGGCCCCCGAGGTGGTGGAGCTGGTGGACTTCGAGCGCGAGCTGGTGGGCGGCAGTGAGCGCGTCGTGGAGCTCATCCTGGTGGAGGCCCCCAGGGGGCGCGCCCACGCTCGGCACATCGCCATCGTGCCCAACCTGATCCCCCTCGAGCGGCAGCTCGCCGCGCTCGACGTCATCGAGCTCGCACCCGAGACCGGTGCCCTGGCTCCCCTGCGGGTGCTCACGGGATTGAGCGACGCCAGCTGCCTGCGCGTCCCCTCGCCATCGCCCGGGGTCGAGTCCGCTGTGGTGGCCGATCGCCTGGACGAGTTCCAGCTCGAGTGCGTGCGCAAGGCTCGCGCGACGCCTCACTTCGCGAACATCCAGGGCCCGCCCGGGTCCGGCAAGACCACCGTGATCACCACGATCATCCGCCGCGCCCTGGCGGCCGGTGAGCGGGTGCTGGTGGTATCCCCGACGCATGTGGCCGTGGACAATGTGGTGGAGAAGCTGACGCCCCGACCGGGGGCCCGCGGTGATGACGATCTGGAGCGGCGTACTCTGCCGGTGCGCTACGCTGCGCGGCCCAAGAAGCTGCTCGAGAGCGCAGAGGTGTACTGGGTCGGCCCGAAGAAGGAGCGGCGTGCGGCCACCATCTCGCGGCGGCTGCAGCGCCGTCTGTGCGCGGTGAACCCCCTCGCCAAGCGCCTGTACGCCAGGCTGGACAAGGACATCGCGGGCAGCGCGCCGCTGTCCAGGGCGGTGGCCGACGTGCAGTCCGTCATCTGCGGCACGCCCATCGGCATCCTGTCCTACAACCCGGTGAAGACCGCCGCCCCTGGCGAGTTCGATCTGCTGGTGGTGGATGAGGTCTCGAAGATGACCCTGCCAGAGTTCTTGGCGGTCGCGGTGAAGGCCAAGCGCTGGGTGCTGGTGGGCGACCCTCAGCAGCTGCCTCCCTACAACAGCGCCGAGGAGAACGGCGCGACCTTGGACGACCTGCTGAGCCCCGAGCTCGAGCTGGTCTGCTCGGTGGGCGCGATCCTGGAGCGCGCCAACCCCGCGGTTCGCCGGGATCTGCGCCTGCTGGTGGTGTGCACGGCACCGGAGCGGGTGGCCGCGGCTGCCCTCGCACACATCGTCGAGGTGGGACTGACGGGCACTCCCCGGGTCGGGGCCTTCGCGGACGGGGTGCGCTCCGGCATCGTGCTGTGTGCACCCGATGAGGTAGGCGAAGCGCGTGGTTTCGTCTCGCCGGTCCACGGCCGTGATCGCACCCACAACCCCGATCAGCCAGGCAGCGTGCGCATCCTGGTCCAGCGAGGCGTGAGCATCCCACGGCCCTGCTTCGGCAGCGGGGATCGCCTGGTGGAGCCGAGGCTCAGGGCTCCAGCCCTCATCTTCGAAAACGCGTTCTCGGTCTACCACGCTCAGCCGTGGGCCATCCGCGCCGAGCAGAAGCTCCCCGTGGTCGCCTTCCGGCACGGGCTCGCCAAGTACCTGCCGTCCACTGCAGCCATCGCCTCGTTGGCGGGGGACGGGCTCTCCCAGGACTCGGCCGCTGTCCGCGCGGCGCTGGTGGATGCCATCGCCGAGCGCTTCGCGGTCAACGTGGTGTCGGTCTACGACTGGATCGCTGGCATTCCTGTCGAGCAGCTGGACGTAGCGCCCCTGCGGAACCTGGAGGGCATCGCCCGTCCCCTCGCGGATCTCCGCGCGGCGGTGGAGCCGTTCGTGGGGACCTTGCGGAAGCAGTACCGGATGGACGCCAGCCTGTCCCTGGTCCCGCGGGAGCTGTTCTACTTCGGCGAGGCTCTCGAGGACGGGTTGAAGAGCCGCCTGGCTGGCTGCAGAGTGCGCCTGTTGCAGGTCGAGGCCGACGGGCTCGACGGTGAATTCAACAGGGCCGAGGCCAAGGCCATCTGCGAGCTGCTGACGCGGCTGAACAGCCTCGCCGCCGGCAACGATGAGCCGACCCAGCGGATCCTGGTCATCACCCCCTACAGGGCTCAGGAGCGCGAGCTGCGGGGGGCCATCGCGGCGGTTCGTGCTCGCGAGGCGCTGGTGCATATCGACGTGGAGGTCTGCACCCTGGACCGATGCCAGGGGCGAGAGGCCGAGTTCGTCTTCATCAGCCTGGTCCGCAACCGCGCGACGCCGTTCATGGACGCCCCGAAGCGCTGGAATGTGGCCCTCACCAGGGCGATGCAGGGGCTGTTCATCTTTGGAGACATCGACGCATTTCTTCGCGAGGCGGCCGGCGCGCGCGGCTTCGTCGCCCGGCAGGGGCGGGGGCAGAGGCCGAAGATGAGCCTCCTGGCGCGCATCCTGGAGTCCTACGACCGGCAGATCGCCGGCTACGCCATTCAACACCCACGGAGGGCCGGCTGATGATCCCGCTCTACGAACGAACCCCTGGAAAGCTGTCCCGCGAAGAGGTGGAGACCCTCTGCATCCTGGCCGCGGTCGGGCCCACGGGCTGCCCTGGGGGCCAGGTCGCCACCAGGCTGGGCTTGTCCCCGACCCTCGCGGCGGCGGTGGACCGGGGCCTGGAGCCCCTGGTGTCCACCGGGCTCCTGGTGCGCAGCGACCAGCGCGTCGACCTGAGTGACGCGGGGCGGGAGCTGCTGCGCTCGGAGGCGCCGGGCGCCAACTGAGGGAGGGGTCGGCGAGGTCGCCAGCCCGGGTGAAAGCGATGGCCCCGAGGCGCCGTTGGTGGGCTGTGAGACGCTCTGCACGGCGTGCCGTTGGCTCGCCCGACGCGATAGACAGACATTCCCCACCCCTCGGAGCCCCACCATGAAGCTCGCGCCCGTCAAGCAGGCCGTCAGCCCCCGCTACCCCCATCGCCGCAGCGCCCGCTGGGCCCTGGGGCTGCTCGCCCTTGGAGGCTCGACCCTGGTGGGCGCCGACCTGGTGGGCTGTGGGAACATGACGCCCCCGACTGCCCACGCTGCGGGCACCACCTGCGCCGGCGACATGCCTGCCGCGGCGCCCGAGGCTGAGCCCGAGGCGGCCCCCGCGGGCATCCCCGAGCTGGAGCAGATCCATGTTCGGGGTGACATGGTGGCCCCGGATCCCCACATCGCCCCGGAGGTCGAGCCCGGCCCCATCGATGGCGACGTGCTGGCCGTCGACGGTGACATGGTGATGCCGGATCCCGAGCCGGAGCCTACGCCCCAGCCTGGTGCCCAGGCCGAGCCCGTGACCACGCCCCCGTCACCCCACGACCTGCGCGTCGCGGGCGGGATGCCCGCCCCCGTCGAGCCTGACCCCATCGAGCCGCTGCTCATCCCCGGCGAGATGCCCGCGCCGGAGTTCGACCCGGAGGCGATCTCGCCTGATCCCGCGGCGGTCCCCGAGGTGGACGACGAGGGCTGAGCGACGCTGTCTCGGGATCAGGCCCGCGAGCTGCTGGTCCAGCGAGGCCTGCGGTTCGAGGCCGAGCTCGGCGATGCTGGGGGTGACAGCGGCCAGGCTCATCCGGGCGTCATCGGACGTGTGCTGGCCCACATCCGGCAGGTGTGCGCCCTGGAGCTGGATCTGGTGGACGAGCTGATCCGCGACCTGGACCAGGCAGGCGAGGCGTGAGCCCCGCGGAACCCCAGGTGGCTTCGGCAGGCTGGAGCGTGGTGGTGGTGCCCAGGCGCGGGGCGCGCTGGTCTATACTGCCCGCGTCTGCTCCTCAGGAGTCCCCATGGACCGCAAGCCCGTCGCGCACCGCGCCGCCCCTGCCTACCCCGATCGCCACGGCCGCAGCTGGGCGCTGGGCCTGCTCGCGCTGGGCTCTTCGCTGACCAGCGGTGCGCTGGTGGGCTGCGAGGACCCACCCGCGACCTCCCCCCACACCCAGGGCGCCGAGGCCCTGCCAGGCGAGATGCCGGCTGTGGATGGCGACATGCAGGTGGCCGATCCCGATCCGCCAGTCCAGCCGGAGCCGGGGGTCGAGCCCACCATCCCCGAGCTGCAGTCCGATCCTGTCCTTGTGGGTGGCGATGTGAGGGCACCCGATCCCCACGCCGCCTCCGATCAGCCTGGGCCTCGGATGGTGGGCACCATGCCCGAGCCTGGCCTGGAGCCCGACGTGGAACAGGCGGAAGAGGCGCTGCCGGCCCACGACGACGTGCCCATCCCGGGTGGGATGCGGCACCCGGCGCTCCCGGAGCCCCAGCCTGCGCCCCAACCCGTCCCGGTGCCAGCGCCCGAGGGCTGACCCCGAGCCCTACCAGAGCTCCGGGTACAGCACGTAGATGGAGCCTGCGCGGGTGGCGCCTGTGCTCTCGTAGCTGGCGCCGACGATGAGGTCGCCGCGGCTGTCGCCGTCGATGTCGCCGAGGGCCACGCCCTGGCCCGCGCTGTCACCTTCGTTCACCCCCATCAGCACGGCATCGGCGTCTGAGACGCCGTAGCTGCCGGCCGTCAGGGCGTAGTACAGGTAGGCGTTGCCGCTGTTTCCGTCCTCGCCCTCGGCCCAGTAGGCACCGACGAACAGCTCGGCTTGGCCGTCCTGGTCGATGTCATCGCTGGCGATGCCCGAGGCGAAGGCGGTGCCCGCGTTGCCGTAGACCACCACGTCGGCCTCCCCCAGGCTGCGGGTCCCGCTCACGGGGCCGAAGGCCACGTAGGCCGCGCCGTGGGCGGTGCCCTCGATCTGGGTGCCCCAGGCCCCCGCGACGATGTCGTCGTAGCCGTCGCCGTTGACGTCGGCCATGGCCATCACGTTGCCCGCGGCCGCGCTCTCGGTCTCGCCGATGAGCTTGGCTTGGGCATCGGCCGCGCTGATGTCGCCCGTGGCTCCGCCGTGGACCAGGTAGACCGCGCCGGTGTGGTAGCCGATGATGTTGGCCTGGGTGGCCGCGATCAGCAGGTCGCCTACGCCGTCGCCATCGACGTCGCCGCCCCCCTCGGCCACGCGGCCCAGGTAGTCGTACTCCTCTTCGCCCTGGACAGAGAAGTCGGCATCGGTGGTGACGTCGAGGTCGGTGGTGAGCGGCCCGTACACCACGTAGGCCGCGCCCATGGTGCGGCTGGCGGCGTAGGAGGCCACCAGCGCGTCGGCGATGCCGTCGCCGTTGACGTCCGCCAGGTCGGAGCCGTGGCCCATGTTGGAGCCTGCCCCGCCGTAGAGCACGACGTCGGCGTAGTCCAGGGACATGCTCGTGGTGACCGGGGAGTAGGTGATGTACAGGCCGGGGACGGCGCCCCAGGGGCAGCCCACGCCCAGGTCGGGGTAGCCGTCGCCGTTGACGTCGCCGGCGCCCAGAGATCGCCCGGCGCCCCGGGCGTCCCGGGTTCCCGCCAGGAAGGCGCTGTCGTCCGAGAAGGGCTTGTCGTCGAACAGGGGGCCGTAGCTGACCCAGGCTCCCCCCAGGTTGCCGCTGACATACAGGCTCGCCGTGAGCAGGTCGTCGTAGCCGTCCTGATCGAAGTCTGCGCTGTGCACCAGCCGCCCGGCGTCGCCGGTGGCGTCGGTGGACCAGCGCCAGGCGTGGGCGGCGCTGAGGAAGTAGCCACCGTCGTAGCTGCAGAAGCTGTCGTAGCCGTCGCAGTCCTGGTCGATGCCGTCGTCGCAGATCTCGGGGCTCTGGGGGTGGATGGCGGGGTCGCCGTCGTCGCAGTCGCCGAAGTCGAGGTGGGCGCAGCTGGCGTCCTGGTAGCCATCGCCGTCGAGGTCGAAGCCCTCGTCGGTCTCACCGTCGCAGTCGTCGTCCAGCTCGTTGCACTGCTCGGTGGCGTCGGGGAAGACGGCGCCGTCGGCGGGGTCGCAGTCGCCGGCCTGCTGCACCCAGCCGGGCTCGGGGTCGCAGGTCTCGGCCGCGGAGTCCGGGTCGCCCCAGCCGTCGCCGTCATCGTCGCTGTACCAGGTGGAGACGGCGCCCTGATCCGGGCGGCCATCGCAGTCGTCGTCGTCGCCGTCGCAGGCCTCGGTGGCGCCGGGGTTGACGGCGGGATCGCCCTCGTCGCAGTCGCCGCCCTGCAGCACCCAGCCGCTGCCGGGGCTGACGCAGCTCTCGGTCCAGCTGGCGTCGTCGCCCCAGCCGTCGCCGTCGCTGTCCAGGTACCAGTCCACCAGCGCGCCTTCGTCGGCCAGCCCATCGCAGTCGTCGTCGGCCCCGTTGCAGAGCTCCTCGGCGCCAGGGTGGACCTGGGGATCGGCGTCGTCGCAGTCGCCGCCGTCGAGGACGTACCCATCCGGCTGGTCCTGGGCCGCCAGGGTGTCCCCGTCGTCGCCGAAGCCGTCTCCGTCGGCGTCGCGGTACCAGGTCTCGTCGATGCCTGTGGGAGGCGCGGTGTCGTCGGCCTCGACCGATCCAGTGTCCTCGGGCTCGTCCTTGCCGCAGGCGACGATCACCAGAAACAGTGGGAGCAGGGAGCGGTGCATGGGGTGGCCTCGGAGGCTTGGGGTAGCAGCCTAGAAGGTGCCGCGCACCCGCGAAGCTGATCACACGGGCAGGCTCCGGTGCGATACGGGAGCTTGGCCCGAGAGGAGGTCGCTGTGCGCAAGCTGCTGCTGGTCCTGGGCGCGATCTTCGCGCTGCTGGTCTTCGCTGGGGCCGCCGGTGTCTACGTGGTGGTTCGCACCCAGCAGCGCCGAGATGAGCGCATCGTGGAGCTCGAGGCCCAGCTGCCCGGCCTGCAGCGGGAGCCCACCATCGACGGGGAACAGGCCTGCAAGATCCTCGAGCACCACCTGCTCACCCGGCCCATCGACCGGGCGCTGTCGGTGGACTGTCGCGCGGCGAAGGCCGAGCCCACGGGCGCGGGTGTGATCAGGCTGGCGGGCACCGTGTACGGTCGCGATGTGGACAACGCCATCTTCGGCGGTGGCTTCGGCACGTCCCACTGTCTGGCCCGGAGCGAGCTGGGCTGGGAGGTGGTGGGCCAGGCTTGGCGCCTGGACGAGTGCGCCTTCGACGCTGCGACGAACGTTGCGGTGACCGCCATCGCCAGCAGCGCGCTGGAAGGGGTGGCCGCGCGTCGCCGCGCCGTGGCCGAGCGTGCCATCTTGGGGGTGCGCCAGGCCATGGCTCACCTGGACAGCGTGCCCGCCGTGTGCCCGGACCTCGCTCACGCCGGCGGCAGGGCCGTGGGCATGGTGGACACCCAGCTGTGGAGCGAGGGCGGCTTCGGCGAAGGGGACGGCTTCTGGCGCTCCCTGTGCTCGCCGGCCTTCCTGGCCTGCGCCGAGGGGGAGGAACCCTCGCAGTTCAGCCTGGGATGCGGGCTCGAGGAGCCCTGGCGGGTGGTGCTGGTGCTCGACGAGGCCACCAAGGATCCTCCTCGGGTCATCAGCGCCGATGCCTTCGTCGGCGGCGACTACCACGCCAGCTTGATGCTGGTGGACCTCGCGTCGTCCAGGGTGATCTGTGCGCGGCCCCTCGAGGTCGCCCTCGAGGGCACCGTGTTGCTGAGCCGCGGAGACTGGATCGTGGGCCACTACCACGAGCGCATCAAGGAGCAGCTCTGCGCCGAGGTGGAGAACCTGACCCAGGGAAAGGTCGAGCTGGACCCCTACTGGGGCTGTGGGTAGAGCGCCGGCGATTCTTCGGGGGTTCTTCGAGGACGCTTCGAGCTAAGCTCTGTGTATGCGCATCACCATTCCTCTATTGCCTGGCCTCCTGCTCACCGCCTGCGTCACCGGGGGCGTGAAGTTGGACGACACCCAGCCTGCCGACAGCCAGCCCGAGGGTGACACGGACACGGACACCGACGCGGACACGGACACGGACGCCGACGCCGACGCCGACGCCGACGCCGACGCTGACGCGGACACCGACGCGGACAGCGACGCCGACGCCGATGCGGACAGTGACGCCGACACCGACACCTGCTCGGTGGTCCTGTCCGCCGACGTGGAGGTGATCGCCTCGGGCAGCACAGGCACGGGCACCGGGAACCAGCTCGAGGTGTGGGTCTGCGCCGGCGCCAGCTACCAGACCAACGGCAACCAGGGCGCTTTCTACCTCGAGCCCGGCGCCACCCTGCAGGCCGCTGGCAACCAGGCCACGGCCTGGGCCTCGGCTGGCGCCACAGCGTTCATCAGCGGCAACAACGCGACGGTCTACCAGGAGCTGGGCGCCACGGTGCAGATCAGCGGCGGCGGCGCGATCCTCGTGGAGTGTGACGACGTGCGGATCGACGGCAGCGCGGTGGCTGGCGGCTGCTGACCCGGGAGGGCCCGGGAGGGGCCCCGCTCACTCCCCAGACAGGCCCAGCCCTCCCACGGCGGTGCAGCGGGCACCCTCGAGGCTCTGCGCGTGTCGGAGGCGCACGAGCTCTGGGTCCGGGCCGTAGCTGGTGAACTCCACGCGGTGCCCGGGGCAGTGCCAGCTGGTCCCGACGAAGATGGTCGTGCCCCCGTCCACCTCCCAGTGCAGCCCGATGGTGTCCGCGACCGCGATCGGGGCGGGCGCCGGGCCGTCGGCGGGGACGGGGCGCTGCAGGGCCTGGTAGACGAGGTCGATCTCGTGGGCGACGGCCTGCTCTAGGCTGCCCTGGGGGGGCTCCCAGCCCAGGTTCTGAAAGAGCAGCTCGTGGCGCATGCTCAGCAGCCCCTCGGTGGGGCCACTGCCGGTGTGGAGCTCGGCCTGTGCGCGGATGAGCGGCACGGAGATCGGGGCAGGGAGCACGGGGATGGTCATCGGCAGGGTGGTGTCACGCTCGCCGGGATCATCCTGGGCCAAGGCCGCGGTCAGGGCGAGAACGAGGAGCTGTGGTGTGGACATGGAGGTCCTGGTTTTTCCGGGAGGGTGAGGTCAGCGAGCCCGCCGTCGCAGGCCGGCCAGGCCCAGCAGGGTGAGCAGGGCCAGGGCGTGGGGGGGGCGGATCGGGCTGGCGCAGCCGCAGCCTCCGGCCCGGGTGACGGAGAGGGTGAAGTCGGCCGGGCGCAGGGTGTCGTCGGCGTCCATGCCCGCGGGGCCCATGTTGGCGACGATCACGGTGGCGCCGCCGCTGACCAGGGGGCCGTGGGAGAGCGCGGCGCCCTCGGCGACTGACTGGCTGCCCCCGGGCTCCACCACCAGCAGGGCCCAGTCCACGGAAGGGGCGCCGTCCAGGGCGAGTTGCAGGCTGTCCCCGGCGTCGGCCTGGATGTCGTAGTACACGGCGCCCAGGGGGTAGGGGGGCCGGGCTGGGGTGAGCTCGGCGGGGATCTGGACGCCCTCGGCGGCGCGGGTGACGCGCCCCTGCTCGCCCGCGAAGTCCAGCCAGGCGGGGCCATCCTCGCCGCCCATGCGGGCCCGGTCGGCGGTGAAGTCCAGGAAGCTGGCCTGCCAGCCCCCGGCGATGGTGTCCCAGGCGTCCAGGAGGTCGGGCTCGTCGCCGTAGCCCTCCTGGGTCATGGCAGCCCACAGCTCGGGGGCGATGCTGCCGTCGCCTGTGCCATAGGTGGCATCGAGCCACCACAACCACACCACCGATCCGTACTCGTAGTAGCTCCACACCCCGTAGTCGTCCCAGAGCATGTAGCCGTCCTGCAGCACAGCGCTGACCCAGGGGGTGGCCTGGTAGTCGGCGATGTCGTCGCTGCTGGGGTGGGTGTCGGGCCAGGTCCAGGCCTCGGCCGCCACGGCGCTGGCCTCCCAGACCACCAGGAACGGCTCGGCGTAGTCCATGGCGTACTGGCAGGCGTGGTTGAACTCGTGGACCGAGTAGGAGGGCAGATCCTCGTCGGGGGTGGCGGCGTCGATGGCGATCCACGAGGGCGCTGCTGCCTGACCGTCGCTGGGGTCGGTGTCGATGCAGCCGCCGTCCTTCCAGTCGCACATGACCCAGGCCGAGCCTGCTCCGCCGCCGTCGGGGGTCAGGTAGAGGTCCAGGTCGTCGCTGCCGCCCAGGCCATCGTCCGGAGGTGGGGCGGCGAAGCCCATGCCCTCGATCTGCACGTCCCAGGCGGTCTCGAGGTAGCCCAACAGATCCTCGCAGCGGGGCTCGTCCTGGGGCTGCTCCCAGTGGCAGCGGATGGGGTGGGTGGCGCTGTCCACGCTGCCCGCGGCATCGGGTCGGCCGTTGCCGCTGGCGAGGGGGAGGAGCAGGAGGAGCAGCATGGCGATCCCGGGTGGGCAGACCCCCAGCATGCCAAGGCGCGCGGCCTTGCACCAGCGCTCTCTGCTTGGACGAGCGAGTGGGGGCCCCAGCCCATCGCTGGGGCCCCGCTTGCCACTGCCGACTCCCACCAGCAGGACAGGCACTCTCGTCACCAGGCCTCTCGGATCATCTGCCGGTAGTTTCAATGGTCGGGCTCACTTTTCTCGAGCCTGCCGGGGGCCCCCCGCGGGATACGGGCTGAGCATGGCGAACACCACCAAGAAGAAGCGCGAGCCCAAGTGGGTCAAGGCCCTCACCGAGTACATCCCCCTGGGGCTGTTTCTGCTGGCCTACAAGCTGGGCGACCTGACCCTGGCCATCCAGGCCATCGTGGTCAGCACCGTGGTGGCCGTGATCATCTCCTACGTCGCGGTGCGGCGGCTGCCGCTGATGACGATGCTGGCGGCGGGCCTGGTGCTGGCGTTCGGCGGTGTGTCCTTGCTGATGGGGGACGACACCATCTACAAGATGAAGCCCACGGTGCTCTACAGTCTCTTCGCCATCGCGTTGCTGGTGGCCCGGGCCTTCGGTCGGCTGCTCTTGCGGTCGATCCTCGAGGATCTGTGGAAGCTCACCGACGAAGGCTGGCGCAAGCTGACCACCCAGTTCGCGGTCTTCTTCTTCGTGATGGCCGCGCTGAACGAGCTGGCCTGGCGCTTCGTCGGTCAGGACTTCTGGGTGAGCTTCAAGGTCTTCGGCGGCATCGGCCTGATGCTGGCGTTCATCGCCTCTCGGGCCTCCTTCGCCAAGCGCCATGCGCTGCCCGACCCCAAGGCCAAGGGCGAACCCCCGGCGGCCTGACCCCTACCGGTTCTTGCCGCGGTGCGGCCGGCGCATGGGGGGGCCGCCGCTGCTGCGGTAGGGCTTGGGACCGCGGCGGGGCTCGAACTGCCTGTGCGGCGGGCCGGGGCGCTCCGCGCTCGCGCCGTCCCCAGGCCGGGCGGGGAAGATGTACACCTCGCGGCCGCGCAGCCCCAGGGAACCCTTGCGGTCCAGCAGCGTCCGCATGGTCTCTTCGGACATGCCCACGAAGGTCTTGCGAGCCGTGATGTTGATGCGGCCGATGTCCCGGCCGGACAGGCCCGCCTCGTTGGTGAGGGCGCCCACGACCTCGGCGGGGGTGAGGCCGTGCTTGTGGCCGATGGGGATGAACAGCTCGGCCTCGTTGCTGCGCTCGAAGTCTCCGTGCTGCTTGCGGGGCGTGTGGGCCCAGGCGGGAGGACCCTCTTCGGGTAGCTCGCCCAGGACGACGTCCTCTCGGCGGGCCAGCAGGGTCAAGGCGGCCTCGGCCAGCTGGCGCTCGGTCCAGCCCTGGGCCTCCATCAGCTCATCGATGGCCTGCTTTGCGGCCTCGGACTCGGTCAGGGCCTCGCGCATCTCCTCGACCAGGCGCTGGCGCCCGGCGCGCGCGATGTCGGCGTCCGTCGGCACCTCCATGGGGTAGATCTCGCTGCCGGTACACTGCTGGATCTTGGCGAGGCGGAATCGTTCCTTGGGGGTGATGAACGAGATGGCCGTGCCCCGGCGCTTGGCGCGGCTGGTGCGGCCGATGCGGTGGACGTAGCTCTCGACCTCGGGGGGCAGGTCGTAGTTGACGATGTGGGTGATGTGATCGACGTCGATGCCGCGGGAGGCCACGTCGGTGGCGATGACGATGGAGAGGCGCCGGGCCCGGAGGCGTCCGAGCACCCGCTCCCGGGCGGGCTGGTTCAGATCGCCGTGCAGGGCGTCGACAGCCAGGCCCCGCTTGGCCAGGGCGTCGGCGGTCTCGGCGCAGGACGCGCGGGTGCGGGCGAACACCAGGGTGGTGCCTGCGCCCACGGCCTGGAGCACGCGCACCAGGGCGTCCAGCTTGTGGCGGTCTGGGACCTTGATCCAGTACTGGTCGATGTGACCCACCGACAAGGCGCGATCCTCGACCTGGATCTCCACGGGGTTGGCCAGGCGCTTGGCCACGCGGCGGATGGGGTCGGGCATGGTGGCCGAGAACAGGGCCACCTGGCGCTCGGGCGGCGTGGCGTCCAGCAGCTTCTCCACGTCCTCGATGAAGCCCATGCGCAGCATCTCATCGGCCTCGTCCAGCACGAAGGTCCTGAGCTTGGAGAGGTCCAGGTTGCCGCGCTCGAGGTGGTCGATGAGCCGCCCGGGGGTGCCCACCACCACGCTGGCGCCACCGGTGAGGGCCTTGATCTGAGGGGGGTAGGGCGCGCCGCCGTAGACGGTGGCGAAGCGCACGGGCAGCTTGGTGGCGAAGCTCTGCAGGGCCTTGGAGACCTGCAGCGCCAGCTCGCGGGTGGGGCAGACCACCATGGCCTGGACGCCCCGGACCTCGGGATCCAGCTGCTGCAGCAGGGGCAGGCCGAACGCGGCGGTCTTGCCGGAGCCCGTTCGCGCCCCGCCGATGACGTCCTTGCCGGCCAGCAGGTGGAGGATCACCGCGGCCTGGATGGGCGTGGGGGTGTGGAACTCGATGGCTTCGAGGGCCTGAAGCAGGCGATCGTCGAGCCCCAGCTCGCCGAAGGTCGTGGGATCGGTGGGATCGGAGGGCTTAGTGGGCTCGGCGGGATCGGTCATGGTGCGCTCGGGTCGGTGGCGCGGGCTCATAGGTCGTTGTGGGGGGTGGGGCCAGGTGAGGCCCCGCGTTGCGTGCGTTGCGCGCGGTGTGGACTACCCCTGCGTTCTGTCCCTGGAGGGGTGGTCTGGTGCGCGCTTGGGGGCGAAATGGTCGCTGAAGTGGCCTCATCGGGTTGGCTTGGTCGCTACGGCTTGCCCTTCAGCTCGGCTTCAGCCTCGCCTGGGCGGCCCCTGCTGCCCTGCTTCGCCTGCGGGTGGACGGCCCCGGTGGGCAGGTCGAGGGCCCTGCGAGAGAGATTCGGATTGAACGGGGCTTCCCCATCCGATACCAGCCAGGTTGCGGTATTTGGCGCTGGAGCGACATCCATGAC
The DNA here is from genome assembly GCA_937912125.1 of uncultured Pseudomonadota bacterium. GTDB lineage: Bacteria > Myxococcota_A > UBA796 > UBA796 > JAFGLY01 > CALDOK01. Next base: position 20,091 of record CALDOK010000458.1, read on the forward strand.
CACTGCAGACGACCAGGCGCAGCATGCGGAGACCGGCGAGGTCCAGCTTGCGCGAGACCTAGGGCTCTTCGACGCCACGATGATCGGCCTGGGTGCCATGATCGGCGCCGGCATCTTCGTGCTCACCGGCCTGGCCTTCCAGGCCGCCGGCCCTGGCGCCATCGTGACCTTCGGCCTCAACGGCGTGGTGTCCCTGTTCACCGCCCTCTCTTACGCCGAGCTGGCCAGCGCCATCCCCGAAGCGGGCGGTGGCTACAGCTTCGTGCGTCGCGCCATGCCCCGCTGGGCCGGCTTCCTGGCTGGCTGGATGCTCTGGTTCGCCTACACCGTGGCCTGCGCCCTGTACGCCCGGGGCTTCGCCTCGTACTCCCTCGAGGTGCTGCACCGCTACGTGCCCGATGTTCACCACATCATGCTCACCCTGGGCCAGCGGCCCGCCGAAGCCGTGCTGGTGTTGTTCATCGTCGGCAGCTTCGTGGGCCTGAACTACGCGGGCGCCAAGGTCACCGGCGTGGCCGAGAACGTCATCACGGTGGCCAAGATCGTCGTGCTGGCCATCTTCATCTACTTCGGCTTGCAGGTCGTGGCCGAGGACCCCACCACCAGCATCGCCGCCTTCAAGCCCATGTTCCCCAACGGCTTCTGGGCCGTCATCACGGCTATGGGGCTGACCTTCATCGCCTTCGAGGGCTACGACCTCATCGCCACGGTCAGCGAAGAGATCAAGGACCCCGAGCGCAACATCCCCAAGGCGATCTTCATCAGCCTGGGCGGCGCGGTGTTGATCTACCTGCTCATCATCTTCGTGAGCCTGGGCGCCATCCGCATCCCCGACCAGGAGGGCTGGCGCTTCCTGGGCGAGCACGGCGAGACCGCGGTGGTGCAGGCGGCTGCGAGCTTCATGCCCTTTGTGGGCGTGGTGCTCATCGTCACCGGCGGCTTGTTGTCTACCATGTCGGCGCTGAACGCCACGGTGCTGGCGTCGAGCCGCGTGGCCTTCTCCATGGGCCGCGACGGCATGCTGCCCAAGATCATGGGCTCCATCCACGCCACCCGCCAGACTCCCCATGTGGCGGTCGTGGTCACCGGCGTGGTGTTGCTGGTGGTGGCCATCAGCTTCCCCATCGAGCAGGTGGGCAGCGCCGCGTCCCTGATGTTCCTGCTGTCCTTCGCCATGACCAACGCGGCGGCCTGGATCCTGCGCATCAAGGAGCCGAACTTGAAGCGCCGCTTCAAGGCGCCCTTCTTCCCCATCCCCCAGCTGCTGGGCGTGGTCACCTGCCTCGTCCTGGCCGTCAGCCAGTTCTGGCTGTACCCCGAGGCCTGGGGCATCGCGGCGGTGTGGGTGGCCGTCGGTCTGACCGGCTTCTTCTTCGTGCTCAAGCGCGCTCCGGTGGAAGAGCGGGCCCTGCCGGTGCCGGTGATGTCCGGACCCAAGGGTGTCGGCCGTGTGCTGGTGCCGGTGGCCAATCCCGCCAGCTTCGGCCCGCTGTACAACCTGGCCAAGCCCCTGGCCGAGGCACGTGAGGGCCAGGTCACGCTGCTGAGCGTCCAGGTGGTGCCCGATCAGACCCCGCTGTCCATCGGTGGGCTCGCGGCCCCGTTCCGCATCCAGGCCTTCCGCAAGCTGGTGTCCGACATGCAGCAGGCTGGCAAGGACGTGGCCGGAGTGGTGCACGTGGCCCACCGCATCTCGGCGGGCATCCTGTCGGCTGCGCGGCAGCCCGGCGTCTCCCTGGTGCTGATGGGTTGGAAGGCCACCCCCAAGGAAGCGCGCAGGGCCACCAACACGGTCCTGGGCGCCACCATGGACAACGTGATGCGTCGCATCCCGGTCAACGTGGCTGTGGTGCGGATTCAGGGCGACTTCACCAAGATCGATCGCATCCTGCTGCCGTCGGCCGGTGGCCCCCACGCCCGCTACGCCGCGCAGCTGGCCCGGGACCTCCAGCAGGTCCACGGCTGCGAGGTGATCACCCTGGGCATCGTCCGGCCTGGCGCCAGCGACCACGATCGCGGCCGCGCCATGGGCTTCCTCGAGGTCACCGCTGCCGAGGCCCGTGGCCTCGAGTGTACCGCCAAGCTCATCGAGGCCACCGACGTGGTCCAGGGCATCCTCGATGAGGCCGCCGGCGGCTACGACCTGCTCATGGTAGGCGCCAACCGCGACGACGTGCTCAAGAACCTGGGCTTCGGCAACATCCCCGAGCAGATCGCCCAGCGCTCGCCATGCTCGGTGATGATGGTGCGGCGGGGGTGA
>CALDOK010000459.1 GCA_937912125.1 uncultured Pseudomonadota bacterium
GGGGCCAGAATCTCGCAGGTCGGATCGCTGTTGGGCGGGCCCACGTCGATCACGATGGTGTCGCTGCCCGTTTTGCCAGTGCTGTCCTCGACGTGCAGTTCGATGGCGTGCTCGCCTTCCTGCAGGTACGCCGTGCCGGAGATGTAGCCTTCGGCGTTGGGCTCGGCGTCCACCTCGAGCACGCCCTCGAGGCTGCTCTCCCAGGTGGCCACCAGGTCCGTGGCGACGTCCTCACCATCGGAGACCGTGCCCTCGAAGACAATGAGCTGGTCGCTGTAGTAGACGCCGCTGGCCTCGGGTGAGGTGATGGTGGCCTGGGGCGCATCGGTGGCCACCACGGTGACCTCGACGGAGTCGCTACCTGCCGCGCCGATGGGGTCGATGACCTCGAGCCGCAGGGTGGTCTCCTCGGTGCCGAAGGCCACCTCGCAGGTGATCTCGCCGTCCCAGTCGGGGGCGACGGCCGGGCAGACCTCGTCGGTGCCCAGGTACCAGGTGGCCAGCAGATCCTCGGTCTGGTGGTCGGGGTCGGAGACCGTGCCGCGCACCAGGGTCAGGAATCCCTCGAAGACCTCCTCGCCTTCTTCGGGCGTGGTGATGGTGGCCTCGGGATTGGCGTTGATCGCCTGGATGCTCTGGTCCGGGCAGGCCGTCAGCAGCAGCGAGGCCAGCACGAAGAACGGTACGCGGGTCATGGGGTCCTCCCCCGGGAGCGTGCGGCTTCGGTTTGGGCGAGTTGGCACGGTCGGGCTCTCCAGCGGGATGTGAAGATGGTCAACCGCTGAAACAATAGCCCAATGACAAGGCTGACGCCGACCTCAAGGAAGCAGCTCCACAGACTGTTCTTCCGGCCATTGTACGGTGCGTTCTACCTTCTCTCCTCCGACCACAGCGAACACATCGTGGATCCCTTCGTCGATGGACACCAGCACACGAGGACCCTTTCCAGCCATGGCCCCATCCACGAAGACGGGCACACCACGCTCGGTGGTGACGACGAGGCAGTTGCACAGAGGGGCGAGCTGGTCGAAAGCGCGCAGCACCACGTCGGCCTTGATCGCGAAGTTGATGTTGTTGGAGCCCTCCATGCCAGCGACAACGATGCCGACCACCTGACCGTCCTTGTCCAGGATGGGACCTCCCGAGGCTCCCGGGTTCAACGGAATCTGAGTCTGGAAAACAGGTCGCTCGGCGCCGGACGGGTAGATGTTCGAGACCATGCCTGTGGTGAAGGTCCATGCGCCGCCTTGACCGTGACCCACCGACGCTACCCAGCTCCCCACGCGGAGCGAGCGTAGATCGGCCCAGGGTAGGACGGGCTGTTCTTTCCCCGGGATACGAAGCAGCGCGAGGTCCAGAGTTTCGTGCCGCGTCACCACCTCCCCCTGGAGAGTCGTTCCACTGTGCAGGACTACGTTGACATGGCCCTCGTCGCCCACGACGTGCCGATTGGTGAGAAGAAGTCCGTCCGACGAGACGAGCAGCCCAGAACCAAAGCCGCGGGAACTCGAGATGAACACTACCGAGGGTGCCACCTGTTCGAACAGAGACTGCTGATGAGCCTCGATGGCCGAGACTGACGCGCTGGTGACCTGCGCTGAGCGCGGCGCCGCGCAGACCATGACGGCAAGCGCGAGCGAGGGGCCCCAGTCCATCAGAAGGTCGCTCTCATGGCGATGCCCCCTGTCTCTGGCCCGAGCCACGGAACGATGGTCAAGCTGGTGGCGAGGCCGTCGCCTGTGGGCTCGTGCTGTTGGCTCAGGGGCTCGAGACCAAGCTCCGCAGCGAGTTGCCGGTTGAAGTCCTCCGCCAACCGTCGGCAGGTAGGGTTGTCGACCGGGTTGGGGTTGACGGTAGCTCCTACGGTCATTCCAACACCACCAAGACCCACCAGTACCAGGCCAGCGACGCCAAACTGCATGGACCCATCGTTCTCGATGGAGTCGTACATGCCCCATCCCGCGAGGGCTCCCCCTCCGATCATCCCGAAGAGGCCACCAAAAAGGAGCCGACGCCGTGTACCCATGCGGCTCTCATATTTGTCTCCGAGGTCGGTACGTCCCACGTAGTCATAGAACTCACGACCATCCAGAGGTTCTCGGTACTTGCCCTTGTACGGCACGGACCAAGTGCCTAGGACCTCCCCAGTCCCGCTGGCGACCGACGCCATGTCACCGAACCAGACGAAGCGATCTTCGTACTGACGCTTCGCTTCTACCATGTTCTTTCCAACGCTTTGGGTGACTGCTGTGGTGGCGGTGGCGGTGGCGGTGGTGACGCCCTGACCAGTGATGCTTGGCTGGGCAGTGAGGACCTCGCCGCTGCCTACGGTGAAAGCTGTGGTCAACTCTCCCGCCTTGTCGTACAGCGTGAGCACCAGGCTATGACCATGTCCGGCCGAGGGGAACACCCTAGCCACAGCGATGAGATCGACTGGCAACTTGGCCGCCTTGGTGACGATGTCCGCATCTCCGAGTGTAGAGATATCTCCCAGGCTGTCGTCGGGAATGACCACATCAGCTCTGGTTCCGGCGCTCAAGGCAGAGAATAGGGCCTCCACTGCCTGCTCACATTCGGTGTCTCCCCCTGCAGCCACGACGATGACGGAGAGGCCGGCGCCGGGCAGGTAGCTATCGACTGCTTCTGGTGACAGTGAGGTACCCCAATCAGCCGCGATGGCCGCCGGGGAGCTGGTCACGGCGCTGGACAACAGGATCGCTCCGATGATCCCTTGGGCCATCCTGTTCATTTGTCGATTCATAGAGCACCTCTGTCTCCGGCGTGGTTGGGACATGGCACATCCTCCCGGAGGGGCTGAAGCTGACAAGGTACGGCTAGAATCTGCCGCCCAGAGAAACGCCGGTGGTGTCAGGGGCGAGCCACGGGCTGACCACCAGCGCCAGGCGCGGCTCCTGGTCATGGGCACTTTGCCTCTGGCTCATGGGCTCCACTTCGAGGCCCAGTTCCTCGGCGAGTTCGTAGTTGAACTTGGTGACCATGCTCGCGTAGGTGTGGGGATCGACGGGGTTCGGGTTGATCTCGAACGAGATGTAGGCGGAGAGCAGGCCCACTCCCGCGAAGCTCCCGCCGACGATGGGGGCGGTGTAGTTGTCCGAGTCCACTGACGACTCCAGAGTTGCGGCCAGCAGGGCGCCGCCTCCGATCATGCCAGCCAATCCGCCGAACATCATCCCGGGGATAAGAACGACAAACAGCCCTCGAGGTGTCCAGGCGGGGACCCGCGTGT
>CALDOK010000460.1 GCA_937912125.1 uncultured Pseudomonadota bacterium
CAAAGCGCTGGAGCCAGGTGTCGAGGCCGCCCTCGAGCAGGTAGAGCCTGGGCGTACCCAGCGCCGCCAACCGCCGCCAGGCGTCCTCGGCTTCGTCCTCGGTGTCGCCCACGAGCAGGAGGATGGAGGTGGGGCTCCGCTGCGCGATCCACCGAGACAAGGCAGCCTCGGGGGGCAGGGGCTCGGCGTCGAGCAGGTGAAAGCGCACGAAGCGCGCCTCGGGGCGCACGTCCAGCAAGGTGAGGTCCACGGTGTGGTCGTGCATCAGGTGGAGCACTTCGTCAGCGGAGACGTAGGGACCGCGGGTGGCGAGCCGAGCGTCCAGGTCGGTGCGATGCAGCGCGACGCGCTCGAAGGAGTCGGGCTGACCTACGGCGACCCCCAGCAACGCCAGGCCCAGCAGGGCGGCGGCGCCAGCGGCCATCCCCCGCCAGGCCTTCCGGGTGGGCCGAGGCAGCTCACCGCGCCAACGCTCCAGCAGCTCAGCCCCGACGAACCAGGACAGCGCCATGAGCACGATGCCCAGCACCAGCCAGTGCTTGGGGACGCCGAGAAGGTCGTGGAGGGTGAGGCGCCCCATGAAGCCCCAGTGGTTCCAGGAGGACCAGTAGGTGGGTACGGTCTGGCCGAAGGTCCAGGTCCCCACCAGCACACCGACGACGAAGACCATGCCGTCGATCTTGCCCGTCGCCGTCGCCACCAGGGAGGTGCCGGGGCAGTAGCCGCCGACGATGAAGCCCACACCCAGCAGCAGGCCGCCGAGGATTCCTGGCCAGAGGTAGGTGGGGTTGATCCAGAGGGCGCTGTCGTCGAGCCAGCCCAAGCCGGTGGTCAGCAGGATCAGCACCATGGCGGTCACGATGGCCGTGAACATGGTCTTGAGGACGCGAAGATCCGTCAGGTAGAACTGGGCTGCCAGACGCTTGGCGTTGCCCAGGCCACCGCGCTCGATGGAGAAACCGAAGCCTACACCCAACAGCATGGCCACCAGCCCGGGCCCCCAGGCTCCCAGCAGCGTGTGCAGATCGAGGGGAGCCATGGCTACCTCCACAGCCTGCGCACCGAGTACGCCAGCAGGTAGCCGCCGCCGAAGACGGCGAACATGAAGGCCCAGCTCCCGGCGGAGAGCACGGCGCCTCCGGAGAGGGCCTGACCCGAGGTGCAGCCGCGGGCCAACCGCGCGGCATAGCCCTCGAGGAACCCGCCCAGCAGCGCCGCGGCCAGCCGCAGCTTCATGTCGATGGAGGGGCCCTTGAGCACTTCGATCTTCAGCCGCCCACCCAGCCAGCCGGACAACAGCCCGCCGAGCACCACCCCGACGGCGCCCCACACCAGCCGGTGGTTCAGCAGGCTCCCGGGTCCGGTGGTCACACCAGCCCAGTAGGCGTTGTGCTCCACGCTGCTCGGGGCCACTGTGTGCAGCACCCAGGCGATCAGCCGCAGGAAGCCTCCGGATCCACCCAGGCCGCTGCCCGTGAGAAAAAAGGCCAAGAAGAGCACCACCCCCAGCAGGGCGCCTGCCAGGTACGGGCTCCAGAAAGGCTTGGGGTCCGAACGGGTCATGCGATCTCCTCCGAGGACTCTGGCGGGAGCTCCTCCCAGCCCAGAATCATGGCCTTGATGCTGCTGGTGGGCTTGTGCCCGGTGGTGGTCAGGTAGGCGTGGGCCACGATGAAGGAAGCGAAGGCCCAGGCACCCATCGCGTGGACCAGGGCCACTAGGCCCGCACCCCCCACGGCGTCCGTGAGCCACGGCCAGCGGGTACCCGCCCACATCAGCAGGCCAGTGAGGACCTGCAGGGGCAGCAGCACGTTCATGATGAGTAGGTAGGTGGCACGCTGCAGCGGGTTGAGGCGGGCCTCGGCGCGCTTCTCCAGGGGGTGAGGTTCCCCCCGGAAGATGCCCCGCAGGTAGTAGTGGGCCTGGCGCACGGACAGGGAGATGAAGTCCCGCGGCTCGGGCAGGAGCTGCCGCACGGTCCCCGTGGTCACGTAGAAGAACAGCCCGAGCGCCGCATTCGAGATCAACAGCAGCGCCAGCAGATCGTGGACGCGGACCGCCGCCGCGAATGGGACGAAGGGCAGCAGGTCCGGGCGCCGGATGGCCAGCCCCGACAGCAGCAGGGCCAGGATTCCCAGCGCCTGCCCCCAGTGCCAGAGGCGCTCGTACAGGGTGTACAGCTGCAGCCTGCGAGCGGTGCTCATGGCTCCCTCCTGTCACACTTCGGGTGCGGACTACGGCGACGTCTGCTCAGGATGCGCAGCCCGCCGTGGACCCCGACGCCCAGCACCGTCCCCAGCAGGGCCAGCACCCCGAGGAGGTCCACCCAGCGGGAGGCCCCGTCGCCGGGAAGGTAGAGGCCTGGAACGCGGCTGGAGCTCAGGTAGAACAAGGCACCGTCCGCGCTGCGCTCGATTCGTCCTGGGAGCTCCACGGCTCCGGCGCGGGCCAGGGAGAGGGAGGCGCCAGCCGGGACGTGGCGCGCCAGCTCGACGTTGCGGCCCACCTGGGACTCCACGGCGGTGTGGCAGGTGCTGCAGGCTCGGGTGGCCCACTCGCCCTCGGCGACACCGTGGTGCAGCCCGAACACGCGCAGCTCGCCCTGGATGCGGGGAGCGGGCACCCCGGCCTCGACGAGGCGGTCGGCCAACCACTGCACGGCGGCATCGGTTCCCAGCACGGCCTCGTCCTGTGCCAGGTCTCCGTCGCCATCCTGGTCCAGCAGGGCCAGCAGCGCGGGAGCCCAGGTCCCGCCCGGTGCCGCGGCCGCGGCCACCAGCAGCGGGTCGACCTGGGCGTCGTCGTCACCCTGCACCCAGAAGAACGTGGTGGTCAGGTTGGTGGGAAACAGGCGGGTCCCGTCAGGGTCCTGCCGCACCAGGAGCAGCGGCTGGTAGCCCGTGAACAGGGTGTCCGGGCCCTCGGGGTCGCCGTCGATCCCGCGCCAGCGCTGGTGCGGCCGCCCATCCGGGGCGGGCAGGGTCCAGTCCAGGCTCTCCCGGGCTGGCGCGTAGACCATGGGTACATGGCAGGCTTCGCAGGCCAGGGCCCGGAGGTGCGCCCCCCGACGCGGCAGCCATGCATGGGCCTGCGAGGCATCGTGGCAGTCCTCGCAGCGCCGCATGGAGCCGTCCAGGTCTTCGGCCACGGTGTACTGGAGGCTGCGACCCTTGGCGAAGTCGTGGCTGGGACGCTCGAGGTATTCACCGAGATCGAGCCGCCTGCCGTCGAAGCGCAGGTGCCCGGGGCGACGGGCCTGGGGCTCGTGGAAGAACGCCGGGTTGTTGGGCGAGGGGTGGCAGGCGACGCAGCCCAGCAGGTGTTCGGCGTGGACGTCCCAGGGGCGAGACAGCGCCTCCTTGTCCGCCAGGGGCAGGGCCGAGTCCGACAGTCGCTGGCCGGAGAAGACCTGCCCGGTGGAGGTGCTGCACGGCGCCTCGAGATCCAGCTGGAGGGGCTCGTCGCTGGTCCAGATGGTCCCGTGGCAGGCGCCGCAGGCCTCAGTGGCCGGGGCCTGGATGGGCAGCTGCTCCACGCCGGCCGCCGCCGTGTCTGCGAGGGTCTCAGCACGCCAGGCCCAGGCGCCGTCCGCGGCGGGCTCCACCAGACCGGTCTGGGCCAGGGTCGCCGTGGCTGCCCAGGCAGGCTGGCCCGCCGCCAGGGTGCGCCGGCGAGCCTCGACATCCGCGTCCCGCAGGTGGCAAAGGAAACAGTCCAGCTCCACCGTGTCCGCCAGTGGGCCGCCGCCGACGTGGCGGGTACCGCCGACGCGCCGCAGGCGCTCGAACAGGCAGTCATCGAGGCCCGCCTCGCTGTGGTAGCCGTGGCTGGCGATGTAGTCGGTGTCGTGGCAAGCCCCGCAGGTCTGCAGGGTCGAGACGGGCGCGAGGGTGACGGCGACGGGATGGCCGTCCAGATCCAGTAGGGGGACAGCGGGGTGCATGGGCGAGGGCGCGGCCAGGGCGGCGCCCAGCAGGGCCAGGATCATGAGCCCACCTCCACACGGGGACCGCAGACGGGGTCCACGGGGGCGTCATGGTCCAGGCGCGCGCGCAGCGGCGCCCCCGAGGCGCGCTGTCCCAGCAGTCCCCGGCCACCGCGGAAGGCGGGATCACCATCGTAGCCGAGCGCCTTCCAGTCCATCCGGCCGCGCTCGCCGTGGCAGTCCTGGCACTGGAGGGCCCGGTCACCAGGCTGTGTCAGGTGAGAGAGGGGCCAGGTCATCTCGGTGTCTACCCAGCCGTAGGAGCCGCTGTAGGCAAGCCCCGTGGCCTCGGCCCCCAGGGTGAAGGCCTGGTTCCAGTCGAAGTCGGTCCAGTAGCCGCCTTCGCCAAAGGTCTTCGGGACCAGCAGGTGGCCATACACGGTGTCGTAGGGTTGGCGCCCCCTGTGGACCTTGACCGGCCAGATGCGCGCGCCAGGGTCCCGTGCGCTGCCGCAGAGGGTGTTGATGGGGACCACCTGGTCCGGGTTCACCCGCTCGCCGCTGAGGTAACGACCCGCGGGTGCGCTGGCGTCGTACCAGCGGTATTCGGGCTCGAGATCCTGGCCGTAGACGAAGCTCCCCTTGCTCTTGAGGTAGTGATGAGGATCCTGGGGCAGGTCGTCGCGGCCGGCCTGAGACCAGTCCCAGGACAGCTTGGTGGGCAGGTCCACGGCCAGGCTCGGGATGTGGCAGGCCTGGCAGGCCAGGGTGTCGGTGTGGCTGTCCAGCCGATCGTCGTGGTGGGGAGCTTCGTCGTGGCAGTCGGTGCAGGCCACCCGGTCACTGCGGTCCAGGCAGACCCCGAGGGAGCAGCCTGGGATGACGTGGGCTTCGGTGCGATGGCAGTCCTGGCAGGACATGCCGTGGGCGCCCATGTGCACGTCCATGCGGGCGCTGGGCATCGCCAGGCTGCTGTCCAGGTCGCCGTGCTTCACCGCTTCGCCACCACCACCGAGGAAGTGGCAGCTGCCGCAGGAGGCGCGGGTGGGAGCGCCCACCGCCCGAGCCGCAGCGAGCAGGTCCACGCCCTCGGCGGGTTCGCCCGCGATCCCCTTGCCGTACAAGGAGGGGTCCACGTGGCAGACCAGGCAGTCCACGTGCTCGGCGTCGGTGAAGTCGAAGCTCGCGTCACGCCAGCCGTAGCCCGCGTGGCAGCTGGTGCAGCGAGGCAGGTTTGGCTGCACGCCTATGCAGAAGTTGTTGATCAGGTTCGCCTTGCCCACTCTGAAGGGTTCGGCGTCTCCTGGGCGCTGCACCTGCTGCCCGAGCCAAGTCCAGTGGCTGGTGGCCATGACCTCGTGGGCTGCGGCCTCGTGGCATTCGAGGCACGCGCGCGTGACATCCTCACCACGCGCGAAGTGACCATCCAACAAGCCGCGGTGGTCCACGGGCGACGGCCGCGTGGGAACGCGGGACCAGGGGTCATCGCCCCGTGCGAAGGGGCGTGCCTCGCCGTACCAGACGCCGACCGCCAGGATCGCCACCGCGATCCCGACCGCCGCG
>CALDOK010000461.1 GCA_937912125.1 uncultured Pseudomonadota bacterium
CCGCCGCAGCCGTCGAAGGCGCCGCAGCCGCCACCCGCGAAGTCGCCAGTGTAGTCGAGGTAGTCGGGGACGCCATCGCGGTCGCGATCCGCGGTTCCCTCTGCGCGGTCCGGGTAGGAGTCGCCGTCCGCGTCCCTGTCCAGGGAGTTGAGCATCCCGTCCTGGTCCACGTCCTGGTCCCAGACCTGGTCGCCGTCAACGTCGGTGGTCAGCTCCGTGAAGCTGGAGATGCCGTCGTCGTCGTCGTCGGGGTCCAGGGGGTCGATCAGGGTGTCGGCGTCGCTGTCGCTGGGCTGCAACGGGTCGCCCACTTCTTCGCCGTCCAGGCGGGTGTCCCCGTCGCTGTCGGGGTCCTCGTAGTCGGTCCCCAGGCGCCACTCGTACCAGTCCGCGATGCCGTCGAGATCGCGGTCATCCAGCTCGGTCCAGCCGTCGCAGTCGTCGTCCAGGCCGTTGAGGATCTCCACGCCGCCGGGGTGGATCAGGGCGTCGGTGTCGTCGCAGTCGTCCTCGTCGCCGTCGAAGGCCGACCACTGCCAGCCGTCGCCGTCCTGGTCGAAGTCGTCGCCGCCGTCGCAGGCCTGATCGATGCCGTCGTACCACTGCTCTGGGGCGCCGGGGTGCGCGTCGGCGTGGGTGTCGTCGCAGTCCTCGCCGCCGTACTGGTCGCTGTCCCAGCCGTCGAAGTCCGCGTCGTAGTCGCTGTGCTCGTCGCAGTCCTGGTCCACTCCGTCGTACCAGATCTCGTCCGCGTCGGGGCTGATCATGGGGTCGGTGTCGTCGCAGTCTTCGCCGCCGAAGGTGACCGGGATGTAGCCGTCGTGGTCCAGGTCGAAGTCGCTGAAGCCGTCGCAGTCGGTGTCCACGCCGTCGTAGGGGTCGTCCGGGGCGCCGGGGTAGGCCTCGGCGTTGGTGTCGTCGCAGTCGGTACCGCCTACGACCTCGGCGTCGTAGCCGTCCTGGTCCACGTCGGTGATGTCCAGGCCGTCGCAGTCCTGATCCAGCCCATCGTAGGGGATCTCGGTGGCGCCAGGGAAGATGCCCGCGTCGGTGTCGTCGCAGTCGTCCCCGCCGTAGCCCGCGTCGTCGCGGCCGTCGCCGTCGGCGTCGTAGTCGCTGTTGCCTTCGCAGTCGGAGTCCACACCGTCGTACCAGCTGTCCGGCGCCCCCGGGTAGATGTTGCCGTCGGTGTCGTTGCAGTCCATGCCGCCGTAGCCGGTGGCCTGGAAGCCGTCGCCGTCCTGGTCGAAGTCGTCGTTGCCGGCGCAGTCGGAGTCCACGCCGTCGTACCAGGTGTCCGGCGCGCCGGGGTAGGTCGTGGCCTCGTAGTCGTCGCAGTCCGGGCCGCCCACGTCGGGCGCCTCGAAGCCGTCGCCGTCCACGTCCACCAGGTCCAAGCCGTCGCAGTCCTGGTCGATGCCGTCGTAGGGGGTCTCCTCGGCTCCGGGGTGGATGTCCGGATCGCCGTCGTCGCAGTCCGTGATGTCCCAGTAGCCGTCGCTGTCGGCGTCCGAGCCCTGGGCGTTCGGCCCACCGTAGACGCCGATGTCCGAGCGCGTGCCGTCCAGATCGACGATGCTGGGATCGCCCTGATCCAGGCAAGGGCTCCCGAGCTCGATGTGGTGGTCGTCGTTGGCCTCGTCACCGTCCTGGGTGTAGGCGCGCAGCAGCGGGTCTTCGCTGATGTTGCCGCTCGTGCCTACGGGGTCCACCAGGGCGCCGGTGTAGTCCCCGCCCGAGTTTGACCAGACGTCGTCGTAGTAGAAGTCGCTGGCCGCCGCCGAGGTGCTGTCGGCCGCGTGGATGCCGCCGCCGTCCACACCCAGGACGGCGATGTTGTTGACCGAGCTCACGCTGGCGGCGCTGAGGTAGATGTGGGCCCCTGAGCTGGAGGCGTCGTTGCCGGTGAGGTTGTTGTTGATCAGATCGGTCTGGACGCTCTGGTCCTCGAGGGCCACACCTGCGCCGGAGCTGGCCACGTTCTCCGAGAGGATGCAGTTGGTCACCTCGGAGCTGATCCCGGTGGCGGTCTCGAAGTAGGCGCCGCCCAGGCTCACCGCGGCGTTCTCGTGGAACAGGCCGCGCCGGACCAGCACCTCGTCGTTGCCGTCCAGGTGCAGCGCCCCGCCATCGCCCGCGGTCTCGTTGCGCAGGAAGGCGCTGTCCAGGATGGTGACCTCGTCGGCCTCGTAGGCCCAGATCGCCCCGCCGCCGTCGTCGGCGCTGTTCTCCTCGAAGCTGCAGTCGGTGACCTCCAGGGTGAAGCCGGGGCTGTCGGGGTCGAAGGACACCGCACCGCCCCAGCCCAGGCTGGCCTCGTTCAGATTGAACTGCGCCAGATCGAGCCACAGGTTGGCGTCGGAGGTCACGGCCACGGCGCCGCCGTCTCCGGTGGCCGCGGTGTTGCTGGTGAACGCGGCACCCACCAGGAAGATGTCCTGGTCGCCGGGGTCGTCCACGGACACGGCGCCGCCCGACTCGCGGGCCAGGTTGCCCTCGAAGCTGGTGCCCTCGATGTACAGCTCGGCCTCGTCCGCCACGCGGATAGCGCCGCCGTCGCCGTTGGTGGCTTCGTTGTCCTCGTAGAACCCGTCCAGGTCGTTGAAGCTGGCGTCGACGCTCACGTCCACCGCGCCGCCCTCTGGGGCTGTGTTGCCCTCGAAGCTGCAGCTGTCGCAGCTCACCTCGGCGCTGTCGTAGGCGCGCAGGCCTCCGCCCTTGGTGTGCGCTCGGTTGTCCACGAAGCTGCAGGCGACCAGGCTGGCGCTGGCGCTGTCCTGCACGTCCATTGCGCCGCCGGCGTAGGCGGTGTTGTCCTCGAAGAGCAGGCTGGAGCCCTCGAAGGTGGAGGAGCCGCGCAGGTGGACGGCACCCCCGGTGTACCCGGACGCATATTCGTCGGCGATGGCCCCGCTCACCCCGCCGCCATCCCACTCCACGTGGCTGTGGTCCCGGGCGAACAGGCCGGCCCCGTAGCAGGTGTCGCCGGTGGGGTCTTCGAGCTCGAGGTCCGTGGCGTACAGCTCGGCGTTCTCCAGGTAGGCGAAGCCGCCGGAGTTTGTAGACCGTGAGTCCACGACGGTGACCGAGATGAGCGTGACCGCGGCGCCGTCCGCCCAGAGGCTGCCGCCGTAGGTCGCGCGGGCTCCCTCGAAGCTGCTGTCGGTGATCAGGACATCGGCGTGGTCGGTGACGAAGATGTCGCCGCCATAGGCCGCGCGGCTGTCGATCACCTCGAGCTGATCGAAGCTGGGCGCGCCCCCCGTCACGTAGATGGCGCCGCCCTGGCCGCTGGCGGAGGTGCCCGCGCCGTCGATGACGAGGTCCACGAAGCTGGGGCTGGAGTCCGCCACCCAGATGGCCCGCCCACCTGAAGGCTGGATGGTGAAGCCCTGGATGACGACCGCGCTCTCGCCCTGATCGACGGTGATGGCCGCGGCAGAGCTCGAGGGAGCGATGACGGTGCGCGAGGTCGTGCCGGAGGCCTGGATCGTGAGCTCCTTGCCGCTCAGGTCCAGGGACTCCACGTAGGTGCCCGTCGACACGGAGATGACGTCGCCGTCACTGGCGTCGTCGATGGCGTCCTGGATGCTGCTCCAGTCGTAGCTCGAGCCCGAGCCGACCGTGATGGTGGCGGCCTGGAGGGTTGCTAGGAGGGGGAGTGCCAGGATGAGCATGGGATAGGACCGACGCCGGGGTGCGAGGCTCCGGTCCCGCGCCTCATCGGTGGCGGGCCCCGTGGCTTTAGGAAAAGATGGGGCCGGGTCCTGGGCTCGCCCGGCGCGTGGCGCGGCCTGCGGAGAGTGATCTGACTCGCTCCTCACAAGCTCGGCTCGTGGCCAGCAGCCGGGGGCTGTATCGTGGGGGGGTGAGCCTCCCAGGGCCTGGGAGGGGCTCGCCACAGGGTGTCATGTCCGAGCTGATCCAGATGCTACGCCTGATCCGCCAGTACAGGCGGGCCTCTCAGCTGTCCATCGAGGCGCTGCAGGTGGTGCAGCGCCAGCGGCTCGAGGCCTTGGTGGCCCACGCCCAGCGCCACTCGCCCTTTCACCGGGACCGGCTCGCGGGCGTGCAGCCCGAGCGGCTCGAGCTGGCCCAGCTGCCCACCATGGACAAGACCACGCTGATGGAGCGCTTCGACGAGATCGTCACGGATCCGGCCCTTCGCCTGGCGGATCTCGAGGCCTTCATGGCCGCGCCCGGCAACCAGGGCCGGCGCTATCGGGGCCATGTGCTCATCCGCACCTCGGGCACCTCGGGCAGGTCGGTGGTGGTGGCCTACGGAGCGGCCGCGTTCAACCACGTCCGAGCCGTGAACCTGGCGCGGGGCTCCATGGTGGACGCCTCCGGCTCGCGCATCCTGCAGCGCGCGCTGGACCCCAAGGCCCTCGAGATCGCCTGTGTGCTCATGGACGGCGGCTTCGCGCCCTCCCACGCCAACTTCCTGCACCAGCCCGCGGCCTCCAGGTGGTTCATCAAGGTGGACCGCATCTCCCTGCGCCTGCCCATCGACAGCATCGTCGAGCGGCTCAACGCCGGCCAGCCCCAGATCCTGTTCGCCTACCCCTCGGTGCTCGAGCAATTGGTCGAGGAGGCCCGCGCTGGGCGCCTGGACATCCTCCACCACGAGCGCGCGCGGGTGGTGTCCTTGAGCGAGCCCCTCTCACCCCATGTGCGGGCGCTGACCGCCGAGGCCTTCGGCGCTCCGGTCTTCGATCTGTACGGGGCAGGGGAGTGTCTCCCCATCGCGCGCAGCTGCGAGCACGGTCACGGCCTGCACATCAACCTCGACATGGTGGCGCTGGAGATCGTGGACGACCACAACCAGCCTGTGCCCTCGGGCCAGTTTGGAAGCCGCGTGCTGATCACGAACCTGTTCAACCCCACTCTGCCGCTCATCCGCTACCAGCTGCAGGACATCGCCGCGATCACCCACGAGCCCTGCCCCTGCGGCTCGGCGCTGCCCCGGCTGCTCGCGGTCAGGGGCCGCTCCGATGAGCTGATCTGGCTGGAACACCCCGCCGGAGGTCGCCGCTCGCTGCACCCCTACCTGGTGCTCGAGACCATGCTGGGCATCGAGGGCGTGCTGGACTGGCGCCTGGTTCAGCGCGAGCCCCGTCGGCTGCGGCTCGATCTGGTGCTCGCCGATGGCGCCCAGGCGAGCCTCGCGGAGGCCCACGCAGCGCTGCAGGCGGAGCTGGATGCCCTCCTGCCCGGGGGCTCCGTGGTGCTCGAGACCCGGCCCGTCGCCCGCATCCCGGTGGACCCGAGCTCCGGCAAGGTCAAGCGCGTCGTGCCCCTGTCTGCGGCCCGCAGACCGTGACCATTTCCGAATGCCAGCCCGTTGGGCCCCGTGGTAGAGTGGCCACAGTCTCTACGGGCATGGCCAGGCGCGCACCCCTCGCGTCCTCGCTTCCTTTCCCTGTTCAGGTGACACCATGAAGATCCGGCTCCTCCTGCTCGCGTCCATCCTCCCCATCACCATCGCGG
>CALDOK010000462.1 GCA_937912125.1 uncultured Pseudomonadota bacterium
CGCCGCCTCCACCACCAGCACCGTGGACTACTCCTCCTACACCACCTCCGAGCGCTTGCTCCGCGGCGACCGCTAAACCCCCACCGCTACGAGCGAGCCCCCGGGTGCCCCTGGCCCCGGGGGCTCACAGCGTAGGCAAATCCGCCTCCCCAGCCCCCCTGGGTCCGGTTAGTGCCGTCTCGCATCCACCCGGCGAGAATCACCATGTCGTTCATCCGCGTCCTGTGGAGGGCTCCCCTGGGCCTGGCCTGGACCCTCCTGTCCCACTGGCACTGGGTCTGGAGGCGCTTCCTGTTCCCCAAGCGCTGGCGCGACTCCTACAGCACCGACATCATCGGTCGGTGGGGCCGGGGCTTGGCCTGGATCATGGGCATGCGCATCGTGGAGCGCAACCAGCGCAGCGGCCCCATGGGTGACATCATCGTGGCCAACCACATGGGCTTCCTGGACGTGCCCCTGCTGCTGTCGTTCTTCCCGGCGGTCTTCATCATCAAAGGCGAGATGCGCAAGGCTCCGTACTTCGGCAGAGCCCTCTCCAAGCACGGCCATGTCTTCGTGGACCGGGGCAGCGAAGCCAGCCGCCGCTCGGCCCGAGCCGGCGTGCGCCGGGTCCTCGAGGCCGGCGAGCGGCTGATCGTCTTCCCCGAGGGCCGCGCCAGCCCAGGCGCCGAGCGGCGCCCCTTCAAGCCCTTCTGCTTCATCGAAGCCGAGCGCCAGGGCAAGCTCGTCGAGGCCTGCGTGATCGACTACCTGCCCGACCGCAGCCAGCTCGAGTGGGACGTAAACCGGGGCATGATCCCCCAGCTCATCGAGCTGGTGGGGCGGCGCCGCACCACCGTCAGCATCGAGTACCTGGGCGCCTTCGTGCCCCAGGACGGGGCCGCCGACGCCGAGCGCATCAGAGAGCTCGTCGAAGGCAAGCTCCGGGCCCACGACGCCGAGCGCGCACCACCCTCCGCCGATCACTCCACCGATCACTGAGGAGCACCCCATGTACAGAGGCGTCAAGCCACCCAACCAGGGCATGCGGGGCTTGGTGGACCGCATGCTGGCCAGCCAGCTCGAGCGCATCCTGGCGATCCCCGGCCGCCGCTTCTACCGGCAGTTCGAGACGGCCTGCCAGGACGTCAAGGCCACCCAGCTGAGTGTGATGCGGGAGATCCTGGACTACGCCGCGGACACCGAGATCGGCCGCCAGCACGGCTTCGCGGCCATCCGCAGCTACCGCGACTTCCAGGACGCGCTGCCCATCCGCGACTACGAGGACTTCCGACCCTGGGTCGACCGCCACGCCAACGGTGAAGAGAACGTGCTCTTCCCGGGCAAGCCCCTGATGTACAACCGCTCGAGCGGCACCACGGCGCAGCCCAAGCTGCTCCCGGTCACCCCCCACGCCTTCGAGCGCACCATCCAGAACCGCAGCAAGCTGTGGCTGTACAACCTGATGCGCCACCACCCGGGGATCTACGCCGGCAAGGCCCTGGCCCTGGTCAGCCCGGCGGTCGAGGGCCACACCCCCGACGGCACCCCGTACGGCTCCCTGTCGGGGCTCGTGTACAGCAACATCCCGAGCTTCATGAAGAGCGTCTACCCCGAGCCCGAGGACACCATCCTCATCCGGGACTACCTCACCAAGCTCTACACCCTGCTGCGCTTCTCCCTGGGCTGTGACATCACCTGCATCTTCACGGGCAACCCCGCCACAGTGGTCAACATGGCCACCCGCGCGGACGCGTGGAAGGAGCTCATCATCCGGGACATCCACGACGGCACCCTGCGGGCCGATCTGCACCTGGATCCCGGCATCCGCCAGCAGTGTGAGGCGCGGCTGCAGCCGGACCCCGAGCGGGCCGCCCAGCTCGAGGCCCTGGTCGAGGAGCACGGGCGCCTGCGCCCCGTACACTACTGGCCCAGGCTCGCGCTGATCCACACCTGGAAGCACGGCAACTGCCGGCTGGTCCTGCCCCAGCTCGAGCCCTGGTTCGGCGACGTCCCCACGGTGGACTTCGGCTACATCGCCTCGGAGCTCACCGCCACCGACGTCATCCTGCCCCACAACGACGGCTCCGTGCTGCAGGTGAGCAACGCCTTCTACGAGTTCAGCCGTGAAGAGGACGGCGACAACCCGGACCGCCGCTTCTACATGGCCCACGAGGTCGAGGTGGGCGAGAGCTACTTCATCCACATCACCACCTTCTCGGGCCTGTACCGCTACGACATGAACGACGTGGTGGAGGTGATGGAGCGCTTCGGACAGGCCCCAGTGCTGCGCTTCCTGTACAAGGGAAAGGGCATCACCAGCCTCCAGGGCGAGAAGCTCTCCGAGGCGCAGCTCATCGACGCCATGGGGCGGGCTGAGCGCGACACGGGCACCGCCTTCGGCTTCTTCGTGGGCTGGGCTGATCCGGAAGCCAGCCGCTACGACCTGTACGTGGAGTTTCCCTTCCCCACGGACCACCAGGATCGGGCGCGCTTCGCCGGGGCGGTGGACAAGTCGCTGGCCGAGGTCAACGTGGAGTACGAGGCCAAGCGCTCCTCCTCGCGCCTCAAGCCCCCGCGCGTCATCCCCCTGGTTTCCGACGCCTTCGACCGCTACCGCGATCTGCGCCTGGCCGAAGGAGCGCTGTCGGGACAGCTCAAGTGGCTGCACCTGAGCGGCACGGCCGCAGACCGGCGCCGCATGGCCCAGCTGGCGGCCCGGGATCTGGAGCCTGCGGAGCCCCCGAGGCGCTAGCCCGGATACCGACTGAAAGGTCGTTCAACGCCCAATACCAAAAAAACCACTGGGTCGGATTCACGACGACCGCTCTCCATAGGCCGCCTTGCCCGAATGCTATGGGCAAACGCCCACCACGGGCAGGTTCACCAGGGTCTCCATGATCTGTCAAAGGGCCTACGCCCCGCGTGCGGGCGCTGTTAGGGCCGCGCGCGATGGGCCCGAGAGGGCCATGAAGCGGGTTCTCCCCCCGAGCACGGAGCCATCGCATGAGCCGCTACGACGTCGCGATCATCGGCATGGGTTGCATCTTTCCCTCCGCATCCACCCTGGCACGCTACTGGCAGAACATCCTGGACGGGGACTCCTACTTCGAGCCCATGCCCGCGCACCTGTGGGACATGGAGCGGTTCACCTCGCGGGACCGGGCCAAGCGCGAGACCACCTACACCACCATCGGCGCCTTCATCGATCCCGCCATCGACTTCCCCTTCCTCGAGTACCGGCTGCCGCCCAAGACCCTCGAGGGCATGGACCCCGCCCAGCTCGTCACCCTCGCCGCCACCCGCGCGGCACTGCAAGACGCGGGCATCGAGCCCCGCTCCTCCATGCTCGAGCAAGGCGTCACCATCATAGGCGCCTCGGGCGTGGATGGCTTCGCCCACACCACCGCCTACCTCCGCCGCCACCGCTACTTCGGCGAGCTGCGCACCCGCCTCGAGGCCGCCGGCGTGGACCGCGCCGTGATCGAGGCCATCGACGCCGAGCTGGGTCCCTCCATGATGCAGCGCGGCCACGGCTGGAACCCCGGCACTGCGGCCGTGGGCAACGTGCCGTCCTCCATCTCCAACCGGGTGGCCCAGGTCTTCGGAGTCCACGGCTACAACATGACCGTGGACGGTGCCTGCGCCAGCTCCTTCGCCGCCATCGACGTGGCCTGCCAGGCCCTGTGCGCAGGCGACGCCCGCGTGGTGATCACCGGCGGCTGTGACCTGGGCACCAACCCCGGCATCTACGTGGGCTTCGCCCAGATGGAGGGGCTGAGCATCACCGGCCACTCCAACCCCTTCGACCACACCGCCGACGGCCTGGTCATCGGCGAGGGCGCCGGCATCGTGGTGCTCAAGCGCCTCGAAGACGCCGTGGCCGATGGCGACCGGATCAAGGCCGTCATCCGGGGCATCGGCTCGTCCAGCGACGGCGCCGGCCAGGCCATCTACGCCCCCTCGGTCACGGGCCGCTCCCGCTCCTTCGAGGCGGCCCTGCGCCGTTCCCGGACCGCTCCTCACGAGATCCAGTTCCTCGAGGCCCACGCCACCTCCACCATCGTGGGCGACGCGGTGGAGTACGACGCCATCAACGAGACCTACGGGCGAGATCCCGAGCGCAGCGCTCCCCTGCTGCTGGGCTCGGTCAAGCACCAGATCGGCCACCTCAAGGCCGCCGCGGGCGTGGCGGGCCTGATCAAGACGGTCCTGGCCATGCAGAACGCCACGATCCCCCACATGCCGCGCTTCGAGAAGCTCACCCCAGAGGCATCGAACCCCAGCGACGACATCGTGGTGCCCAACACCACCCAGCCCTGGACCCCGCACGACGACGGCAAGCGCGTGGCGGCCATCACCGCCAGCGGCTTCGGTGGCGTGAACTTCCACGTGATCGTCGAGCAGAGCGAGCGCTACAGCCCCCCGGCGGTGCGCCCACGCCCCCCCAGGGACATCGCCGTGGTGGCCGCCACCTGCCGTGTCCCAGGCGCCCACACCGTGGACGGCTTCTGGGACAACGTCACCGCCGGGCGCGACGTCTTCAGCCCCGTGACCGGCCCGGACATCGGCTGGCACGACCACCTGGACGTGGGCCCGGCCAACGAGCGCATCACCACCCGGGTGGTGGGTCGCCTGCACGACTTCGACTTCAACTTCCTCAAGCACCGCATCTTCCCCAAGAGCATCTCCCAGATCTCCCCCACCCAGTTCCTGGCCCTGGACCTGGGCGAGCGCCTGCTGGACCAAGCCGGCCTGGACATCCGGTCGCCCAAGAACATCGGGGTGAGCGTCGGCACCATGCACGACGACCACTACCCCACCCTGTGCTCCCCCATGTTCGCCGAGGAGTACGCCGCCGCCGTGCGCGCCTGCCCCTCGGCAGCCGAGGTGTCCGCGGCGGTCCTGGACCAGGCCATCGCCGAGGCGGGCCCCGAGTTCGAGGCCCAGGACCCCCCGGTCACCGAGCACACCCTGCCCGGGTGGATGACCAACGTCATCGCCGGCCGCATGGCCAACAAGCTCAACCTGCAGGGCCCCAACATGACGGTGGACTCGGCCTGCTCCTCGGGCCTGGCGGCCCTGGTGCCCGCCATCTACCAGCTCATGTTCGGCGACGTGGACCTGATGATCTCCGGCGGCCTGAACCGGCAGCTCAGCGCGGAGTTCACCGCTGGCGTGTGCACCCTGGGTGCGGTGGCCGAGGACACCCCCCGGCCCTTCGACGCCCGCGGCAAGGGCTTCCTCATCGGCGAAGGCGGCGTGGTCTACCTGCTGAAGCGCCTGGCCGACGCCCAGCGCGACGAAGACGAGATCATCGCCGTGATCCGCTCGGTGCACGGCTCGTCCGAGGCCGAGAGCCGCTCCATGGTGGCCCCCTCCGAGACCGCCGTGCGGCGCTCCATCCGCAACGCCCTGGACCGCACCTCTGTGCCCGGCTCCGCGCTGACCGTGGTGGACGTGCACGGCAGCGCCAACCCGCTGTCCGACATCATCGAGGCCCGCTCCCTGGCGGCCGAGCTGCGCAGCGACGACCACGCGGGCGCGCCGGTGTGGATCACCGCCATCAAGTCCCACGTGGGGCACCTGTACGGCGGCTCCGGCGCCAGCTCCATGCTCTCCACCATCCAGGCCCTGCGCACGGGCACCGTGCCGGGCATCCGCAACCTGGAGCAGCTGCGCCCCGAGCTCGAGGACAGCGCGCACCGGGCATCTCCCCGCCAGCACACCGGCCCCCTCGAGCCCGGCGCCATGAGCGGCGGCGTCAACTCCCTGGGCCTGGGCGGCGCCAACTACTTCGCGGTGCTGTCCCTGCCGGAGGCCCTCGAGGCCACCGAGATCGCGACCCCAGCGCCAGGCAACGACCGCGCACACACACCCACAATCACGAGCACGACCACGACCACGACCGCGAACTCCCCCCTCCCCGCGTCCCCCAGGTCTCGCCCCAGCACCTCGAGCGGGCCAGCCCTGGCCGACGTCTTCCTGCGCGGCGCCGACGACCGCGCCGGCCTCGGAGGCGCCCTGCGCCTGGCCCTGCAGAGCCCCGACCCCCGCTGGCTGGAGCCCCGAGCCTGGAGCCAGCCCCTGCGCCTGGCCGTGGCCGCCGGCGACGACGCCACCCTCCGGGCCCGCCTGAAGGCCACCGAGACCATGCTGGAGCGCGGCCTCGAGCTCACGCCCCTCGAGTCCCAGGGCGTCTACGCAGCAGCCGAAGACGCGGGCGATGGGCGCCCGGGCCTGGCCTTCTGCTTCCCCGGCCAGGGCGTACACTACATCGGCATGGGCCGGCGCCTGTACGAGACCGACGCCAAGGTGCGCGCGATTTTCGACCGAGTGGACGCCATGGCCAAGGCCGCCTTCGGCTTCGCCCTGCTCGACCACGTCTTCGGCGCCGAGGACGACGAGGGCATCGAGCGCGGCCTGGGCACCCTGGTCGGCGCCCAGACCTCCCTGTTCGCCATGGAGGTGGCCCTGGGTGGCTGGCTGCTGGACCGCGGGGTCCGGCCCGACGTGCTCATCGGCCACAGCTTCGGTGAGATCTGCGCCCTGACGGTCGCGGGCGCCTGGGAGCTCGACGTAGCCTACCAGGCCGTCACCGAGCGCATCCACGCCGCGGCCATCGCCGCCGACGCCGGCGGCCCCGCCACGGGCATGATGAGCCTGATCTGCAGCGCGCTGCAGCGCGACGCCCTGCTGGCCCTGGCGGGCGATCAGGTGCTGCTCACCAACGTCAACGCCCCGGGTCGCTACGTGCTGGGCGGCCTGAAGCAGGCCATCGAGCGCACCGTCGAGGGGGCCCTGGCCTTCGGCGCCGAGGCCCAGCTGCTGCCCATCGGCGGCGCTTTCCACTCGCCCTGGATGGCCCCCGCTCAGGAGCCCTTCCGCAAGGCCCTGGCGAGCCTGCCCTGCAAGCAACCCAGCTACCGGATCCTCTCCACGGTCACCGGCGCCTACCTCGAGCCCGATCGGGTCGACAGCGCCGTGCTCGCCGATCACTTCGCGCGCCAGCTGGTCACCCCCATCGACCTGCCCCGGGACGTGGAGCGCCTGTACGCCGACGGCGTACGCCACTTCCTCGAGGTCGGCCCCCGCTGGGCCATGACCCGCATGGTGGCCGGCATCCTGGCCGGACGCCCCCACCGGGCTGCGTTCTGCCTGCACCCCAAGATCGGTGACGACGAGAGCTTCCGCCGCGCCCGCGCCTTCCTGGCGGCCACCGGCCACCTGCAGGGAGAGACCGCGGCGCCCCTGGACGCCCTGCTGGATCGCGACTTCCTCGGCTTCGTGGCCCAGGCCGAGCCCGCGATGCTCCAGGCCCTGCGGGACCTGCATCGCCAGTGGAGCGCCAACGAGACCGCCCCCGCGGCCTCCCCCAAGCCCGCCGTCCAGGCCGACGTCACGGCCCTGCCCGCTTCGGCGCTCCCGGCCGACCCGGCCCCGACGACCAGGCCCGCCACCCCGACGGCCAACGCAGACACCTGGGTCCAGCGGCTGACGGACAAGCTGGTGGAGGCCACCGGCTACCCCGCTGACATGCTCGAACCCCACCTGGACCTCGAGGCCGATCTGGGCATCGACTCCGTGCAGCGCGCCGAGATCTGGGTCTCCCTGCTCAGCGAGCACGGCCTGGACACCGCCACCAAGCCCGCAGGCCCCCGCACCATCGACAACCTCGCCGCCGTCCTGGCGTCCCTGGGTGACGGCCCGCAGCAGCCAGCCCCCGAGCCGGCAGCCGTGGCAGTGCCCGCGGCCGTAGAAGCGCCCGCGGCCGTAGAAGCGCCTGCGGCCGTGCCCGCGGCCCTGGCGTCGCCCGC
>CALDOK010000463.1 GCA_937912125.1 uncultured Pseudomonadota bacterium
CGCCGCCGCTGCCGCCGGAGCCCCCGCCCGCGCTCCCGGCGCTGCCGTCGTCACCGCTCTCCCAGCCCCAGCCGGAGTCGCCACCGTCGCCGCCGTCTGCGCTGGAGCAGCCCGACCCGCCGACCCCTGGGTCCGGGTCGCTGCAGGTCTCGCAGCCGTGGCAGCCGTCGTCGCCTCTGGCGCCGGCGTTGCCCACCGAGCCGACGCTGCCTGACGAACCGGCGGCGCCGCTGGCGCCAGCGCCGGCGTAGACCCGGCAGCCCGCCAGCAGCAGGCCGCTGGAGTTGTGGAGGCGCAGGGCGATGGAGGAGGCTCCCGAGCTGCCGGTGGCGCTCGCGGCGCTGAGCTCGAGCTGCTGCCACTCGGTGGCCGCCGTCCAGCCGGAGATCGTGGCCCCCTCGGCGGTCAGGGGGATGACCGGCAGGATGGCTGCGTCGCGCACCCAGGCGGCGTCGGCATCGTAGCCGCCGGCCATGTGTACGCCTTCCTCCAGGTCGCCCAGCAGCTCCGCCGTGCCCTCGGCCACCAGCACCCAGTCCAGCCCCTCGGCGATGGCGATGGCGATGCCGGTGTCCAGGGTCTCCACCGCGGTGGAGCTGCTCAGGCCGTCGTCCAGGTCGTTGCCGCCGCTGGGGTCCACGAAGACCGAGCCGTCGGCGTCGCCGTCGATGCCGTCGCAGTCGGCGTCCACATAGAGCAGGTCGGGCTCGTCCAGGGCGCTGGGGTTGATGGTGATCTCGCCGTCGTCACAGTCGCCGTCGTTCACGACGCCGCAGCTGGCCTCGCTCGAGCCGGCGCAGGGGCCCAGCTCGCAGTAGCAGTCGCCGTCGTCGTCCCAGGCGGTGGTGGCCTCGTCCACGGCGCCATTGCAGTCGTTGTCCACACCGTCGAGCACCTCGCTGGCGCCCGGGTTGACCGCAGGGTCCGAGTCGTCGCAGTCGTCCGCCGGTGCCGCCCCGTCCGTGTCGGTGCAGGCCAGGTCCACGTGGCCGTCCCCGTCATCGTCCTTGTTGTCCACGATGCCGTCGCAGTCTTCGTCCACCCCGTCACAGGCCTCGGCGGCGTCGGGGTTGATGGCGGCGTCGCCGTCGTCGCAGTCGGAGGTGTCGGACACGGCGCCCGCGGGCTGGGAGCAGGCGGTGACGGGGTTGGCCAGGTCGCCATAGCCGTCGCCGTCGTCATCGGCGTACCAGGTGCTGTTGGGCAGGCCCTCGTCGATCCGGCCGTCGCAGTTTTCGTCTCGGCCGTCGCAGGTCTCGCTGGCGTCGGGGTGGACCGAGGCGTCGCTGTCGTCGCAGTCCTGGGCCAGGGGAGGGCCAGTGGTGCCGGCGGGCTGAGAGCAGGCCATGGTGGAGGTGTGGGCGTCGCCCCAGCCGTCGCCGTCGGCGTCGGGGTGCCAGGGGTCGGCGTCGGCCGCGCCCTCGTCCACGCTCCCCTCGCAGTCGTTGTCGATGCCGTCGCACAGCTCCGTGGCGTCGGGGTTGACGGTGGCGTCGCTGTCGTCGCAGTCGCCGTCGTTGTCGACGGTGCCGCTGGGCTGGCTGCAGCTGCGCTGGCTGTGGTCTGGGGTGCCGTAGCCGTCGTCGTCGCCGTCGGCGTACCACTCACCTGCGTCAGCGGCGTCCTGGTCCACCCGCTGATCGCAGTCGTTGTCGATGCCGTCGCACAGCTCGGTGGCGCCGGGGTTGATCGCGGCGTCCTCGTCGTCGCAGTCCTCGTCTGCAGCCCAGCCGTCACCGTCCGCGTCGAGGGCGGGAGGCGCGGTGTCCTGGCCTGGCCTCAGGGGGTACCAGGAGGCATCCCAGGTGCTGCTGCACCCCACGAGCGTGGCGAGCAGGAAGGCGCTGACAGGGGAGGGGAGACGCACGGGAGGCTCCCAGGCGTGAGGCGGGCGCACGGTATCCTCCCTGGCCACCACCCGCAGCCCCCGTGTTCGCGCTGTGGGTCGTTCGAGGCGGTCGGTCAGCGGCCCGGTGGATCAGAAGCGCCACTCCAGCACCGCGCCGACCCCCAGGCCCGCCGCCGCCACGGTGCAGCCCACGCCGCTCCACGCGGTGGCGGTCGAGCGGCGGTGCAGGCTGTCCATGCGCTCGGTCCAGGCGTCTTCGTCCGCCACACAGGCCGCGTCTTCGATGCACTGCTTCTGGGAGCTGGCGCGCTGGGCGCTGGCGATGGCCGAGGCGGTGAACAGCCCCACCGCCACCGCGCCGAAGCCGGCGGCTCCATACCCCAGGCGCCCGGCGGTGTTGCGATCGTAGGCGCCCTCGTCACCCAGCGCCTGGGCGAGGGCCGAGCTGCCCCGGGCGAAGCGGGAGGGGTCGATGGCGGCGGGGGGGAGGTCGTCCGCGGGGTCGAGGGCGCCGGACCACAGGACGTCCCAGTCGTCGTTGACCAGCTGCAGCACGCAGGGGCGGTCGGAGGGGCGCTCGAGGGAGGGCTCGCCGTCGATCATGATCACGAAGCCGTCGTGGTTCACCAGGGGTGAACGTGGACCGGCTGGGCGTGCGGCGGCCTGGTCCTGGATCTCCACCAGCACGCTGTTGCCCGGCGCGACCCGGTCGGGCAGGCGCCAGCTCGGATCGGCGGCGATGGCCGCGGAGAAGGCGGCCTCGGTCCCCTCGTCGTCCTCGGTCAGGAACGCCGCCAACCCCGAGACGCCGTGGAAGCTGGCCACGTCCTCGGGCTCGAGCAGGGTGGTCAGATCGCCCACCACCGTGCGTGCGTCCCGCTGAGCGGCGAAGAAGGCGTCCGTGTCCATCACCGCGTAGGCGTCGAGGGCCCGGGAGATGTCCCGCTGGAGGTCCTCGAGATCGGGCCCGAGCTCCCCCGCCTGGGCGGTGGATGCCATGGAGAGGACGACCATCAGCGGCAGGGCCTGCAAGAGCATGTCAGCACCGTGGTGGGGTTGAGATCCCGTGAGCACAGAGGGTTCTACCACGGCAGCGCTGCGTCTTCCCTGGTCGCCCTCGTTTGCCGTGTGTAGACTGCCGGCGAGCAGGGCATGCCTGAGCTGCCCCTCGGAGGTGAAGCTTCCAGCGTTCCATCCGGTTCCTGTTTCTCGCCCTCTTGCCCCTCCTGCTGGTGTTCTCCATCGGCGCGGGGAGCCCCTCTTGGACCAGCGCGCCCACGCCGTCCACCGCGGCGCGGGCCCTCGAGCCGCCGCCGCCCTTCCCCGAGCACTGGGTCGTGGAGGAGGGCCTCTACGCCGCCGTCGCGGGTGATCCCGCCGACCGGGCCGCCCTGCGCCGGGTCGCCCATCACCTCGAAGAGGCCGTTCCACGCATCGCGGAGCAGCTCGACCTGCCGACGGGACGGCGGATCCGAGTCTACCTGGCCCACACCCAGGATCAGTTCGAGGAACTCCAGCCGGGCAGCCCGTCGGACTGGGTGGATGCCACGGCCTATCCGCACCGCGCGTTGATCTTCCTGCGTGCGCCGCGCCTGCGGCCAGGCACGGCCAAGCCCCTCGAGCAGGTGGCGGACCACGAGATCACCCACGTGTTGGTGGAGCAGAGCTTCCATGGCGCCCCGGTGCCGCGCTGGCTCCACGAGGGCTTGGCTCAGGTGGTGGCCCGTGAGTACAGCGAGCAGGTCACCCAGGCCATCTCCAAGGGAATGCTCGGCGACAGCCTGCTCACCCTCGGCGATCTGGTCGAGGGCTTCCCCCAGGACCCCCTGCGGGCCCAGCTGGCCTATGCCCAGTCTGCGGATCTCGTGGCGTTCATCCGCAACGAGTTCGGCCAGGACGCCGTGCAGCGCCTGCTCAAGGAGTTGGCCGCGGGCTCGCCGGTCCGGGCTGCGTTCAGGAAGGCCACGGGCCAGAGTCTGGATCAGGTGGACGCCGCCTGGCGGGCGCGCTTGCAGCAGAGCCAGCTGTGGTTCCCGCCCCTGGTCTCGGACTCGGTGTGGTTCGCCTTCGGTGGCCTGGTGCTGTTCGGCGGCTGGCTGCGGGTTCGCCGGCGCAACCGGGAGCGCCGCGCTTGGATGGAGCGTGAGGATGAGCTGCACCGGCAGCTCGAGCTGCTGTGGCTGCAGCATGTGGACAGCCCCGAGACGCCGCGGCCCCCAGAGACGCCCTGGGCGGCTTCGGGGGATGGTCTGCGCCCGCCCGAGACGGATGGGTGGTCCCGCAAGCCCAGCCCGCCCCGCATGGGTGGCTGGCTCTCGGACGATCGTCTGGCCGAGGGGGCGAGCGAGGATGCGGAGGAATCGCCTTGGACCCACCCGGTGCCGCCCCCCGAGGGTGGCTCAGGCGGGCGAAGCTGACAGCTGCGCCAGGGCCAGGCCGGTGGGTAGTGCTGCGGCGGCTTGCTCCAGGCCCAGGCGGAGCTGGAGGGCTTCGATGGCGGCCGCAGGCACAGGCGCCGTAGCCAGTCGGTAGGCTGTGCGTCGGGTCTGGCCGAAGGCCCAGGACAGCTCGGATGGAGGCAGGCCTGCGCGGCTGGCCAAGCGGGCGGCGGCCCTGCGGGCGAGCACCTGGGGGGTGGTGCGGCCCTGGAGGTCTGGGGCCGCAGCCATGGCGGCGGCTGCGGCGGCCCCGATCTGTCCGATGCCCAGCAGGCGGGCCCGGGCGGGCCCGACGGGGCTGGGCAGGCTGGCCAGGCCCGCGAGCTTGCAGGCGCGGGCGGGCTGGTAGCCGGGGAGCAGGGCGACCAGCTGCTGCTGATAGGAGGGGACCCAGCG
The DNA here is from genome assembly GCA_937912125.1 of uncultured Pseudomonadota bacterium. Taxonomy (GTDB): domain Bacteria; phylum Myxococcota_A; class UBA796; order UBA796; family JAFGLY01; genus CALDOK01. The sequence continues at coordinate 4,684 of CALDOK010000463.1, forward strand.
AGCGCCCAGCAGATCGGGGAGGGGGCTGCCTTCCCACAGGGCGGGGTGGCCCGAGACGCCGGTGCGCAGGGGCAGCTGCACCAGGTAGTCGTGCAGCCAGAGCAGGTGGTCGGCGTCGGCGACGGGCTGGAGCCGTGCGGGCTCGAGCCCCGCCGGGCCGGCCACCGCTCGCAAGCTCTTGAGCAGGGCGCGGGCGAGCAGGCCGGCTCGGGGCCGCTCGCAGCGCACGACCACGTGGGCCTGTTCGGCGGCGATGCCGAAGATCACGAGCTGGCTGCGGGCGACCCGCGTGATGGCGTGGATGGCTGCGCGGAGCTCGCCCTGGCCAGGGAAGGGGTGGTGGCGGCCGTAGGAGGCGAAGGCCAGGTGAAAGGTGCGCATGGAGGAGTGCTGGAGGGAGAGCTGGAGGGAGGAGCGGGGAGTCGGCTGAGGATGCCTCCCAGGGCCGCCACCGATTGACAACAACATGGGAGAAGTAGCTTGAGGAGACGAAAATGTCCAAAATAGAGACATATTTCAGAGATAAAAGTCTTCCACAGGTTTTACTGTCATTTTCCACCGCCAAGAGTGGAAAACCCGGGCTGGAGGGGTGCGGGGGCCGGTGCCGCGGAAGGCCGTCCTGTGTGGTGGCACCAAGTCGCGTTGTCCCTTGGTTCTCGCTGAGTGCGAGGCCCGCGTGTGAGGGACGCTGGTGGGCGCTCGGGTTACATTCCCTCCTTGGAGGCCCTCATGCGCGCGCCCTGCTCCCTGCTTCTCCTGCTCGTTCCTGTCCTTGGCTGTGAACCCATGGATGATCCGGGCAGCCCCTGGTCGCCTGTGCCTGTGTCCGCGCAGGCGCCTGCAGCGGGAACGCTGGAGCCCGTCGGGGCTCTGGAAGTGCCCGTGGTCGACCCCATGTTCGACGTCCCTGAGCCTGTGGTGATCCACTCCAGCGAGTTGGGTCAGGCTGGTGCCCAGTCGCCCGCGGATCCCGCTGTCGATGGTCCCGACGTCGACCTGCAGCCAGCGCCCGCCGAAGAAGCGGTCGCCGAAGCCGAGCCCGCGCCGGTCGAGCTCGCGCAGCCGGATCCTGCCCACCAGGGCTTCGCTCAGCTCGCGCCCGCGGCGGTGGGTGGCTGGCCCCTGCGGCTGGTGGCCACGGTCCCTGGGGCGCAGCCCCCCCGCGCCATCCTCGGGCTTCCCGGCGGTGCCGAGGTGGTGGTCACCCCTGGCACCATGCTCCCCGACGCCGGCGTGGTGGTCATGGCCATCGGCAGCGGCTCGGTTGATCTGGCCGAGGTCCGCCCCGCAGGCGACCACGCCGTGGTCAGCGGCCGCACCCTGCAGTCCCAGCGCGGCCAGCGTCTCGAGATCACCGCGGCGCAGTAGCGCTGGGCGCTCGGCGCCCTGTCAGGGCCCCACGTCCCCCAGGGCGTTGTTCTGGTAGCTGTTGTCGCCGATGGTGGGCTCGGCGTCGCCCTGCACCAGGATGCCCCAGCCCGCTGAGTAGCTGATGGTGTTGCCGGTGATGGTGGCGTCGGTGGCTACGGTGATGTTGGCGCTGCCGTGCAAGCCGGCGTGGGAGATGGTGGAGCCCGTGATGGAGGCCTCGCCGCCGCGGAGGTCGATCCCGGACCAGGCCCCAGAGACGGCAGCTTGGTGCAGGAAGTCCATGGAGTCGGCCGACAGGCTGCCACCGCTGACGGTGAAGCTCAGGCCGTCGGCGAAGAGCAGGGTGCCCCCCGACAAGGTGTGGACGCCCCCGGTGAGGACGATGTACCCGCCGACCAGCACCTGCCCGCCATACCACTCGGTGACCGTGGTGTCTGTGGAGTACTCGCCGCCCGCCAGGACCACCCCGTCGAAGCTGGAGCCGCTGTAGTCGTTGTCGCCCACGGCGGGCAGCAGGTCGTAGTCCACGAGCAGCCCCACGCCGGCGCCCGAGAAGCTGTTGTCCTCGAGGTTGCTGGGGTCGCCATCCTGGATGCCGCCGGTGATCACCAGAGCGGTGCCCGGTGACTCGCTGACCACGCAGTCGTTGAAGTACAGGCTCGAGGCGTCGGAGTGGACGATCCCGCCGATGATGGTGGCGTAGCGGAAGGTGGCGGCCTCGGCCTGGGCGCCGATGGTGATGGTGAAGCCGGACTCGGCGTCTTGGGCCTGGATCGTGGCTCCCTTGATCTGATCCCCGTAGGCGATGATGCTGCCGTCCTCGACCACGATGTCGCCGCCCATCTGCAGCAGCGCGCCGGCCCCCACATCCAGCCGGCCTCCGCCCTGGACGGTCACGCCCTCGCTCAGGTAGGGGAAGTCCTGCTCAGGCAGGGTGGCGTCGCCCGTGAGGGTGGGCTCGGTGAGGATGATGGCCTCGGTGCCGACCTCCTGGAAGAACACGCCGCTGAGCACCTGGGCGGCGGTCCAGGGCAGCTCCAGCGGGGTGGGCACGTAGGCCACCTCGATGGTCTGGATCTTGTCGAAGCTGGTGCCGGTGGAGGACAGGCCCGAGGAGATGCCGTTGCTCAGGAAGACCTGCTCGAGGGAGGCTGTGCCCCCGTCGAGCTGCAGGAGTGCTCCCTCGCTCCCCGCGTGGCGCAGGGTGACCCACGACAGCTGGATGTCGCCTTCATCGCCCACCAGGCCCACCCAGTCGCCTGCCAGGGGGAAGCCTTCGTGGCTGGCCATCAGGATGCCCTGCTCCGAGCTGCCCAGGGCCAGCAGGCTGCCCCCTTGCACCAGCAGCGTGGTGTCGCGGTCTGCGTAGACCTGGACGCCGGGCTCGAGCTCGAGGGCGCCGGTGACGGTGACGTCGCAGGTGAGGATGTGGGTGGCGCTGGCCTGCCAGATCTCGCTGCCGGAGACCTCGCCGCAGTGCTCGATGATGACGGGCCCGGGCTCACCGGTGTCCTCTGGCACCTGGGTGCCCTTCTTGCACCCGGGGAGGAAGAGGATGAGCAGCGCTACTGGCAACACGGGAGCGGAGAGAGTGGGCTTCAAGAGAACCTCGCAGCGACGGGCAGGGCGGAACAGCGAGGGCATTATAGTCGACGTGTTCCCGCTCGCCTCGCACACCGGACCTTCCTTGCCCAAGCGCCAGCCAACGCCGCTCCGCCCGCTGGTCCTGGGGCTGCTGGTCGCGCTCGGTGCCGGGCCGGCGTGGGCGGAGCAGCCTTCCGCCATGGCCCTGACGGTCAGCCCCGGCCTCAGCTCGCTGGCGGATGGCGATCGCGCCTGGTTCGCCGGGGATCGTCGCGTCGCGGTGGCTGCGTGGCGCGACGCGGTCGACAGCGGCGAGGCGGCCGCCGAGGCCATGGCCAGGCTGCGCCTGTTGATGTTCACGGGGAACTGGGGCATGGCGGTGCACGGCCCGCGCATCGATCGCGCTCTGGCTGCCTGCCCGGCCGACGATCCCTGGTGTCTGCTGGCGCTGGTGGACTTTCACCTGCTCGCGCCGGCCGAGGTGGGCGCAGACCTGGCCCTCGCCGACGAGCTGGCCAGGGGGCTCGAGGCGGAGCTCCCGGGTCCGGCCATGGCCCGTCAGCTGATGATGCGATCCGACCCCGACGCGCTGGACCGTCTGGGCTCCCAGCCCCGCGACGGCCTGGGAGACGGCCTGGTGGCCAGCGGCGGTGAGCCACCGCCCTACCAGGGCACCTGGCTGCTGGGGCTGGGGCTGGTGGGTGGGCCAGGCGTCGGCTTCGGTGGCGGGCTGCACTTCGTACATCCCGATCTGTTCTACGGCGGGCACAGGCTGGGCGTGGAGGCCGGTGCCACCAGCCGAGGCAGCGCCTGGCTGGCCGCGTCGGGGGCCAGCGCCGGTCGTCTCTACGGGTACGGCGACGGCTCCATCGCCCGCTGGGTCCAGGACCTCTGGGTGGACGACTCCGCGGTGGAGTGGAAGGTCGAGGGCGCCCAGGCAGCCCTGGGGCCCGGCGTGCAGCTCGAGCACCTGCGCCTCAGCGTGGGCGGCCGCACGCGCTGGGATCGGGTGGACGGCCAGGCCCTGGCGGGCCACGGACCCGAGCTGGGGTTCGCTCTGGATCACCGGCGGGGTTGGGGCGCCACCCGCCGGGGTTGGTACCTGGGCAGCTCGTGGCGCTCGGCGCTCGTCGCGCTGGGCTCGGACTATGACCACCTGTCCGGGCAAGCCGAGGCCCGCGGCTACCTGGCTGGCCCCTGGACCACGGTGGTCGCGGGCAGGGTGCTGGGCTCCCGGGCGCTCGTGGACGGCGCGCCCTGGTACCTGCTGCCATCCGCCGGGGGCGCAGAGATCCTGCGGGGCGCCCCAGCGGGACGCTACCGTGGACGCAGCCTGGCCGCGGCCGACCTCGAGTGGCGCCGCATGATCGCCGGCCCCCTCGAGGGCGCCGCGTTCGCCTGTGGCGCCTGGGTGCAGGACAGCGGCTGGCACCCTGGTGGCGGGCTCGGGCTGCGCCTGCTCATGCCGCCCAGGCAGCTCAACGTGGTGCGCCTGGACTTCGCCGTGAGCGACGCAGGCTGGGCTGTGACCACGGGCTGGGGTGAGGTGTTCTGAGGGGCCGCCGTCTGGGAGTGCCCTCTGGTCCTGCGGACCACCCCGCGCGCGGATACGCTCTCCAACCACCTCCCCAGGAGAGCCCCATGGACTACGAGCTGCTGCGTGTGCACCTCGAGAAGAGCATCAGCGAAGAGCTCTACACCCTGTTCCGCGGCGACATCATCCAGCGCGTGCTGCGGGAGAGCAAGGTCGAGTCCAGCCAGGAGCACCTGCGCATGATGCTCGAGGGGCATGCCTTCCGCATCACCGAGCGCATGGCGCCCAGGCTCCACACCCTGTGCCACAGCGTGATGGAGCGGCTCAGGTTCGAGGAGCCCGTGGAGTTCTTCGTGCGCTCCGACTCCGATCTGAACTGCGCCGCCTACACCCGGGTCGAGGACGATCAGGCCCACATCGTGATGATCAACTCGGGCCTGCTCGAGCGCTTCGACGACGACAAGATGCGCTTCGTGATCGGCCACGAGCTGGGCCACCTGATCTCGCGCAACTCCGAGCTCACCCGCATCATGCAGTTCGTCTTCCCAGAGGGGGTCGAGGTCCCCCTGATCTTCCAGAACCGGCTGGCGCTGTGGAACAAGCTCGCGGAGCTCTCCGCCGACCGCTACGGCTTCATCGCCTCCCCCAGCCTCGAGACCTGCATCCGGGTGTTCTTCGAGCTGGCCTCGGGCCTGGACACCCAGCGCATGGCCTTCGACCCCATGGCCTACCTCGAGGAGATGGACGCGGTGATCGCCTTCTTCCAGGAGAAGGGCACGGTGCAGGGCAGCCATCCCATCAACCCGGTGCGCATCAAGGCGCTGCAGTACTTCTCCGAGTCTGCCATGTACAAGGCGGTGGAGGCCGACCAGGACCTCGAGCCCGATGCCGAGCTGCAGGCCAAGACCGAGCTGCTGCAGCAGATCCTGCTCCACGCGGGCCTGTCTCCCCTGGATGAGCACCGCAAGCGCTTCCTGGCGACGGGCGGCCTGATCGTGGCCGGGGCCGATCAGGAGCTGTCCATCGACGAGATCGACCGCATCCTGGCCCCCCTGGCCGCGGTCACCAGCTTCCCGCGCAAGTACCTCGAGAGCGTGATTGAGTCGGGCGATGTGCCCAAGATCTTCCAGGAGTCGGTGGTGGCCATCCTGCAGGCCAACCCCAGCGAGCGCTACCAGATGTTCGCCTTCCTCATCGAGGTGGCCCTGGCCGACCGGGCCATCAAGGACCCCGAGGTCGAGCTGCTGTTCCAGCTGGGCGAGGACGTCTTCGGCATGGCCCACAAGGAGGTGGCGCAGCAGCTCGGCGCGGCCATCCAGCGCAGCTTCATCCCGCGCTTCTCGGCGTCCTAGATGGTGGAGGTCCCCAGCCGCGGCGCCACCATCGCGGCCTGGCGCGAGCAGGGCGGCGGCATCGCCGCGGTCTTCCCCATCCACCACCCCCGCGCCCTGTGGCGGGCCTACGGGCTGCTGCCGGTCGAGGTCTGGGGGCCGCCGGTCACCGACACCTCCCGGGGCGACGCACGCCTGCAGGCCTACACCTGCTCGGTGGTGCGCTGCGGGCTGGCCTTCCTCGAGAGCGGGGGCCTCGAGGACGTCGACCTCGTGGTCGTGCCCCACGCCTGTGACTCTCTCCAGGGCCTGGGCAGCCTGCTGCTGGACTTCGCGCCACCCAGGCAGCCGGTCATCACGCCCTACATCCCCCGCACGCGGGATGCGGCGGCGGCTGAGTTCCTGGCCCACGAGCTCCGCAGCGTCGGGCTCCGGCTGGCGGAGATCACGGGGCATCAGCCCGACGCTGCCGCGGTGATGGCCTGCAACCAGGCCGAGGCCCAGGCGGACCGGCAGCGGCTGGCCCTGTTCGAAGCCCGCCGCCACCTGCCCCTGACCAACCTCGAGTTCTACCGCCTGGTGCGCGCGCGGGAGTATCTACCGGCCCAGGACTTCGCCGCTTTGGCCCAGGCCGCCCTGGCCGAGCGGATCGACGAAGCCCTGCCGGGGCCCGGCGTCATGCTCTCGGGGCTGCTGCCCGAGCCCATGGCCCTGCTCGGGGTGCTGGATCGCGCGGGCGCGGTGGTGGTGGCGGACGACTACGCCTGCTCCGGTCGCCGGCACTACCGGGCCGGCAGCTCCGATGAACCCTGGCTCAACATGGCCCAGAGCCTGCTGGCGGGGCCGCCGGATCCCACCCTGGGCCACCCCATCGCCCAGCGGGTGGATCACCTGGTCCAGGCCTGCCAGAGCGCCGGGGTGGACGCCGTGATCTTCCATGGCGTCAAGTTCTGCGAGCCCGAGCGCTTCGACCTGCCCATGGTCCAGGCGGGGCTGCAGGCTCGGCTGGGCCTGCCATGCGTCGACCTCGAGGTCGACCTGGCCAGCCCCCTGGGCCACCAGGCCGTCACCCGGATCGAGGCTCTGGTGGAGGGACTGTCATGAGCTTGCTCGCCTCCGCCCGCTACCACCTCAACGTGGACCTGATCGGCAACGGCTTCCTGCGCTACGAGCGCCGCAAGCTCGAGCGCAAGCTGGCCAACCCACGACCACACCCCCACCTGGGTCCGCCCCTGGTCACCGCGGCCGAGCTCAAGGAGCTCATCAGCCGGCACTACCTCAAGGGCCGCTACGCCAGCGGGCACAAGCCCGTGGCCTGGGTCACCTCGGGGGCCCCGGTGGAGTTCTTGCAGGCCCTGGGTTTCTTCCTGCTCTACCCGGAGAACCACGGCGCGGTCTGCGGCATCCGTCGCAAGGCCGAGGAGTACTGCTCGGCCGCCGAAGACCTCGGCTACTCCAGGGACATCTGCTCCTACGCCCGCACCGACATCGGCTCGGTCATGACCGGGAAGACCCCGGTGGGCACGCTGCCCAGGCCCGATCTGCTGGTGTGCTGCACCAACATCTGCCAGACGGTGCTGTACTGGTACCGGGTGCTGGCCGAGCACTTCGGCTGCCCCCTGGTGATCATCGACACACCGTTCGTCTACGACTCCGCCAGCGACCACTCCGTGGCCTATGTGTTGCGTCAGATCGAGCAGGCCGTGGAGGTGGCGGAGCGGGTGGCGGGGCGCAGCCTCGAGCCCGACAAGCTGCGCCAGGTCACCCAGCTCTCCCGCGACGCGGTGGACCTGTGGATGCAGGTGCTCGAGCGCTGCCGGCACCGCCCCGCGCCCATGACCGCCTTCGACGCCTTCATCCAGCTGGCGCCCATCGTCGAGATGCGCGGCGAGGACTTCGCGGTGGGCTACTACCAGCGCTTGCTGGCGGCGCTCGATCAGCGCATCGCCGATGGGGTCTGGGCCTTGAAGGACGAGCGGCTGCGCCTGGTGTGGGACAACCTGCCCATCTGGCATCGCATGCGCTGGCTGGGCGAGCGCTTCGCCGAGCGGGGCGTGGCCCTGGTGGCGTCCACCTACACCAACGCCTGGGGCGAGCTGGCGCCGCTGATCGACCCCGCCCACCCCCTCGAGTCCGGGGCGCGCACCTACCTGCATGCCATCCTCAACCGCAGCACGGGGCACAAGCTGAACGTCATCAAGGGCCTGGTGTCCGACTACCAGGCCGACGGCGTGGTGCTGCACTCCGATCGCTCCTGCAAGCCCTACTCCGTGGGGCAGATCGATCAGCGGGGCCGGCTGGTGGGGGCCGAGGGTGTGCCCGCCTTGCTGCTCGAGGCCGACCACAACGATCCCCGGTCCTTCTCCGAAGAGCAGGTCGCGGCCCGGCTGGACGCCTTCCTCGAGATCCTGGAGTCCTGATGGGATCGACCGTCGCCCTGGGTATCGACCTCGGCTCCACCACCACCAAGCTGGTCGCGGTGGATGCGACCGGAGCCCTGGTGCACCACAGCGTCCAGTCCACCGCCCCCACCATGGCCCAGCAGGCGGCAGCCCTGGTGGCCCAGGCGCGCCTGGATCTGGGCGCCCCCGACGCGCCCCTGGTGGCCACCGGCTACGGCCGCCATCTGGTGCAGGACGCCGCGCGGCAGGTCACCGAGATCACCTGTCACGCCCGCGGGGTGTTCCACGCCACGGGCCAGCCCTGCACCCTGATCGACATCGGCGGCCAGGACACCAAGGTCATCACCATCGGAGCGGGGGGGAAGGTGATGAGCTTCGCCATGAACGACAAGTGCGCGGCGGGCACGGGTCGCTTCCTCGAGGTGGCCGCCCAGCGGCTGCAGCTGCCCATCGACGCCTTCGGGCCCCTGGCCCTCGAGGGCGACGCCGAGGAGCCCCTGTCCAGCACCTGCGTGGTCTTCGCCGAGTCCGAGATGATCTCGCTGTTGGCCCGGGGGGTGGCCCTGGCCCCCATCGTGCGAGGGCTGCACCGCTCCCTGGTGCGTCGGGTGGCCGCCCTGGCCCGGGGCGCTGGGGCTCAGGCCCCCGTGCTGCTCTCGGGGGGCGTGGCCCGCAACCCCGCGGTGCGCGCGCTGCTCGAGGCGGAGCTCGGCCTGGCTGTGGTCGTGCCGCCCCATCCACAGCTGGCGGGCGCCTGGGGCGCGGCGCTACTGGCTGGCTAGGCGGGCGGCGACCTCGCTGAGCAGCCGGTCCACCGACACCGGCTTGCGCATCACCTGGACCAGGGGGTTTGCGGGCAGGGCGTCCAGGCGGCCGTCCCGGTCCAGGCCAGTGCAGAGCAGGATGGGCAGGCGGGGACACCGAGCGTGCAGCTGCTCGATGCAGGCCACGCCGTCCATGACGGGCATGACCAGGTCCACCAGGGCCATGTGCACGGGCTGGTCGCGCTCGAGGCGGTCCGCGAGGAGCGCGATGGCGGCGGGGCCGCTGTCCACCGCCAGCACCCGGTAGCCCCCCAGCTCGAGGATCTCCTGGAAGATGGCGCGCACTTGTGGATCGTCGTCCACCACCAGCAGGGTGTGGTCCTGGGGGGCGGTTGGCCGCTGGCTGTCGTGCCCGGGCTGTGGTGGATCGATGCCTGGGGTCGTCGCAGGCAGGGTGATGTGGAAAGTCGTGCCCAGGCCGGGCTCGCTCTGCACCCTGACGGTTCCCCCGTGGGTGGTCACCGTACCGAAGACCACCGCCAGGCCCAGCCCCGTGCCCTTGCCCACGGGCTTGGTGGTGAAGAAGGGCTCGAAGATCCTGGGCAGCACGGCGGGATCGATGCCCTGGCCGCTGTCCTGGACCTCGAAGCGCACGCTGGTGTGCTGGGCCGTCGCCCCCTCGGCTTGGCTGGCGCGCAGGACCAGGCGTCCGCCGTCGGGCATGGCGTCCACTGCGTTCAGCGCCAGGTTCATCAGGACCTGTTGGAGCTGATCGGGGGGGATGGCGACCGCCGGGAGCCCATCGGCCAGCTCTGTGCTCACCTGGATGGAGGGGCTGAGGGTGTGCTCGAGCAGCTCCACGGTGTCCCTCACCAGCAGAGCCGGGTCGGCCGCCTCGTGTTCGGGGTGCTGCCGTCCGGTGAAGGCCTGGAGCTGGCGGGTGAGCTGCGCGCCCTTGTCCGCGGCGATGGCGGCCCGGTTCAAGGCCGTGCCAGGATCCTGGCCCATGGCGATCCGCTCACGGGCCACGGCGATGTTGCCCATCACGGCGGTGAGCAGGTTGTTGAAGTCGTGGGCGATGCCCCGGGTCAGGGTGCCCAGCGCCTCGAGCTTCTGGCTCTGCTCCATGCGTCGGGCCAGGGCCACACGCTCGGTCACGTCCCGCAGGGCGCCCAGCACGTGGATGGCGCCGTCGTGCTCGTAGGAGGAGACGAAGATCTCGATCTCCACCTGGTGACCGGCGCGGTGCAGGCCGCGGAAGCGGTAGTGCTCGGGGACGTCCTCGCCCCGCAGACGCTGGGCGCTGTACTCCTCGAGCCGCGCGAGGTCTTCGGGGACCACGAAGCAGCCCAGGCTCCCCCCCAGCACTTCGTCGGCGTCCGCGTAGCCGTACAGGCGCGCGAACCCGCGGTTGGCCCACACGATGCGCCCGTCGCGCTCCACGCCGATGCCGTCGGGGACGGCGTCGAGGATGGCGCGCAGGTGTTCGGAGGGGATGTGCAGGTTGCTCATGGAGCGAGCGCCCGGTTCAGGACACTCGCATCCTATCGTATCGGAAGGGTCCTGGATTAGAACCGAACGCCCAGGCCCCAGCGGAAGACCAGGCCACGGTTGGTGAGGCTGCC
>CALDOK010000464.1 GCA_937912125.1 uncultured Pseudomonadota bacterium
GGTTTGTCAGAGGGGTGAGCGGCCCAGGCCAGCAGCCAGGTGACGCCGAAGCCGTGGACAACATCCAAGGCCCAGGCCGCTCGAAGATCGCGCTACTCGTCGCCGGCCTTGCCCTTGCCCTTGACGGGCCGGATCGGGGCCACGTCGGTCAGCTTGACCAGCTTGGTGACCTGGAACTTGCCGAAGCCCTGGCTGCGGCTCGCGCCCAAGCCGTTCGGGCCGGCGTGCGCCATGATCTCCGTGATCAGGCTGTCGTCAAGCCGCGCCGAGCGGCGGCTCTCGTAGAGCTGGGCACCCACCATGATCACGAAGCGAACGGTCGCACCTTCGAGGTAGTCGTTGCGGACCACGCTGTCCCTCGGGCCCTGGGGAGTCTGGACGTGGATGGTGCGCTCGAGCCAGTTGTCGGGCTTGGAGACGATCTCGCCGTCTCGCTCGAAGTAGATCATGTCGCCTTCGGGACCGTACAGAGGCACCCCGTCCTGGTTGCAGGCGCGCACGTCGAACAGCGCCTGCATCGACTGCTTGCTGCCGCTGCGGCTCTTGGTGATGCCGATGGAGAGCGCCGTCTCCTTCAGCGCCGCCTTGATCTGGTAGGTGCCGATCCAGGGCCAGCCGCTCAGGTCGGTGAAGAAACCGCACCACCGCTCGAGCACCTTGTCGTCGGTCAGCTCGCTGGGGGTGGCGGAAGTCATGCGCGCCACCTGGGCGTCGAGGATCTCCTCGCGCTGCTCCTCGTTGGGGAAGGGGAGATTCTTCTTGCCGGCCTGCTTGGCCTCCTTCTCGAGCTTGCCGCGCGCCCACTTCTGGAGCACGTCGGAACTCTTGGGCTGGCCGCCCAGGCACTTGGCCTCGAAGGTCAGCTCCACCATGTAGCGGTTGTGCTGGGCCTCGTAGGTCTGGTGGACCCTGGAGGTGAGGTCGATGGGGTCGTTGGTCGTCATGGGGTCGGTCCTTTGGTGGTGGTCGCCGTGAGGTATTCACGGACTTGGTGAGGGGTGAGGTTGGGACTGGAACGTCGTGGCAGGAAGGGAAGGCAGAGGGGTTGTCGGCCAGGTCAGTGCCGAGCAGGGGAGGGTTGTCGTTGCGTCAAGGGTGGACTCGAGCAGGGTTGTCGGTACGACTCGACATGGCTTGTCGTGAGGGGTGGCGCGATGCGACACGGCATGTCGTGCGGGGTTGGACCGGGGAGAGGCACGGTGCGTCGTATGTTTTGTGGGGAGTGGGCCTGGCGATTCGAAAGGGAATGGATTGGATTGTCGTGATGGGGAGGTCCGTGAAGACCGGAGCCGAGAGGGGTTGTCGTGAAGTCCAGGGCGGGGCTGGCTTGTCGTGCGGGATGGGCTCGTTTCGGGCTGTCGGTGGGGAGGGTGGGAACCGTGCCGGGTTGTCGTGAAGGGGCGGGCCGATGTGTAGTGACACGGCTCGGAATGTCGTAATGAGGCGGAAGGGCGAGGGCAGGGCAGTCGTGGCGGTTTGGTTTGGTTTGGATGGTCGTGAGGACCAGGCTGGAGCCGAAGTGGCTTGTCGTTTTGTCTGGGATGGCATGTCGGTCTGGGCTGTAGAGGCTCGGGCGGGTTCGTCAGGTGCGCTTCACGATCACGATGTAGACGGGCAGGCCCAGCTTCAGTGCGGCCTGGATGGTGCGGTGGGTGCCACCGCTTCGCTGGCCGTCCGTGAAGGCCAGCAGGGCGTTCGCCTCGCGTCCGCCGCCCGCGCCGTCCAGCATCGCCTTGTTGCGGAGCAGGTAGCTCGTGGCCCTGCTTGGGTCGCGGCCCAGCTCGATCACGCAGTCGGCACGCGGGAGCGCGAGCTGTGACTGGATCGGAGCGTCTCCGATGGAGCACGGAAGCCAGACCTCGAGACGGGGGCTCGTCTCCAGATCCCCCAGCACCTTCAGCGCCTCGGTGTCCACACCCTTCGCGCCGCCCAGGCGGATCACCTCGGGCTTCAGCATCGTCAGCGCAAGGTGCAGCGCCGTCTTCAGCTTGGGGACGCTCTCGGGAGCCAGGTCGCGGATGCCAGAGATCACCAGCACCTTCGCCTGGGGGGCGCTCATCGGAAACCCGGTGTCGGCGTAGGGGGCGAAGTCGAGCTTCATGGCTGGTCTTCCCACACGAAGCCGACGTACACGAAGCCCTCGGGCTTGGGAGCCTGGCGCAGCGCCGTCAGGATGCGATCCTTCCAGGCGTCGTCGGCCTGCTCGCTCCACCACAGGTAGTCGGACATCACCATGTTGTCTTCTTCCGAGAAACTGGCGACGAACATCCCGATGGTGCCGTGATCGCTGAAGATTCGGATTCGATCCCTCGTGTTCCTCGATTCGATCTGGTGGCCCATGTCCACCTTCACGCCGTCCAGGCAGCACCGCTCGAACAGGATCGGCCAGACGTTGTGGAGCCACCGGTTCATGGCGTTGCGAGCGTTCCCGACCGCTTGCAAGTGGATTCGAGGGGGGAGGAGGTTTTCATGGTACTTCAGCAGCTTGGCGCGTTCGTCGGGATCGATGAAGCAGGGGCATGGATCGGTGGCGGCCTCGGTGGCGACCAGCCTCATCACGCTGGTCGTGACGACCCTCCACTCGTCGTTCGTCCATACGTCCGAGAGGCCAGCTCTGCCGATGTACCACCAAGGTCCACCTTTGCGGCCTGGCAGTTCACGGTGGCCTGGCAGCTCGAGGGCACGACAGCCGGGGTCGTACTCGGGGATGTTCACGGGGAAGGGAAGGGGGCCGATTTCGTGTACCGAATTGGTCATAGCTGGTCGTCTCCATGGTGGGTGGTGGTCGGTTCTGGGTCCATGTCGAGGCTCAGCCAGACGGCGATCCAGTCGTCGTGCAGGCCGCACCTCGGGAAGCGGTGGTGAAGCTCGAGTACGGCCTGGGCCACGGCCTGATCGAACGGGTTGACGCCGTTCGGTGGTCCATTGAGCAGGACCATACGGCAAAACCCGCCGATTCTGTTGATGGTCAGCTCTGGCCGGATGGCCTCCACGAAGTCGCGGTCCAGGTCGGTGCCCATGTCTTCCTCCGCAGCTACGCGATCTGGTCGCGCAGCGCCTGGTACTCGGCCTTGCGCTCCTTGTCGGGGCACAGCATGATGGCGCGGTCGAACAGCACCTTGACGGCCTGGGGGTCGTGCTCGTGCTTCATGAGGTTCACGGCGTGGGCCGCGACCTTGGCGGCGAAGTCGAACCGCACCATCTTGCTGGTGGGTTCGGGGACCAGCATCATGCGGTAGTCGCCACGCTTCTCGTCGGCCACGACCTCGATCTGGCTGCGGCAGCGCAGACGGAGGTGCTTCCGTCCGTACTCGCCTGCGTGCTCCATGTTCGGGCGCAGCACCCAGGCCACGCAGGCCCTGGCGGGGACGGGGGAGTTGAGCTTGGTGGCCAGGCCCTTGGTGACGGCGACATCCAGGTCGATGGGAGCCCCGATCACCTCGTCAGCGGTCCACCGATGGGCGATCATGGTGGTGCCCTCGTGCTCTACGATCACGGTGCAGCGGGTGTACTCCTTCTTTCCCTCCAGAGGGGAGGCGATAGCGACGATGGTGGACTTGTCGATGGGGAGCGTGCTCATGGGGGGAGGTTCCTTTCGCCTTGCGGCGGGTGGTGGATACGGATACCTCCGTAGCCGTTGACGCTGTAACCGTCAAGTGACGAGGTGCTGTCGAGTGACCCGATATTGCCCCTGCTGCTGTCGAGAGCTGCCACTGGACGCCTTCGGGTTCCATCGGCTCGGACCAGACGGACGCAAGAGCCACTGCCGGTCTTGCATCGCCTCGACGCGGCGCAAGCGGCCCCTGCCAGCTCCAGGCACCAAGCGGTGCTCACGGTGCGAGAAGGATCTCGATCTGACGTGCTTCGGGAAGCACGTCGGCAAGAAAGATGGCCTCGAGAGCTGGTGCAGGACGTGTATCAACGAAGTCAAGGCCAGGCGTGCCGGCCCCCGCAAGAAGCCCGTCATGGACCCAGCGGACAGGGCCAGGCGTGAGCGGTGGGCGCGCAGAGCTGCCGAGCTTGATCGTAAGGCAGACCTCGTCTCGCTCGGGATGGGAAACGATGTGGACGAGGATCAGCTCGGGCTGGACTACGGGGACGTGGTGTAGCTGCCGAAGGCCACTGTGGCCACAGAGGCCGAGACGTAGAGGGTGGCGGCGGCGGCGCAGACCCCTTCCAGGTAGTAGTGACCGCCAGCCAGATAGTAGTCTCCCTCCGTGGCGGGGTTGAGCGTGTTCACCCAGCTCACCCGGAAGGTCGCGACGGGGTTCTCGACGCCCAGCAGGAACCCGCGAGCGCCGGCAGGCACGACGATGGGAACCCAGGTGTTCGGGACGGCGATGGCGGCGCGAAGCTGCGCGCCAGAGGACCAGGCGATGTCGGCCATGTCGTTATCTCCACTCGTCGATGAGTGTGTAGGAGAAGGTGTACCCGTACCGTAGCGCGGAGGCGTCAGCCAAGGCCATGATGCGGTCGAAGTGGGCGATGTCTTGCACGACCTGGCAGGCGGCGGACCACCTGTCTACGGTCGTGGAGAGCCTCGACGCCGAGGCGTGGTGCAGGTTGCAGCCGATCATGGCGTCGAACGGTGCGCTCACGCGCTCTCCGGTCAGCTCGGGCAGAACGTCCAGATCGTTGTCACGCACGAAGCGCATGTAGCCGGTCTGCTTGAGCGCCCGGTACAGGCCACGGTGCAGGCCGAAGCTCCAGCATTTGCGGTGCTGGCCTGGAGTCAGGATGGCGGTGCCCTCACGGCGACCAGGGTGTTCGAGCCAGTATCGACCTGGCTTGGTGGTGGCCGGGAACAGCTCTGCTTGCCACTCGAGCTGCTTGTCCTGGTACAGCGCGCCCACCAAGTCCTCGAAGGTGTTGGGTTCGAGGTCTGGTCGCTGGCGGATGCCCAGCAGGGTCAGGTTCAGCGGTCCCTCGAACACGACGTGTCCGAGAGAAAGTAGCTGGGTGCGAAGCTCGAGGGGGGTGGGAATGTCCATGATCTACCCCTGGTTGCCGATGTTGGTCACGGCGTAGGCGTTGTTGTTCCCGCCCGCTGTTTGGGAGAGGGTCATGCCGACCGCACCGCCGTCCTTGTCGGTGAGAGGGTCGCCATGCGTCCCCTGCTTGATCGCGCTGATCTGGCGTAGCCACCCAATCGAGTTGAACACCCCGGCGACTTGGTACAGGACGGTCGGTGTGCCGAAGCGCGGACCTGGCGGGGTGACCCCGAGTTGGTTCGTCACCGAGGAGCCTTGGATCTCGACGTGGAGCAGCAGGTCCTGTGTCGCTGGTGCGCCGGGGCGGAAAGCTCTGGACTCGCTACCCGTGGCGACGACGAAAGAGAAGGTTCCAGGCCACCGTCGATCATCGCTGTGGCACGTTGCGTTCAATCCGTCGCGGCACGACCCGTGGATGCCGTAGACGCGCCCATCGGCCTCTGCGGCGTCGTCGCTCGGGGGAGTGATCGTGGCACCCAGGAACATGACTCGGTTGATGCCTCCGACGGGCATGATCACCAGCATGTTCTCGTCGGTCGTCCACAGCGCCACAGAGTCGATCCCGGTGACGGGAATGTCGCGGGTGCAAGACGAAAACTTGCTTTCGCGGGTGCCGAGGAACGCTGCTTGTCCGCCGCCATTCCAGAAATTGCCCAGCGCCGCGACGGTGTTGATCGTGGGCGCGGACGGAGCGTAGGTGAACGCCGGGGCTCCGACCTCGGAGAAGTACGTCGTGGTGAACACCGCTGCGGCGTCGAGCGCGGTTGCGGTGGATACCGCGACCACGATCCGCATGTCCTTGACCGGAGAGCCGGCTGGACCGGCGATCAGGAGCGTGCGCTCAGTGCCAGCGGAAACGTAGTCCTTTTCGATCCAGCCACTACCGTCTGCTGCGAGCGCCGCTCGGAACGCGGCCATGAAGTCGTCAACGCTGGTGGTGCTGGTGAGAACCTGTGCGGAGCCGAAGGCCCAGGTCAGGGTAGGGAGCGTAGAGGGCACTTCAAAGCCTCCTGCGGGCGCTTGGCCAGCATAATAGTTGCGGACGTTGACGACGGTTCCGCCGCCGCCTGTGGGCTGAATATAGGTCATGGGGAAACCTCGATTATCGCCAGAAGAATCCGAAAATCTGGATGAACGCTATGTCCACGTTTCCAACCAGGGTGTCGTCCAGATTGCCTGCCGTGGCGTCTCGGTACAGTCGCCATGGGACGATATCGCCTGGGATGGTGTCGGGAATCGGGCCAGAGATTTCCGTGCCGAGCAGGCGGTTCAGGTCGCCTGCGATGACCGCCATGATCGAACCGCCAGCTCCGGTGTCCACAAGGGTTCCGTCAACCAGGGGTCCATCTGCCAGGCCAGGGGTTCCAGGGCACATTGGACGCCAGGAGAGTTGAAGGTCGATTTGCGCTGGTCCAGCAACGCGGGGCACCAGGCCGATCCTCATGGTGAGTGGAAGGCTGGTGTCGAGTCCGTCGTCCACCTCGAGGATCTCACCGAATCCGTCCACGGTGTTGTTGGCGAAGCGGTTGTCCACCAGGGTGAGCCCGATGGTGCTGGTGAAATCGATCAGACCGTTGCCGGGGGACGCGCCAGCCAGGTCGTCCGAGAGTCGCTGGTGAGCCAGGATCGGTCGTTTCTGTCTCGCGTTGCCGAAGTATTCCTCG
>CALDOK010000465.1 GCA_937912125.1 uncultured Pseudomonadota bacterium
ACAGGTCCACATCACCCGAGAGCGTGCCATCCACGATGTACGCTCCCCCATCGTTCCCGTTCGCCTGCCTGGCACCCAGAATCACGTCTGCCACGTTGTCCCCGTTGACGTCACCCGCCCACGCCACCTCATCGTCGCCCACATGCTCATCGTACCCACCAAGGTACCTGGCGTCCGACGAGCCCGTCGAGAAGTAGCCGCAGGCCGAATCTCTGGAGCAATTGGGATCATCGCAGTCTATGTCCCCGTCGCAGTCCTGGTCCGTGAGGTCATCGCAAAGCTCGATAACGGCGGGTGCGACAGATGCATCGGCCGGGGAACAATCTCCTCCCACCAGCACCCACCCGCTCCAGACATCGCACGCGAGGGTATCGGTGGCATCGTCGCCATACCCGTCACCGTCCACGTCCTCGTAGATGGTCAGCTGTCCAGCCACGGAGTCGTCTGCGTCGTCTGGCAGCCCATCGCAGTCCTCGTCGACGTCGAAGGGGTCGCAGACCTCCTGGGCCTCGGGGCTGTAGGCCGGCTCGGCGTCGTCGCAGTCCAGGTCGTTCAGCACGTAGCCATCGACGTCCAGACAGGCTCGGGTCGCGTACCCCGGATCGCCGTAGCCGTCCTCGTCGGCGTCGCGGTACCACCAGGTGTCGGGGTGGCGCTCGGCATCACCGTCGTCGCAGTCGCCCGCTTCGAGGGCCCAGCCGTCGCCATCGTCGCAAGCGGCGCTGGTGACCTCCTCGACTCCGAAGCCGTCGCCGTCGCCGTCCTGGTAGACCGTGACCTGCCCCTGCACGTCGAGATCGTCGTCATCAGCCAGCTCATCGCAGTCCTCGTCCACGTCGTCGGGGTCGCAGACCTCCTGAGCCAGAGGGTGGACCCCGGCCTCGAGGTCGTCGCAGTCGTCACCCAGGGCGACATAGCCGCTAGGGGCGAAGCAAGCCTGCTGGCTGACGGTGGGCTCACCGTGACCATCCTGGTCGGCGTCCCGGTACCAGGTGGGCAGTACGAGCCCCTCGTCCACGGCGCCGTCGCAGTCGTCGTCCAGCTCGTTGCAGGCTTCGTCGGCCCCGGGGAAGATGGCCGGATCGGTGTCGTCGCAGTCGCTGGCATCGGTCACCAGACCTTCACTCCAGGTGCAGGACTCCGAAGGCGTGGGGCCGCCGAAGCCGTCACCGTCGGTGTCGACATGCCAGGTGCCGGGCCCGCCCACCGCGGCATCCCCATCATCGCAGTCCTCGGGTCGAGGGACGCCATCGCCATCCAGGTCCAGGCGAACTGCGAGGTCGTCCTCGGAGAGGTGAGGGCAAGCTGAGAGCAGCAGCAGAAACGGCGAGACGAAGCGCATGAACCTGTCCTAGAAGCGAGAACCGAGGATGAGGTAGGCAGCGCCGTGTGTGCTGCCGGTGGAACCCGAGTCGTACCCAGGCGCACCCAGCAAGAGGTCGACGTACCCGTCGCCGTCGAAGTCTCCACCCGCAGCCAGCGTGTCCCCCAGGTAGTCACCTGCGAACTCCGCTCCGATCCTGGCGTCCGCGTCCGCAAGCGAGATCGTACCGCTCACCGGCCCGAAGAGGACATAGGCTGTGCCACTGTCAGCCCCGTTGCTGTTGCCCTGAGCCGAACCCACGATCACATCCGCGTATCCGTCCAAATCGAGGTCTGCGTCGAGGGTGATGGAAGAGCCCGCATAGTCACCCGCGGACTCACCGAGCAAAACGGCCACGGCCGAAGATGCCGAGGTGCTACCCGCGAACGGACCGCTGAACAGATACACGGCACCTGCCACAGCACCAGCCCTGCTGTCGTTGCTGGCGTTGATGGCGATCTCACCGAAACCGTCCGCGTCGGTGTCACCTCCACAAGCGACGGTGTCGGCGAACCCATCCGACTCGGCCGTGTACAGAAACGTGGCGACAGCCAGCGTCGAGACCGAGCCACCGACGATGATGGGGCCATCCACGAGGTAGGCCATTCCGTAGTTGGAAGGCTGTGCGAGCAACACCTCCGCGACACCATCACCACTGGAGTCCATACACAGGTCGAGTTCGTAGCCGAGCGTGGAACTCCCACTGACCTTCACTCCACTATCAGAGAGTAGCTGGGTTCCGGTAAGAAAAGAGGGGTCCACGATGTACGCCCCGTTGCTCTGTTGACCACCGATGAGCACGTCCGGAACACCATTCCCGGTCAGATCCCGACCACCATCCAGCACGCTGGCCCAACGATCCTGATTGCCCTCCCCCAGCAGAATCGCATCCGCAGTACCCAGTGATGCGGACCTGGTGACTGGCCCCCTGAAGAGGTACACAGCCCCCGCGCCATACTCGAACTCGTCGTACTCATTGGCACCCACAACGAACTCACCGAAGCTGTCGCCGTCTGTGTCACCGAGGCCCGCGACGGCACTACCAGCGCCATCGTTTGTGTGCTCCTCAGTGAGAAATGCGACTGCTGCGCTCATCAGATCACCGGACACAGCCGAGGCACCCGTCACCAGGTAGGCACCGTGCGGCATACCGCTCCACCCACCTGCGCCGACAAGGATGTCGTCCAGGCCATCACCGTCAGCATCACCCGCCCAAGCGAGCGCGCTGGCTGTCGCGGCTTCCTGCGAGTAGTGCCCCACCCACCGTGCGTCGGCCAATCCGAGGTCGAAGTACCCACAGTCCTCGGCGCGCGCGCAGTTCACATCGTCGCAGTCGATGTCCCCGTCGCAGTCCTGGTCCTGACCGTCCGCGCAGAGCTCTTCCTCCCCGGGGCTCACTGACGGGTCGCCGAGCTCGCAGTCCCCGGCCTCCAACACCCACCCGCTCCACTGGTCACAAGCCAGGGTCTCGGTAGAATCATCCCCATACCCGTCCCCGTCCCCGTCCGCGTAGATGGTCAGCTGCCCCTCGACCGTGTCGTCCCAGTCATCCACCAACCCGTCGCAGTCTTCGTCGACGTCGAGCGGGTCGCAGACCTCCTGCCCTTCCGGGCTGTAGGCCGGCTCGGCGTCGTCGCAGTCCTGGTCGTCGCGGACGTAGCCGACCACGTCGGCACAGGCGCGCACGCCGTACGCGGAGTCGCCGTAGCCGTCCTCGTCGGCGTCGCGGTACCACCAGGTGTCGGGGTGGCGCTCGGCATCACCGTCGTCGCAGTCGCCCGCTTCGAGGGCCCAGCCGTCGCCATCGTCGCAAGCGGCGCTGGTGACCTCCTCGACTCCGAAGCCGTCGCCGTCGCCGTCCTGGTAGACCGTGACCTGCCCCTGCACGTCGAGATCGTCGTCATCAGCCAGCTCATCGCAGTCCTCGTCCACGTCGTCGGGGTCGCAGACCTCCTGAGCCAGAGGGTGGACCCCGGCCTCGAGGTCGTCGCAGTCGTCACCCAGGGCGACATAGCCGCTAGGGGCGAAGCAAGCCTGCTGGCTGACGGTGGGCTCACCGTGACCATCCTGGTCGGCGTCCCGGTACCAGGTGGGCAGTACGAGCCCCTCGTCCACGGCGCCGTCGCAGTCGTCGTCCAGCTCGTTGCAGGCTTCGTCGGCCCCGGGGAAGATGGCCGGATCGGTGTCGTCGCAGTCGCTGGCATCGGTCACCAGACCTTCACTCCAGGTGCAGGACTCCGAAGGCGTGGGGCCGCCGAAGCCGTCACCGTCGGTGTCGACATGCCAGGTGCCGGGCCCGCCCACCGCGGCATCCCCATCATCGCAGTCCTCGGGTCGAGGGACGCCATCGCCATCCAGGTCCAGGCGGGCATCGAGCTCGCCGTCGCTCAGGTAGGGACAGCCGAGGGAGCCCAGGGCCACCAGCACCAACCATCGGACTCCTCGCATTGCGCTCCCTCCGTCCGCGCGCAGAGCGCGCCTCATGAAGCTGTTTACCACGCGGGTTGATGCCAAGCCCCACCGCCCTGCCCAAGGCTGCGGCGCGCTGGCAAGACACCTCTGGTGATGACGCCGACGGAGCCCTGGGACATCGGGGTTTTATAACTCAAGTCCACGGTGATCGTGCCGTATCGGGCCGCAGCCTACGCCACCGGAGGACGCCATGCACCGCCTGCTCACCCTGCTCACTCTGCTGGCGGCTTGTGGAGAGCCCGACAAGGACGACACCGCGGTGCCGAGGGACAGCGGTAGGTCCAATGACACCGCTGGCCCCGCCATGGACCGGGACCTCGACGGCTACTCCACGGTGCTGGACTGTGACGACGACGACCCCGCGGTCAACCCCGGAGCTGCAGAGATCCCCTACAACGGCGTGGACGACGACTGCGATCCCGGCACGCCGGACCAGGACCTGGACGGGGACGGATGGATCGCCGATGACTGCGACGACGAGGACCCCGCGGTCAACCCCGGAGCTGCAGAGATTCCCTACAATGGCGTGGACGACGACTGCGACCCGAGCAGCTGGGACGACGACCTGGACGCCGACAGCTATGGCGCCGCCCAGGACTGCGACGACCTGGACGCCAGCGCGTACCCAGGCGCCGAGGAGGTCTGCGACCTGGTGGACAACGACTGCGACGAGCGTATCGACGAGAACGCGGCCACGCTGTGGTACCCCGACCGGGACCTGGACGAATACGGAGACGACGACGACGCCTTCTCCACCGATGACTGCTCGGACCCACCTCGCTGGCAGGAGACCTCGGTCGTCACGGCGGAGCTGCTGCTGAGCTCGGAGACCGAGGTGTCGAGCCACCTGTCGTCTTCGACCTTCGACGGCTCCTGCGACAGCTGGGATGACACCATCTACGGGGAAACCTTCACCACCACGGTCACCATCTGGGACGAGCTGGGTGCCGAGCACGAGCTGGTGATGGCCTTCGAGCGCGACAGCACCTCTGGCTGGAGCTGGTACGGCCTGGTGGATGGCGACGAGATCGACGGTGGCACGGGGGGATACCCCTTCGGTGTGGCTTCCGGCACCATGACCTTCGACAGCGACGGCTCGCTGGACAGCTTCACCGGCACCAGCACCAGCACCACGGCCGCACTCCAGTGGCGCAACGGCGCCTCGCTACAGTCCATCGATGTTCGCCTCGGCATCGATGCCAGCGGCGCCCCCACCGATGGCTGGGTCGGCATGGCTGGCGCAGGGTCCCGAGTCCTGTCCATGCACGCCGACGGCTACCCATGGCTCGTGCTGGAGGGCGGAGACTGCGACGACCACGCCCCCGAGGTCTACCCAGGCACGATGGGCTGCTAACTCAGCAGCTCCCGCTCCACCGCCGCCCACACGGCCGCCTGGACCTGCCCCACGCCCGGGCTGGCGTCGATGATGGCCACAGCGGCGCCCTGCTCCTGCACCCAGGCCAGGGCCTGGTGGTAGGCGCCGTGGACCCTCTGCAGGGTCTCGAGCACCTCGAAGCGCTCGCGCTGCTCTCCGCGGGAGGCGACGCGCCCTAGGCTGGTGCTGGGGTCCAGCTCGAGCATGAGGGTGAGGCACGGGTGGCGGAAGCGGCCGTTGAGGGCCACCACGTAGTCGAAGCCCGCCGCCAGGCTCTGGTAGGCCAGGCTGGAGGCCATGTACCGATCGGAGATCACCCAGGCGCCGCGAGCGAGAGCGGGCAGGATCTCGCGGTCGAGGTGGTCGCGCCGGTCGGCGGCGAACAGGTAGGGCAACACGCCGTCGGACAGGGGCTCTTCACCCCGCAGGGCCTGACGGATCAGGCGGCCGATGGGCAGGGTGCGGGTGGGCTCGCCGGTGATCAACACCTCGATGCCGCGGGTGCGCAGGGCATCGGCCAGCAACGCCACCTGAGTGGTGCCGCCAGAACCATCCAGCCCCTCGACAGCGAGGAAGCAACCGAGAGCAGTCATCAATGGCCTTATTTCAGCAGGTAGGTGTGCAGGGCCGCGTGCTGGGCGCCCGCGCTGTTCAGCTTGCTCTCGTACAACACGAGCCTGTCGACCTGGAAGCGGCCCAGCACGCCGAGATCCTCGAGCCGCTTGGGTAGCCCACCCAGCCACGGACCACGCAGCCGACAGAGGGTGGCATGGGGGCGGAAGGGCTTGTCGGGTGCGGGGAAGCCCAAGGCGCTGAGGGCGAGGTTGGCCGTGTGTGCCAGCCCCGCGAAGCGAGCGCCATCCTCGAGCCCGACCCAGAACACATTGGGCCGGCGGGGGTTGGGGAAGGCGCCCCCCCGCTTGAGCACGGCCTCGAAGGTTGGATGCTCGGCCAGCGCGTCGCTGAGCATCTCGTGGATCTCGGGGACCAAGTCCTCCTCGGTCTGGCCGAGGAAGCGCACGGTGACGTGCATGTCGTGGCGAGGGACCCACGCGGCACGCTTGACCTTGCTGCGGAGCTCGTCTTGCAGAGAGCAGAGCAGATCACGAGCTTCGTCGGGCAAGGGGACAGCGATGAAGAGGCGCATCCCGGCATCCGGCAGGAGGGGCCACGCTAATAACGCCCCACGCGCCGCGGGGAAACCGCGGATCGCGACAGGTCGGGGTGCGCGAAGCGGGCTCGAACGACGCGAAGACGGGACCTGCGCTAGCCGATGCGAGCACGGGCCAGCCCGGCCTGCTTCTCTGCCTCGTCCCAGGCGGCGGTGCCCTGGACACACTCGGTCAGCAGGGCCTCAGCAGCGGCCAGCTGCTGCACTGCCCCCGCCTGGTCGACCTGGTCCAAGGGCTCGCAAACGTCGGTCAGGATGGTGATGTGCTCCGCGCCCACTTCGATGAAGCCGGTACCCACCACGAAGACCTGCTCGCCTTCGTCGGTGCGGATCACCACACGGCCAGGCCGCGCGACACTGAGAAAGCGCTCGTGGCCGGGCAGCACACAGAACTGGCCGTGAAACCCTGGGGCGAGCACCTCTTCGGCCTGACCTTTCCAGGCCACAGCGCGCGGCGTCACGATGCGCAGCAGGACGGCCATCAGCCCTCCTCGGCCAGCTTCTTGGCGCGCTCGATGACTTCTTCGATGGTTCCGACCATGTAGAAGGCCTGCTCGGGCAGGTTGTCGTGCTTGCCCTCGAGGATCTCCTTGAAGCCCTTGACCGTGTCTTCGCGGGAGACGTAGCGGCCTTCCATGCCGGTGAACTGCTCGGCCACGAAGAAGGGCTGGGACAGGAACTTCTGGATCTTGCGGGCGCGCTCGACGGTCTTCTTGTCGTCGTCTGACAGCTCGTCCATGCCCAGGATGGCGATGATGTCCTGCAGCTCCTTGTAGCGCTGCAGCACCTGCTGGACCTCACGGGCCACGCCATAGTGCTCGTCACCCACGATGTCGGCGGAGAGGATGCGGCTGGTGGAGTCCAGGGGATCGACGGCCGGGTAGATGCCGATGTCGACGATGGCGCGGGAGAGCACCGTGGTGGCGTCGAGGTGGGCGAAGGTGGTGGCCGGGGCCGGGTCGGTGAGGTCGTCGGCGGGCACGTAGATGGCCTGGACCGAGGTGATGGAACCGCGGTTGGTGGTGGTGATGCGCTCCTGCATCATGCCCATCTCGGTGCCCAGGGTGGGCTGGTAGCCCACGGCGGAGGGCATGCGGCCCAGCAGTGCGCTGACCTCGGAGCCCGCCTGGGTGAAGCGGAAGATGTTGTCGATGAACAGCAGCACGTCCTGGCGCTCGACGTCGCGGAAGTACTCGGCGACGGTGAGGGCCGACAGAGCGACGCGGGCGCGGGCGCCCGGGGGCTCGTTCATCTGGCCGTAGACCAGGGCCACGCGCGACTCTTCGGTGTTGATGGTGGGCAGGCCGTTGGCGCTCATCTTGACGTGGCCGTGTTCGTCGAGCTCGGCCTTGATGACACCGGACTCCATCATCTCGAACCACAGGTCGTTGCCCTCACGGGTGCGCTCGCCGACGCCGCCGAACACGGACTTGCCGCCGTGCTTGAGGCCGACGTTGTTGATGAGCTCCATGATGAGCACGGTCTTGCCCACGCCGGCACCGCCGAACAGGCCGATCTTGCCGCCGCGGGAGTAGGGCGCCAGCAGGTCGACCACCTTGATGCCCGTCTCGAACATCTCGGACTCGGTGGACTGCTCGGTGTAGCCGGGAGGCTGGCGGTGGATGGGCATCTGCATCTCGGCACCCACGGGGCCGAGCTCGTCCACGGGATCGCCGGTGACGTTGATGATGCGCCCGAGCACCTGGGGGCCCACAGGCATCATGATGGGCTCGCCGGTGTCGCGCACCTGCTGGCCGCGCACCAGGCCATCGGTGGTGTCCATGGCGATACAGCGCAGGACATTCTCACCCATGTGCAGCGCCACCTCGATGGTGAGGTTTTCCACCTTGTCGTTGATAGTGGCGTTGGTGAGCTTTAGGGCGGTCAGCATGTTGGGGAGCTTGCCCGGCGGAAACTCCACGTCCACGACAGGCCCCATGACCTGCTTGATGACGCCGTAGTTGGCTTCGGACTCAGACTTGGTCGCGAGAGTAGTCATCCAGATTCTCCTGGAAGGGCCCGCTAAAGGGCTTCGGCGCCGGACACGATCTCGATGAGCTCTTTGGTGATCGCGGCCTGACGGGCACGGTTGTACTTCAAGGTGAGGGTATCGATGATGTCAGAGGCGTTGCGCGTGGCGCTGTCCATGGCGGTCATGCGAGCCGCCTGCTCGCCCGCTTCGGTCTCGAGCAGGGCCTGGAGCAGCACCGTGTCGAGGTACAGGGGCAACAAGGCCGCCAGGATCGCGCCGCCTTCGGGCTCGTAGCGGTAGTCGCCCCCGATCTCGGCCTCGTCGGGCTGGCCGTCGGTGCCCTGCACGGAGATGGGGAGCAGCTCGAAGCCCGTGGGCCGCTGGGTCATGGCGGAGACGAAGCGGTTGTAGACCAGCTGCACTTGATCGAAGCCATCGTCGACGAAGGCCACACGCAGCTTGGCGCCCAGCTCAGCCGCCATGGCAGGGAACTCGGAGGGCTCGACGTCGATGTGGCTCTCGACGACGGGGTAGCCGCGCTTGCGCAGGTACTCGCGCGCCTTCTTGCCCACCGTGGTGATGGAGACCTCACGGCCTTCGGCCTTGATCTCACGCACCCGGCGCTCGACGTCGCGCAGCAGGTTGGAGTTGAAGCCACCGCACAGGCCGCGATCGCTGGTGAAGACCACCAGCAGGACGCGCTCCACGTTGTCGCGCCGCTCGAGCAGAGGCAGCTCGGCGTCGCTGGCGGCTTCGGCCACCCGGCCCAGGACCTTGGTGAGGGACTCCTGGTAGGGGCGGGCGGCCTGGGCGTTCTCGGTGGCCCGGCGCAGCTTTGCTCCGGCCACCAGCTTCATGGCGGCGGTGATCTGTCGGGTGTTCTTGACCGACGAGATTCGGCGCCGAATGTCTCGGAGGCTCGCCACTTGGGTTCTCTCGGAGAGGGGTGAGGAGAGGGCGCGGGGGCGCTAGCCGACGGGGTGCCAGCCTTCCATGTAGGCCTTCATGGCGGCCACCAGACGTTCCTTGAGGTCGTTCTTCTTGAAGGTCTGCTTCTGGGCCAGCTCGTCCAGCAAGGCCTTCTGCTTGGTCTGGAAGTGGGCCGTCAGGTCAGCGACGAAGGGGCCGACATGCCGCATCTCGAGGTTGTCGATGACGCCTTCGGTGCCGGCCAGGATGTGCAGCACCTGAACCTCGACCGGCAGGGGCGCATACTGGCCCTGCTTG
>CALDOK010000466.1 GCA_937912125.1 uncultured Pseudomonadota bacterium
GCAACCCCGGTCCTACTACCGCCTCCGAATCCCCCACAGCACCGTGCCGTCGACGGCCTGCACTCGCAGCTCGGCCACCCTCCAGGGGGAGGCCGGGCACTCGAGCATGGAGAAGTCCGCTGGGGTCTCGCCCACTGCGGCGGGCAGGTCAAGGTGGGTGCAGGAGAGCTCCTGGCCGGCGACGGTGTGGTGGCCGAAGGCCAGCCCTGGAGGTTCCTCGGACGGCACGGTGCGGAAGGGCGTGAACAGCGCCATCCAGGCAGCCCGGCCACCGTCCTCGAGGGGGGCACGCTCGCCCGCCTCGTCCACGGTCCAGGCCTCGAGCACGGGCCGAGTGAACATCCAGGCACCGCGGCTGGACCAGGCATCGGGGGTGCGCAGCAGGAAGGAGGAGCCCTGCTCACCTCGCTGGGTGGTGACCTCCAGGGTCACGCTGTCGACGTCACGGGCGACCACCTGCTCGGTGAACCCACCCACCACCGAGCCGTCCACGGTCAACTCGAAGCTGGCCTGGTCGCCCGGCTGCCAGGGCGGCAGGGCCGGAGGGTCGGTCAGGGCCAGGCGCCCCCCGGCGCGGTCCAGGCTGATCACGCGGCCCATCCATGCCTCGGCTCCCAACAAGCCGAAGTTCCACACTCCGGGCGCATCGCCGTGGTGGGGGGTGTACAGGTTGGGCCCAGGCAGGGGCAAGGCCAGCTCTCCAGCCGAGGCATCGAACACGCCGGTGGTGGGCACCACATCAGCCCTGGCCCCGCCCGCTCCCTCGGTCTTGATGGCCTCGCCACGCTCGAGGGGCTCGCCCAGCTGCTCCCATTCCTGATCCAGGTGGGTCTTGGCGGCGCCGGTGTCGATGACCACGGGGCGCTGGGGCCGATCCGGCGTGCTCAGCTCGAGGTAGGGTCGCCCGCCGTGCTGACGGTAGGGCAGCGCCACCCCCTGCAGGTCCCGCTCGCCGACAGCGGCTACCCGAAGTTCGTGCATGGAGAAGTCCAGCTCCACCACCCGATCGGGCCACACGGACTGGGGGGAGAGAATCCCCGCCAAGCCCGTGATGGGCAGGTCGGCCACGATCACATCGACGTCCTGGACCACCTGCCCGCCCAGCTCCAGGCGGACCAGCTCGCGCCAGCTGGGGATCAGACCGCCGGTGGCCGCCACCTGCAGGGCGGTGTCCTCTCGACGGGCGAGGCCCAGCGCGGCTGCCGCCTGCTCGGTGAGCAGGCAGCTGGAGGCTCCGGTGTCCACCAGCAGCGCCACGGGCTCACCGCCGTTTACCCGGGCGAGCACCACGGGCTGGGCGCCAGCGTAGGAGAAGGGCAGCACCAAGCCCTGGTCGCTCTCCATGTGCGACAGGCGCTCAGCCGAGGCCAGCAGCGGCGCCCATGAGCACAGCTCCAGGACCTCGTCGGGCCACTGGGGATCATCGAGCTCGCAGGCTGCCTGGACCCACGCGGAGGCCCTCCCCGAAGGCTCGAGCAGGGAGATCTCGGCCGCGCCGGCCGCGAGGACGAGCAGCTCGGACGACCGCGCGGGATCCAGCCCCTCGAGCAGCGCGACCATGGCGACCTCGTCCGCCCGCGCCAGGGCCACGGAGAGCGCGCCGGCTACCGCCTCCTCGCGTGTCTTGCGCGACCTGGCCGCCAAGCCAAAGCCAGCCTGAGCCGCCCGCAGATCCCCCGTCCGCAGCGCCTCCCAGCCCGCGTCCAGCCCCTCCTGCGGGTCCGCGTAGACCGCGGGGCTCGTGATGACGAGGGCCAGGACAGACGGCAGGAGGCAGGAAGCAGGCATCGTTCTCACCAGGTTGTGGATGCCTGAGAGATAGCACGCCCACCCCTCGATGCGCGGCAGGGGAACCACCCTCGCACCAGCGCTGTCGATGGAGCTGGGGCTCCCCGCCCCTACGCCGCCACCACGACCACTTGCCGCGTCCGGCTCCCCTTCGACCACCCAACCCGCACCTGGTGGGCGGCGTCGTGACGCGCCCGGACGCGCGACGGCGCGGGCGGGGAGCCTCCTCGGCCACCCCCGCCACCAGGAGCCTCCATGCCCCCCGTCCGCCCGTCCATCCTCGCCGCCACCCTGCTGGGGCTCGCCCTCGCGGGCCCCGCCCACGCCCTGTCCTGCGACGAGGTCGTCGCCATGGTCAAGGTGAACGTCCCCGTCGTCATCGTGGTCCAGACCATCGACGACTCCGGCGGTCTGTACACCCCCGAGGACATCGAGTGCTTGGTTCGGGCCGAGGTCCCCGAGCCGGTGCTCAACGCCGCCCGCGCCCTGCAGCCCGACGCAGAGGGTCCAGAAGTGCACCCCCTCCCGGACGAAGCACAGAGCGAGCCGACCTCCCTTGGCGACGGGCTCCTCCAGGCCTCGGGGACCTCCCAGCGGGCTGCCCCCGAGGAGATCTCCAGGGTCATCAAGCTGATCGACGCACACAAGCCCCTGAGCGCGAGCCTGATCCTGGCCGACCTGCTGGCCGAGGACAGCTACCCCGAGCGCCGCGGGCAGCTGCACTACCACCTGGCCTGCAGCCTGCAGGATCTGGACATGCTCCACAGCGCCCGGCACCACTACCTCGAGGTGGTCGCGCGCGGCCCCTCGGATCCTTGGTTCGACCACGCCCTGAGGCGCCTGGTCCGCCTGGCCGATCAGACCGACGACATGACCGACCTGAAGAGAGTGGTGGCCAAGATTCCCGCCGACAGCTGGCCCCGTGACGCCCAGCCCACCCTGGCCTACCTCCAGGGCCTGCGCAGCGTGGAACAGGACGAGATCCGCAGCGCCCTGATCTCCCTGGGACAGGTCCCCACCCACAGCGCCCACGGCCTGCAGGCGCGCTACCTCGAGGGCGTCATCCACAACCGCACCGGCCGCGCCAGGAGCGCAGTGCGCGCCTTTCAGGAGGTGATCCAGACCGAGGTGCAGGCGAGCTCCCGGGAGCAGGCCAGGCGCCACCGCGAGCTGAAGAACCTGGCCCTCATGGACGTGGCCCGCGTCCACTACGGGCTCCAGCTGTTCGACCGCGCCGAGACGCTCTACACCCAGGTGGAGACGGCCAGCGAGGCCTGGCCCACCGCCCGCCTCGAGCTGGCCTGGGCCCAGTTCATGCAGAACGACACAGGCGGCTCCCTGGGCCAGATCCTCACCGTGCGCAGCCCCTACTTCGCCGCCCAGCCCTTCATGCCGGAGGCGGACGTGCTGCGCGCCCTGAACCACTTCACCCTGTGCGAGTACGACGAAGTGGAGCGCATCGCCCTGGACTTCGAGGCCCGCATGCAGCCCGTGCAGCAGGAGCTGCAGGCCTTCGCGCGCAGCTACGCCAGCGCAGAGGGGCGCAAGCTGTCGGACCAGGCCTGGGCCACATACTTCGAGGACTTCCCCGCCCACTCGGTCCTGGGCCCCGAGATCTTCGACCACCTGCTGCGGGATCGGGATCTGGCGGCGCAGGTGACCCGACTCCAGGGCCTGGACCGGGAGCTGGAGCTCATCGGCCAGCAGAAGGCCCGCTGGAGCGACAGCATGGAGCCGCGGCTGCAGCCGGTCCTGGATGCCGAGCGCGAGCGCACCCGCCGCCGGGCCGGGCTGTTGCTGCTGTCTGGAGCGGCCGAGCTGAGCATCGAGCTGCGCGACCTCCTGGCCCAGAGCGAGATCATCCGCTTCGAGGCCAACGACGCGGTGCGCACCGAAATCGAAACCATCATCTCGCACCACGAAGACGGTCGCCTTCGGGACCTGGCCGAGGCGGAGATCCCATACGCGACCAGCGCTGGAGAGGCGTACTGGCCGTTCAACGGCGAGTTCTGGCAAGACGAGCTGGGCTGGTATGTCTACGTGGGCGAGAGCATGTGCCGGTAGGGCCCCGATCCCAGGTGTAGGGGCGGGCTCGAGACCCACCCGCCGCCCCGAGCCCGGGGCGGGCTTCCTCACCTCGGCTCCCACCCACCTGTCAGAGAAACACCAGCAGCGCGCTTCCTCGTTGCATGGCGAGCGACACGGCCCATAGGAGCAGAGGCCATGCTCACGCTCCTCCCACTCGCGCTCCTCGCTGCCACTCGGGCGGAGCCAACGCTGAGCGAGCAGCCCCACCTGGGCCCATACACGCCCGCGCTGGCTGCCGCGCCCCCCGTCCCCGAGCTTCCCCCCCTGCTGGTCGACCCGGAGCTGCTCAGCTTCGTGGACGCGCCCTACCCGCCCGCGGCGCTGGCCGACGGCCTCGAGGGCGTGGTGCTGCTCCTCATCGGCCGGGCTCACCCCCCTGGACAACGACCAGTCCGCGCTGCTGCAGACCATCGTGGCGCGCCTGGCGCCACACGTGCCGGGCAAGGCGGGCAAGCTGAGCTGGCGGGCCGTGCTGGTAGACCATGACGACGCCCAGGCCTTTGCGCTGCCGGACGGCACCGTGATCGTCTACCGCGGACTGGTGGAGGCGCTGAGCGCCGAGGCCGAGCTGGCGGCCATCGTCGCCCACGACATGGCCCACGTCTTCGCTCGCCACGGTACCGAGCGCATCACCAACGGGCTGGTGCTGCCCGGGCTGCTGGACGCCGACAGCCTGGACCCCGCCCACCCCCAGTACGGCTCCTCCATCCGGGGCGACCTGGGGATCGGCGCCGCCAGGGGCCTCATCCTGCCCTTCTCCCGCACCCACGAGCCCGAGGCCGACGCGCTGGGCATGCGGCTGATGGCCATGGGTGGCTACGATCCCGCCGCCCTGAGGCAGGCGGTGACGATCTTGAACGAGCGCTATGGTGACACCGGCTTCGTCACCTGGCTCTCCACCCACCCCACCAGCACCAAGCGCTTCGATGCCATGGACGAGGCCCTGCCCACGGCGACCAAGGCCTACGGCAAGGCGGAGAGCCAGCATGGGTCGGGGCAGCGCCTGGACTGACGAGCCGGGATCAGCCCGACGCAGCTGCGTTCGCGGGGGGCAGCACTCCAGCCGGAGCGAGCTTGTCACGGCAGCGGGCCGCGCGGCCCGAGGGCCGCCGAGATAGGTGGCCACCCGGGTCGGCACTACGCGGGCTATGGCGCAGCAGCCCCAGCCAGAACGCCCGGACAGGTGTCCATGCGATCCCTCGTCAGCGCGCTCGGCGCCGTCTTCCTCGGCGTGATGCTCCTGGTCGGCGGGCAGGGCCTGCTGAACCTGCTGGTGGTGCTGCGGCTCGAGCACGCCGACACGCCGCGCCTGCTCGTGGGCGCCTTCATGGCCACCTACTTCGCGGGCCAGGCCCTGGGGGCAGTCTCGGTGGCGCGGCTGGTGGCCAGGGTCGGACACGTCCGCGCCTTCGCGGGCTGCCTGGCCCTGGCGTCTGCGGTAGCCTTGGGCCACGGCATGGACCCCCACCCCGCCGTGCTGGGGCTGCTCCGCCTGATCAACGGGATGTGCTTCGTAGGGGCGCTGGCCGTGGCCGAGGGCTGGCTGAACGACCGCCCCCCGCAGGGCGCCCGCGGCCTGGTGCTGGCGCTGTACACCACCGCGTTCTACCTGGCCATGGGCGGGAGCCAGCTGCTCGCAGGGCTGGGAGACCCCGCCTCGGACCGACCCTTCATGATCGCGGGCAGCCTGCTCGCCCTGGGCGTCCTGCCCATGGCCTTCAGCCCCGCGGTCGCGCCCCCGCCGCCGGACGCCAGCTTCCTCTCACCAACGTTCCTCTTCAGGCGTGCCCCCCTGGCGGTGACCGGCGCCTTGGCCTCGGGCGCCCTCTTCTCCCTGGCCATCACCCTGGGGCCCGGGTACCTGCGCGGCCACGGCCTGGAGGCGGCCGCGGTGGGCCGCGGCATGGCCGCCGGGCTGATCCTGGGCCTGCTGCTGATGTGGCCCATCGGGTGGCTGTCGGATCGGCTGGATCGGCGCCGCGTGATGCAGGGCATGGCGATGGTGATGGCCGCGTGCAGCCTGCTCTCCATGGCAGCCCCCGCAGCCGGCGCCGCCGCCGTCGGTGCCTCCATCGTCCTGTTGACCGCCTGGATGATCCCGCTCTATCCGATGTCCCTGGCCCACGCGGGCGATCGGCTGCCCGCCTCGAAGCTGGTGGCGGGCAGCGCCACCCTGCTGCTGCTCTCGGCCGTTGGCGCCGCCGCGAGCCCCCTGATCGGCGCCCTGACCATGGACGCGCTGGGACCCTGGGGCCTGCACCTGGTGGCGGGGCTGGTGGCCGCGGCGCTGGCGGCCTTCATCGCCGCACAACGCTGGGCGGTGGACCCCGTGGACGACCAAGGGGCCTTCCAGGCCCTCCCCCGCAGCACCCCCGCCACGGCGCAGCTGGACCCACGAGGAGACGACTCACCCTCGGCCGAGCCCGAGCTCCGAGGGCCAGCGGGTCACGAAGGCAGCCCCACCAAGGGCGGATGACCCCACCACCACACTCCCACCATGGGCCTGCAGGATGCGCTGGACGATGGCCAGCCCCAGCCCCACGCCGCCGGATCCGCGGTCTCGGCTGGCGTCCATGCGGGCGAAGGGCTCGAAGATCCGCTCCCGCTGTTCCACGGGCACCCCTGGCCCATCGTCCTCGACAGTGAGGAGCACGGCGTGGCCATCGGCCTGCCAGCTCACCTGCACCCGACCCTCCGCGTGACGCACAGCGTTGGCCAGCAGGTTGCGCAGGGCGCGCTCGAAGGCGCGGGCGTCGGCAGACAGCTCGGCGGGGGCGTCCGGGGCGGGCACGACGCTGACCCCCGAGGAGCCCGGTGGCAGCTTGGCCACCAAGCGCTCGATGGTGGTGAGGATGGACAGCGGCTGCGGGTCCATGGGTGCCTGGCCGCTCTCGTAGCGGGAATAGAGCAGCAGCTCCTGCACCATCGCCTCGAGCTCCTCGAGATCGCCGTCCAGAGCCAAGCGGCGACGCTCGCGCTCCGCTGGGTCGGAGGTCATGTCCAGCACCTCGGCCCCGAAGCGCAGGCGAGCGATGGGGGTGCGGATCTCGTGGGCTACGGCCTGGACCAGGCGCTGCTGGCCCTCGAGCAGGCCCTGGACCTGGTCGGCCATGGCGTTGAAGCGCCGGGTGAGCTG
>CALDOK010000467.1 GCA_937912125.1 uncultured Pseudomonadota bacterium
ACGATGGCCTCCGAGTATCTGTCGAAGTTGCCGTGGCTGACGAAGTTGTCCGGGATCAGACGGAGCTGGAGCGCATAGCCCGTGGTGTGCTTGTCGAATGGGACCAGGCTTGTGCGGTTGCAGGAGTAGATCAGGCCGGTGCCGATGGTCAGGCCGATCCCGTCAAGCGCGAGCAGCGCATCCAAGAGGTCGTTGGGGCTTCCAGCGTGCTGGGCGAAGACGGCGTCGATAATACCGAGGCTGGCAAGGCACCGATCTCGGTGCATCGCAGAAGCGTGCATCGCGGGCCAGAGCTGGTTGAAGAGGTAGGCGACATCCTGCGGCGTAGGCATCGAGCGGGTCCTCTCGCTGGGCCGCCCTTGTTTAACTTTCATTCTCCAGGTTCTCCCCACTTCTGTCCCCATTCAGGGACAAACGGGGCCGCCTGGGGCCGGAATCCGGCCTGCCGCCAGAGAGCCGCATCCACGAAAAGGCCCATAGATGCTGGATTCCATGATCCGGGGACTCAGCCCCTAAACATTGAACCTGAAGACGATCAGGTCCCCATCCTGCACCACATACTCCTTGCCCTCGAGCCGGGTCTTGCCCGCCGCGCGCATGGCGGCCTCGCTGCGGTGCACCAGCATGTCGGCCAGGCCGCTGACCTCGGCGCGGATGAAGCCGCGCTCGATGTCGCTGTGGACCTTGCCCGCGGCCTTGCGGGCCACGGTGCCCCGCCGGATGGGCCAGGCGCGGCACTCGTCAGGGCCGAAGGTGAGGAAGCTGATGAGGTCCAGCAGGGAGTAGGCGGTGCGCACGAAGCTGGCGGCCGCGGGCTCGGCCAGCCCCAGATCCGCCAGCATCTCCATCCGCTCCTCGGGCTCGAGCTCGTTCAGCTCGGCCTCGAGCTGGGCGCAGATGCCTGTGGACCAGCTGTTGGGGCCCAGCTGCCGCAGCTCGCGGGCATAGGCCCAGGCGTCGTCGTCCATGCGCTCTTCGCTGAGGTTGTACAGGATGATCAGCGGCTTGAGGGAGAAGAGCTGGATGCCCACCAGGGTGCTGCGCTGGAGGGCATCGAGTTCGAGGCTGCGCAGGGGCAGGCCCTCGCTCAGGTGCTCGAGGCAGCGCTGGTTGATCTGGACTTCCATGCCCTTGCGGCTCTCCTTGCGCCAGCGCTCACCGCGGCGCTCCAGCAGCGCCATGTCCAGCAGGATCAGCTCGTCGTCGAACAGCGCGATGTCGCGCTTGGGGTTGTCGTCACCCTCGGCCATGGGGTTGTCGAAGGCGCGCACCACGTGCACCAGCACGTCCATGCCGCGCATGGCCTCGAGCACAGCCGCGGGGAAGGCCCCCGCGCCGGGCCCGGCGGTGTTGCCCACGTCGGCGAAGAGGATCTCGGCGTACACGGTCTTGCGCGGCGAGAAGATCTCCACCAGCTGGTCGATCCTGGGATCGGGGACCTTGATGCTGCCCAGGGACACGCCCTTGCCGCTGATCTTGGCCCCTGGCGCCAGGGCCTGGAACACGGTGGTCTTGCCGGAGCCGGGGTAGCCGCAGATGCCGACGCGCATGGTGCCTCCTGTCCGCCCGACCATACGCGAGCGGAATTCGGCGGCCCTCTAGCACGTTCTGGCTCTGCCGGTGGAGCCGAGGATCACGGCGCCAAAGGAGTCGGATCCAGCGGGCCATCGTCCGAGGCCGCGCGCTCCGAGGCGCTGCCTGGTTCGCCCTGTTACCTGTCCCCTGCTGTTCCCCTGGAGCGAACGTGCACCGTCCCCTCGCCGCACCGCCCGTCCGTTGGTGTCTCGCCGCCCTGGCGGCCTTGTCCCTCGCCCTGGCCTCCCCTACGGCCCAGGCCGACGAGCAGCCCCTGAGCTACCAGCTCCTCGCACAGGACCGGCCCATCGGCAGCCGCGACGTCACCATCAAGTACATCCCCACCAGCACCGGGGAGCTGCGCCTGCTCGAGGCCTGGACCAGCTTCGTGCTGCCCATCGCCAAGGGCACCCTTGGGTACGAGCAGCGCCTGGGCGCGCGGTTCGGTGGCGATCGTGGCTTCGTCGCCTCCATGGCCACCAGCGGCAAGGTCAGCGAAGTCCAGGCCCGTCAGGACGTCGACGGCACCTGGGGAGTGACCAAGGCCGGCGTCGCCGGCGCACACAGCGAGCGCCTCCCCGCCGACGCGGTGGACATGGTCTCCTCCGAGCTCTTCGATCGAGAACGCGCCCTGCGCACCCTCCAGGCCGTCCAGACCCTCCGGCTCCTGTCCGCCGAGACCGGCAGCCTCATGGAGGGCCCGCTCACGGATCTCGGCCCCGCCACCATGGCCGTGGGCCCCGATGAGATCGAGGTGCAGCGCTTCCGCTTCGAGCCTCCCGAGGGTGCCATGACCCTCGCCTACAGCAACGAGGGCTGGCTCGTGGCCTACGACTACCAGATCCTCGGCCTGCTGGTGGGCGCCCGCCTGCAGCGTCTGCCCGCCGCCCGAAGCTTCGACACGGTCATCGACACCCCGCTCACCACAGGCACTGTGAGCGAAGAGGTGCTGTAGCTGCGCTCAACGCGCCGACCGCACGCCCGAGCTCTACACCGCGATCCACTCCCCGCTGCGCCCGCCGCGCTTCTCGAGCAGGCGCACACCCTCGATGACCATGCCGCGGTCGATGGCCTTGACCATGTCGTAGACGGTCAGCAGCGCCACGGACGCCGCTGTGAGGGCCTCCATCTCGACGCCGGTGGTCCAGCTGCAGCGCACCGTGGCGCGCACCCGCACCGCGTCCTCCCCCTCGGGTGCCAGCATCACCTGCACTGCGCTCAAAGGCAGAGGGTGGCAGAGGGGCACAAGATCCGCGGTGCGCTTGGCGGCCTGGATTCCCGCCAGCTGCGCCACGGCGAGCACGTCGCCCTTCTTCACCCGCTGCTCGACGATGGCAGCCCGCGCGGCGGGGGTCATGCGGATCCTGCCGGTGGCGATGGCCTCGCGGGCGGTGATGGGCTTGCCGCCCACGTCCACCATGCGGGCGTTGCCTTCGGCATCCATGTGGGTGAGCTCGTCGGCCATGGGCGACCTCCAGGTGCGGGCCAGATTAGCGGATGTTCGTGCTGGAGGCACCCCGCCCCCAACCCCGCAGACCCCGCCGGCCTGCTATGATCCCTCCCCACGGAGGTCCAAGAGCCCATGCCCAGACCCCTCGCACTGCTCGGTGTCTCTTTTGCCTTCCTGGCCCTCGCGCTGGCCTGCGGCGGCGGTTCCGAGCCCGATCCCGCGGACGTGCCCACGACGCCCAGCCTGGGCGACCTGTTGGGGGCCGAGCCCAGCACCCTCGCAGGCGTCGGCGGAGACGCGAGCGCCCAAGCCCCGCTCCCGGAGCAGCTCCCCGATCTGGTAGTGCCCAGGTCCAGGACGAGCCCGAGCCGCAGGAGACGCCCGAGTGCAGCCAAGCCCGCGCCGAGCTGCGAGCCGAGCGCGAAGGCGTCGATGCCAGACGTGGCCGGGAGATCGCCGCCGCCGAGCGGTCCCTGGCCAGTGGCCAGCTGGCCATGCAGAACTGCATCAAGACCAGCCCATGCAACATGGACGCCAAGATGATGTCGGTGGCCCAGGAGCAGGAAGAGCATGCCGAGGCCGCCTACCAGGCTGCCATGCAGAAGGTCGCCCAGTACGAGGCCGGACTCTTCCAGTACGAGCAGGCCGTCGACCGCGCCTGCGGCCGCCGCTAAGAACCGGGACGGAGGTCCACCGTGCGCCTGCCCACCCGCTTCATGAACGCCTACCGCGGGCTCGAGGGCACCCGTGACAAGCCCATCTGGCAGCGCACCCTGCTCACCGCCATCCACGGCAGCATCGCCCTGTGGCGGGCCGCCACCCACGACCAGCTCTTCGTGCGCGCCGCCACCCTGTCCTACTGGACCCTGGTGGCCATCGTGCCCGTGCTGGCCATGGCCTTCGCTCTCATGGGTCCCCTGGGCCTGATCGACACCACCGCGGAGTCCATCAAGCAGGGCCTGTACAGCACCGTCCTGGCCGCCTCGGTGGCCGAGGTGGGCCCCCTGCTGGACAGCATCGTGGGCGGGGTCAAGCTCGAGGCCCTGGGGGTCATCGGCTTCCTGGGCGTGTTGGTGGCGGGCTCCAAGATGTACACCTCGGTGGAGCAGGCCTTCAACGACATCTTCCGGGTGCGACAGCGCCGCCGCTGGCTGGTGCGCATCACGCTGTTCTACGCCGTGGTCACCCTGGGGCCCTTGCTGCTGTCCGCGGGCTTCGCCGCCACCTCGTCCCTGGGCACCACCCTGCCCTCGGGCCTGCTGGGCCGCATCGTGCCCATCTCCCTGACCACCGCGGCCCTGGTGCTGGCCAT
This sequence comes from uncultured Pseudomonadota bacterium, assembly GCA_937912125.1. Lineage (GTDB taxonomy): Bacteria > Myxococcota_A > UBA796 > UBA796 > JAFGLY01 > CALDOK01. The sequence continues at coordinate 4,338 of CALDOK010000467.1, forward strand.
CAAGCTGCTGCCCCACACTGAGGTGCGCTGGCGCTCGGCCATCGCCGGTGGCCTGATCAGCGCCATCCTGTTCGAGTCTCTCAAGATCGGCTTCGAGGCCTACACCGCCCTGCTGGGCGCCTCCAACACCATGGTCCGGCTGTACGGCAGCCTGGCCCTGTTCCCCGTCTTCCTGCTCTACGTCTACCTGCTCTGGCTGGTGGTGCTGCTGGGGGTAGAGGTGGCCTACGTGGTCCACCACGCCCGGCCCCTGCTGGCCGAAGAGCGCGACCGCCTGCGCATGGGCGACATCTGGCGCCGCCGGCCCGACGCCTGCTTCGGGCTGCAGGTGATGATCGCCCTGGGGGCTCGCTTCCTCTCCGGCGGCGGACCCGCCACCGGTGAGTGGATCATCGAGACCCTCGGCGCACCCAGCCGCGCGGTCCACGAGGCCCTGGACATGCTCGAGACCTGCGGGATGATCCTGCCCGTCGAAGGCGGCGGCTATGTCCCGGCCCAGCCCCTCGAGTCCCTCACCGCCGCCAGGGTCGTGCGGGCCTGCCGGGCCGTCAGCGTCCCTTCCTGCGACGACGACGCCCCCGGGTCCCAGGCGGTCACGGCCGCCCTCGAGGCCATCTCCCGAGACCTGGACATGAGCATCGCGGCCTTGGTGCACGCTCCACGCCCAGAGCCCACCGAGGCCATCGAGCGCCCAGCGGGCTAGCCCATGGCGTCATCCACCCGCCGTCGCGTGCTCACCGCTGTGGTCCTGGCCGGGGTCGTCCTGGCCATGGGTGCCGTGCTGGGCCGATCCTACGCCGTGGCCCAAGCCGAGGCCGTGCTGGCCCAGCGGGGATGCGCCGCCCAAACACTGGGCTGGGCCGGGCTTCGGCTCCGCGCCTCGGACATCCGCTGCCCTGGTGTGACCATGGCCAGCGCCTCGGTCCAGCCTTGGCCCCTGGCCATCACCATCCGGGGCGCCGACGTGGATCTGGCCCAGTGGCTGCCCACCCTGGCGGCGCAGGCCGGCTCGGAGCCCGAGGCCGCCGCCTCCCTCGGGGAGACCGCAGGCCTGCTGGCCAACGCACAGGTCCAGGGGCTCACGGTGCGCATGGACGATCGGGTCCTGGTGCACGACCTTCACGGGGGCCTGGACCCCATCCACCTCGAAGGCCCGGACTTCCTGCTCACTCAGTCGGAGGACATCCTCAGCATCGAGCACAGCCGCGCTGTTCAGAGCTACGGGCTGCTGGGCGCCCTGCGGCTGGCGGCCACCTGGAACGTGGCAGAAGACGTCATCCAAGGCAGCCTGTCGGGCACCTCCATCCAGGTCACCAGTCCCCTGCTCTCCCCCGACGTCCTGCCAGGGCTCCCGCTGCAGCTGGACTTCGAGGGCAGCACCGGGAACCTCGAGCGCCCCTGGCTCCGGGGTAGCCTGGCCTTGGGAGGCCCTCCTGCGCGCTGGCAGGCTCAGCTGGACGACGAAGGGCTGCCCGTGCTGGACCTCGAGCTCCCCGACAGCCCCGCTGGCGCCCTGCTGATGCCCCTGGCGCCCCTCGTCCCCGAGCTGGACAGGGCCGACGTGGGCGGCACTATCGGACTGAGCGTGCACTGGGAGCCCGGCCGTTCCCTGCAGATCACTCCACGCCTGTTGGACCTCACGGTGAGCGGCGCCCTCGAGCCGAGCCTGGGCCTGGACTGGGGCGCCTTCACCTACCAGGTGCGCGACGAGGAGGGAGAACGCGTGCCCCGGCGCTCGGGCGACGGCACCCCGGACTGGACCCCCCTCGCGTCCATCTCTCCCGATCTGGTGCATGCCGTGCTGGCCGCCGAGGACAGCGCCTACTTCAGGCACGCCGGCTACCACCTCCCCGCCATCCAAGAAGCGCTCGACGCCGACATCGCCGCGGGCGAGGTGGTCCGAGGCGGCTCCACCCTCAGCCAGCAGCTGGCCAAGAACCTGTTCCTGGACGGCGACCAGACCCTGGTGCGCAAGCTGCGGGAGCTGCTGCTGGCCGTGGAGCTGGACCGCAGCCTGGGCAAGGACCGCACCCTCGAGCTCTACCTCAACGTGGTGGAGTTCGGACCGGACATCCACGGTGTCGCCGCAGCCAGCGAGCGCTACTTCATGAAGCAGCCCCGGCGCCTGGAGCTGCACGAGGCGGTCTTCCTGGCCGCCCTGCTGCCCAGCCCCCGGCGCGCCTACGAGCAGTGGTACCTGCAGGGCCGCCCCAACCGGGCGCGCATGGCGGCCATCCTGGACAACATGGTGGATGGCGGATGGATCGGGGCGCCCCAAGCCGAACGGGCCAAGCGCGCGCGCCTGTCCCTGGTTCCACCGCCGAAGTAAGCTCTGAGCACCCCCTGCGCCCCCTGGAGCCGCCATGGACCAGCCCACCATCCCCCTGCCCGAGGCTGCGGACATCCACACCCTCTCCACAGCCTTGGACGGCGCCGCCCAGGAGCAGCGCCTGGCGTGGCTCGCGCGGCTCCCTGGTAGCCAGCTGGCCACGCTCTACGATCTCGCCGCAGGCCAGCAGCTCACGGTCCAGGACATGCACGGCCCCGATGGCCAGGTGGTCATCCACCAGGGCATGAACTCCATGGCCATGTTCCGCAGCTTCCAGAAGCGCATGGTGCAACACGAAGGCCAGCTCAAGGGCCACAACCACCAGCCCTGGGCCTGGCTGATCGGCGACGGAACCTTCATCGTGGAGCCCTCTCCCGAAGTCCCCGGCGAGCTGTACTTCGACTACACGCGCCTCCCCGACAGCGGCTTCCCAGAGTTTCCGCCCCCCAAAGACAACATGGCGGGCTTCTCCCGCTTCGCCTACGGCAACATGATCGACGTGGTGCGCCGGGTCAGCCAGCACGTCACCATCGGCAAGGCCTACCGCCATGGCAAGTATGCCGGGTACCACTTCGCGCTGTGCAGGCGCGAGGACTGATCGCTCGCGGCCCTAGAACTGGACGGCGTACATCCGGCGGCCGTCCTGCTCCCAGAGGGCGTACTGCCCCGCCGGCAGGGCGTCGTGCGCGATGTAGATCACATGCTGGCCGTTCAGCTCGACCTCTTTGATCTTGCTGGGATCAGGGGTGGCCGTCTTGCGCTCGAACTCGGTGTCGGACTGGAACTCGATGCCGATGTAGGACCAGGGCTCGTCCTTGTCCGGCTCGTCCGTGGTGCCGAAGGTGCGCTCGCCCGTCTCGATGACGGGGAAGAAGGCGAGCTTGTCGATGTTGCGGTCACCCGACAGCATCAGGTACTGGCCCTGGGTCACCACCGTGTAGACCAGGGGAAGCTTGGCCGGGTAGAAGACCTTCTCCTCGCTGTCCAGGATGTTCTTGGACTCGACGTCGCTGGCGGTGGACTGTTTCTCCATCTTGGCGCCATCCAGCACGTGGACCCCTGGCCCAGGATCGCGCCAGACCTTGATCTCGACGACGTCGGTCGCCTGCACGCTGCCGTCGATGGAGCCGACGCCGTCGAGCAGCATGAACTTGAGGCTGGGCTGCAGGGTGTAGGTGTCTGCGCCGCACAGACCCAGGACGTCGAAGCTGCCGTCGGCTCCGGTCATGGCGTCGAAGGTCTGGCAGGTCATGTCGCTGGACATGGGGTCGGACTTGGCGAGCAGCCGCACTTCGGGCATGGGGTCACCGCTGATGGCATCCACCAGCTTGCCCTGAAAGTTGCCCGCGGGAGTGCAGCCGGCGCCGACGATAGCCAGGAGAACGAGGGGGATGCGGTTCATGGTAGCTCCTTCGAAAGTCCTTCCCTTTCTACCAGGAATCCCGGCGAGCCCCGACGAAGTGTGGCGGGCGCCTGCCCCTGGCGACGACCAGCTCGGCAGACCATCGGCGCATCGTGGCGTGATTATCATATTTCTTCGGCCTCTTTCATGCGCCTCGTCCCCTGCCTCCCGACGGCGACCAGAAACCAGCGAGGTGATGCCCACAGGGCACGCCACCACCCCCTCCCGGCGCGCGAGACGCTACGGGAACGTCCTTACAGATTGCACAATCACAATCTCTACAAATTATCCCTGGCTCACGAGGCGCTCCCCAGGAGGGCGCGACGGCGCCGCCACAGCAGCAGGGTGGGCAGCAGCAGCCAGGCGCTGTCCACGCTGCCCTTCCCACCGCAGCATCCGCCAGCCGGCGTGCCCGGCTCCACAGGCGGACCTTGCTGGATGGGCAGTGGCGTGTGGTAGTTGCCAGTGTTGGCTGCGTCGTGGTGCACCGACGCCCACTCCACCACCCCGTCGGCCGGCCCCCGGGTGCCCCAGGCGAACACCAGGCCCATGCGGGTGACCACGACCACGTCGAGGTACCCGTCGCCGTCGATGTCGCCCACCGCGGGCGAGCCGATGGCCCACTGCCCAACCAGCTTGGGCCAGCCGGGAGGTGAGGCCCCCGCCGCGTCCCAGGCGTGGACCATGCCGCCGCCGCTGACCACGACGGCCTCGGCCGCGCCGTCTCCGCTGATGTCAGCGATGGCGGGCGCCATGAAGAACTGCAGGTCTTCGATCTGCTGGGGCCAACCCGGCAGGAACTCGCCGCTGGTGCCGTCCCACGCGGCCACGGGCTGCTGGAAGTCCCTGTGGAACACCATGGGCAGCGAGATCAGGTACATGGTGCCCACGCCGCCCTGCACCAGGTCAGGCACGCCGTCGCCCGTCAGGTCGCCGAAGACCGGGTGCTCCGAGAAGTGCACCAGGGAGGGCTCGTTGGTGTTGGCGTCGTCCCCATACTCGTCGGCGAAGTGGGCCAGGGGGTAGACCTCGGTTCCGTCGTGGTGGAGCAGGTCGGTGTGGGCCAAGAACACGGTGTCGGCGATCTCGAGATCGCCGTCGCCGTCGACGTCGGCCAAGGACAGGCTGGCGGGGTGGCCCTCGCCCACGATGGGGATCAGCGAAGCCTCACCCACCAGCCCCTGGGTCTCCCTGGGCCAGCCCGACAGGGGCTCGCCGGTGCCTGCGTCCAGCAGGAAGCTGACCGAGAAGCGCGCGTCCTCGGTGCTCTCGTTGCTGCCCAGGGCGATGTCCAGGTCACCGTCGCCGTCGGCGTCGCCCACGGCTGGGCTGCAGACGATGGGGGCTCCGTGCTGCCCACAATTGTCGGGGTGGCAGACCTCGACCGGGTAGGGGCCGACGTCCCGACCGGCGTGGTCCACGGCGTAGAGCCGACCATCCATGGCCGCAGCCAGGATCTCCAGGCCGCCGTCGCCGTCCAGATCCACCAGGGTGGGCGCCGCCCAGTAGCCGTCGTCCCACACGTCGTCGCCGTCGAACTCCTCGGGCTCACGGCCGATGGTCCAGGAGGGGAACCCGTCCCGCAGCACACCGTCGCTCCAGGCGTAGAGGGCGCCGGCGATGGTGGCTCCCACCACCTCGGGCCGCCCGTCGCCGTCCAGATCCCCCACCGCGGCCGCGGCGATGAAGCCGTCGCCGTGCTCCGGGTCCACGGCTCCCTCGAGGTAGGCCGCGCTGCCCGCGTAGGACTCCATGGCGGGGGGCGGAGACGTGCGCAGGGGGTAGCCCTCGAGCTCCGTCCCGTCGCCACGGAAGGCGTGTATCTGGCCCCCCGAGGTGGCCAGGACCACCTCGAGCACGCCGTCGCCGTCCAGGTCGGCCAGCACTGGGCTGGCCTCGCCCGAGGAGTCGATGTGCAGGGGGAAGCCTGGCAGCAGGTCGGGCTCCCACTGAGCGTAGAAGGTGCGACGCAGCTGCGCGCGGTTGCCCTGATCGTCGGTGACATCCACCCTCACCGTGATCGCCGAGCTGTGGACGCGCTCGACGCGCTCCAGGATGCCCTCGTCCATGCCTGCGCCGGGGATGGCGGCCAGCACGTCGTCGGGCAGCGCCGTGAGGTCGATCAGGGCCAGCTCACCGTCGAGGCCGCCGTCGACCTGGCCGGAGGCGATCTCTTCCCAGCTCTCGGGCTCCCAGCCGAAGCCGAGCTCCACGCTGTAGGTGAAGCTGTCGGCGCGATCGGCCCTGATGCGGCCCATGACGACGATCTCCGGAGTCTGGGCGGGGTCGAAGAAGTCGAACCACAGCGGCTCGTCGATCTCGATCTCCGGCGGGATCTCCCCCCCGACAGCCCGCTCCACCGCCCGGGCCGCGTTGAGCTTGCCGTAGCCGTAGAACGGATCCCAGCCCTGGCTGGAAGGGTAGGTGCTCGCGATCTCCAGCTCTTCGGCGCTGAGGAAGATGTCGTCCGCGGCGCCGGTGATGAGCTGGTAGATCTCCGCCGCGGTCAGATCGAGCCCGTGCTCCCTGGACGCCGAGTGCAGCAGTCCCGCGACGCCCGAGGTCATGGCCGTGGCGCCCGTGGCGCAGCCCTGGCTGCCCGCAGAGATGACCGAGCGGGGCCCGTAGTTGTTGCAGTTGTAGAAGTTCTGGAACGAGTAGGCCACGCCGTCCTCGTCCCGGCTGTCGGCCCGGATGCTGTGGGCGTACAGCACGTTGGGAGCCGCGGCGGGCAGGTTCTGGTGGTAGGCGTTCTCGTCGCCGGCGGCCGCCGAGATCACCACCCCGTTGGCATGGGCCCAGGCCAGGGCCTCGTTCACCGCGGCGGAGTGGGACAGGGCGCCGATGGACATGTTGATGACAGAGGCCCCAGAGTCCACCGCGAAGACGATGGCCTGGCCGACCCGCGACGCGTCCGAGATGAAGGCGTGTCCCACCCGCACGGGCAGGATGGCGCAGTTGGGGCACACGCCGATGTCGCCTCCGCCGCCGTTCCCCTCCGCCCCGATGTCCTCCATGACCCCGCTGCCATGGGTGCCGTAGCTGTCGCGCTCGTAGGTGTTCCACGGGTCGTTGTCGTGGCCCATGAAGTCCCAGCCAGCGATGTCGTCGGTGTAGCCATTGCCGTCGTTGTCCACCCCGTCCCACTCGGGGCCCCAGGCGGTGTGCAGCAGATCGGAGGGGTCGAGCATGCCGTCGGAGGCATCCTGCCCCGCGGTGATGTCCACCCGAGGATCCCAGGCCCAGTCCTGCAGGTTGACCAGCCCGTTGCCGTCCAGATCGTGGCTCGGCGCCTCGACGCCGTCGGCGTCCAGGGGCAGGGGCAGCTCGCCGGGGTTGAGGAACACCTTGTTGGCCAGATCGTCCCGCTCCCAGTCGATGCCCGAGTCGAGCACCGCCACCACCACGTCCCAGCTGCCGGTGGTGGTGCGCCACGCACGGTCGGCCCAGCAGCCCGAGCCCACGTCCAGCTCGGCCTCACGGATGGTGCCCCGGGCCGCCTCGGGGATGGTGGAGATGAGCCACCACTCGTTCAGATCCGAGGGGCAGAGATCCGGCCGGTCCAGCTCACCGCACTCGGGGAACAGGGGCATGGGCACCTCGGCGCGAGGGGCGACCATCATCAAGGAGAGCAGCGCGGCGGTGACGAGCATGGAACCTCCGTAGAGAGGTTAGCCTGCTCAACCGACATCGCCTCGCAAGGAGAGCCCCATGCGCCTCGACGCCGAGCACTTCGTCCCCTGCGCCCCCCGCACCTGGTGGGAGCTCATGGAGGACCCAGGGTTCCTGGCCGCCACCGACGCCAACTCCGGCGTCCTGCGCGAGACCCTGTGCAACGAACCCGGCGGAGGCAAAGACGGCCGCCGCCTGCTCCACGTGCGCTGGACCGCCGAGCGGGAGCTGCCCACCGTGGTCAAGAAGGTCCTGGGCGCCGACCGGCTGTCCTACGAGCTCGTCCAGCATATGGACGACGAGCGCTGCCACATGGTCTGGGAGATCGTGCCCCCCATCTCCAAGGACCGCTTCCAGGGCAGCGGCGAGTTCTGGATCGAGCCCGCGGCCGGGGGCTGCGTGCGCAAGGTCACCGGCGGCATCGACATCCGCATCCCCATCGTGGGCGGGCGCATCGAGAAGCTGATCGGGGCCGAGATCTCCAAGGGTCACGCGGCCAATGCCAAGACCGCCACGGACTGGTTGAAGCGCCAGGCGTAGGTCCGGTCACTTCCTGTCCGCACGCGGGTTGCCCCAACCCCTCGGGGTGGCCATAGAGGGGCCTCGCCATGTCCGACCCCACCACCCACATCGTCGTGCGAGGCGCCCGGGAGCACAACCTCCAGGGCGTCGATGTCGAGCTGCCCCGCGACGCCCTCACGGTGATCACCGGGCTGTCCGGCTCGGGCAAGTCCTCCCTGGCCTTCGACACCCTCTACCAGGAGGGCCAGCGCCGCTACCTCGAGTCCCTGTCGGCCTACGCCCGCCAGTTCCTGGGCAAGATGGAGAAGCCGCGGGTCGAGCGGGTCGACGGCCTCTCCCCCACCCTGGCCATCGACCAGAAGGGCATCAACCGCAACCCCCGCTCCACCGTCGGCACGGTCACCGAGATCCTCGATCACCTCCGGCTGTGGATGGCCCGCCTGGGCACCCCCCACTGCCCGGTCTGCCAGCGCCCCATCCACCGCTCCACCCCCGCACAGCTGGCCGAGCACCTGCTCGAGGCCCACGCCGACGCCCAGGCCACGGTGATGGGCCCCATCGTGCGGGAGCGCAAGGGCGAGTACCGGCGCGAGCTCGCCGACCTGCTGGCCCAGGGCTACACCCGCGCCCGCATCGACGGCGTCCTGCAGCGCCTGGACGAGCCCGCCACCCTGGCCCGCTACGAGAAGCACAGCATCGAGGTGGTGGTCGACCGGCTCACCGTGGCGACCGACCAGCGCGAGCGCCTGCTCGAGGCCCTCGAGAACGGCCTGGGCCTGGGCGACGGCGTGGTCACAGTCCTGCTGGGCGATGAGCACCACACCTTCGCCACCGAGCTGGGCTGCCCCGAGCACTCGGTCTTCCTGCCCGAGCTCGAGCCCCGCCTGTTCTCCTTCAACACACCCCAGGGCGCCTGCCCCGAGTGCGAAGGGTTGGGCTTCCTCGAGGCCTTCGAGCCCGCGCTGTTGATGGACCCGGCCGCCCCCACACTCCAGGCCTGCCTGGCCATGCGCGACGGCCACATGCCCTTCATCACCACGGTGGACAGCTCGGTGCTGCTCCAGGTGCTGGCGGGCATCGGGGCCGACCCGGCCCTGACCTGGGGCCAGCAGCCTGCCGCGGTCCAGCAGGCCCTGCTCCACGGCGCCGAGCTCGAGTACACCGTGATCAAGACCGGCTCGGGCCGCCCCAAGCAGGTCACCCGCAGCTGGAAGGGCCTGCTTCACATCCTGGATCGGGTCTGGCACTTCACCCACCACACCCCCCTCGAGGCCTTCCGCCGCCAGAGCCCCTGCCGCAGCTGCGCCGGCACCCGCCTCAACCCCATCGCCCGGGCCGTCACCTTCCAGGGCCGCGACCTGCCCTCCCTGGTGGCCATGTCCGTGGGCAGCGCCCGGGCCTTCTTCGATCAGGTCCAGCTCAACGATCGCCAGCGTCCCCTGGGGGAACCCATCCTGCGGGAGCTGCGGCACCGCCTGCGCTTCCTCGACGATGTGGGCCTGGGCTACATCACCCTCGACCGCCGCACCGCCAGCCTCAGCGGGGGCGAGGGCCAGCGCATCCGCCTGGCCGCCCAGGTGGGCAGCGGGCTGCAGGGCGTCACCTACATCCTCGACGAGCCCTCCATCGGCCTGCACCAGCGCGACAACCGCCGCCTGCTCGACACCCTGCTGCAGCTCCGGGATCGGGGCAACACCGTGCTGGTGGTCGAGCACGACGCCGAGACCATGCGCGCCGCCGATCACCTCCTCGAGATCGGGCCCGCGGCCGGGCGCCAGGGCGGCGTCATCACCGCCCAGGGGTCGTGGCAGCAGTTCGCCGGCAGCGACTGCATCACCGCCGACTATCTCCAGGGCCGCCGCTCCATCCCCATGCCCGTCGCCCGCCGCCCAGGCAATGGTCAGCGGCTGGTGATCCGTGGCGCCACCGCCCACAACCTCTGCGACCTCGACGTGGCCATCCCCTTGGGCTGCCTGGTGGTGGTCACGGGGGTCTCCGGCTCTGGCAAGTCCACCCTGCTGCTCGACATCCTCGAGCCCGCGGCCGCCAGCGCGCTCCAAGGCGCACAGCGCTCGCCCCTGGCCCACCGGGCCATCGAGGGCCTGGATCTGCTCGACAAGGTCATCTGCATCGATCAGGACCCCATCGGGCGCACCCCACGCTCCAACCCGGCCACCTACACCGGCGCGCTCACGGGGATCCGCCAGCTCTTCACCAAGCTGCCCGAGTCGGCCGCCCGCGGCTATCAGCCCGGCCGCTTCTCGTTCAACGTGCCCGGGGGCCGCTGCGAGACCTGCCAGGGCGCCGGGGTCCAGGTGCTCGAGATGCAGTTCCTGGCCGACGTGCATGTCCCCTGCGAAGACTGCGGGGGCAAGCGCTTCAACGACGAGACCCTCGAGATCCGCTACCGCGGCCGCACCATCACCGACGTGCTGGCCATGACCGTGTCCGAGGCGTGGGCCTTCTTCCGCAACCACCGGGCCATCGCCCGCCCCCTGGCCGCCCTCGAGCAGGTGGGCCTGGGCTACGTGGCCCTGGGCCAGCCCTCCTCCACCCTCAGCGGCGGCGAGGCCCAGCGCATCAAGCTGGCCCGCGAGCTGCAGCGCCCGCCCACAGGCCGCACCCTCTACCTGCTGGACGAGCCCACCACCGGCCTGCACTTCGCCGACATCCAGCGCCTGCTCGACGCACTGCAAGCCCTGGTCTCGGCGGGCAACACCGTGGTGGTCATCGAGCACAACACCGACGTGGTCAAGGTGGCCGACCACATCATCGACCTGGGCCCAGACGGGGGCCACGGCGGCGGACGCCTGGTGGGCCAGGGCCCCCCCGAAGCCATCGCCCGCCTCGACACCCCCACCGGCCACGTCCTGGCGGCCCTGCCCGAGCTGGGAGGCGCACAGCCGGCGCTGGCCGCCGAGCCCGTCCCCGCCTACGGCGCGCCCCGGCGGCCCCGGGTCCAGGACATCGTGGTCCGCGGCGCTCGCCGCCACAACCTCCAGGGCATCGACGTCACCATCCCCAAGGGATCCCTCACGGTGGTCACCGGAGTGTCCGGCTCGGGTAAGTCCTCCCTGGCGCTGCACACCCTCTTCTCGGAAGGCCAGCGCCGCTACGTGGAGTCCCTCTCCACCTACGCGCGCCGCTTCCTGGGTCGGCTGGATCGCGCCCCGGTCGACAGCATCGAAGGCCTCGCCCCCTCCATCGCCATCGAGCAGCGCAAGGCCGCCCACAACCCCCGGTCCACCGTGGCCACGGTCACCGAGATCTACGACCTGCTGCGGCTGCTCTGGGCCCGCATCGGCCGCCCCCACTGCCACCTCTGCGGCCTGCCGATCCTCGGCTTCGACCCCGCCTCGGCCTCCCGTTGGCTGGCCGAGCGTGGCCCCGGGCTCGGGCGCCTGCTCTGCCAGCTCCCCCCCGGCGGCCGCGCCAAGGATCGCCAGCGCGAGCTGCAGCGTGACGGCTTCACCCGCCTGTGGGACGGCCAGGCCGACGTCGCCACGGACAGCGCCGCCGCGGTCGCGCTGCTCCGCCAGGGGGCCTGGCTGGTGCTCGATCGGCTCGATCCCGCTCTGGCCCCCGCCGAGAGGGTCAGCGACGCCGTGCGCACGGCCTACGGCTACGGCCGCGACCGCGCCCTGTTCCAGCCGGTGCAGGGTCCAGCCCTGCCCCTGTCCCTGCGGGCCGAGTGCCCCGAGCACGGCCCCGTGCTGCCCGAGCAGCCCGGCCCCCGCGACTTCTCCTTCAACAGCCACGTGGGCGCCTGCCCGCGCTGCGACGGCCTGGGCGAGCTCAAGGGCGCGGACGACACTCCGCTCCCCTGCCCCGTCTGCCATGGCCAGCGGCTCAAAGCCCCCATCCTGGGAGTGCGCATCGGCGGGCTCAACATCGCCCAGATCTGCGCCCTCACCGTCGTGCAGGCCCAGGCCTGGGTGGACGCCCTGTCCCTCAGCGCTCGGGAGCAGCAGATCGTGGCCCAGCTGCTGCCTGAGCTTCACTCCCGCCTGGGCTTCCTGCGCGACGTGGGCCTGGGCTACCTCACCCTGGATCGCCGGGGTCACTCCCTGTCAGGGGGCGAGGCCCAGCGCATCCGCCTGGCCTCCCAGCTGGGCTCGCGCCTCACCGGCACCCTCTACGTCCTGGACGAGCCCACCATCGGGCTTCACGCCCGGGACGTGGGCCGCCTGCTGGACACCCTCGAGGGGCTGCGCGACCTGGGCAACACCGTGGTGCTGGTCGAGCACGATCTCGCCACCATCCAACGGGCCGACTGGGTGATCGATCTGGGCCCGGGGGCCGGGGCCGCCGGTGGCCACGTGATCGCGGCCGGAACCCCCGCCGCCATCGCGGCCCACCCCGACTCCATCACGGGCGCCTGGCTGTCGGGCAGGGCGACGCTCCCCTCCCCGGCCCAGCCCCGCCCTGGCGCGGCGCCCATGGTCCTGCGGGGCGCCCGTGGGCACAACCTGCGCGGCATCGACGTGGCCTTCCCCACCGCAGCCCTCACCGTGGTCACCGGCGTGTCCGGCTCGGGCAAGTCCACCCTGGTCATGGGCACCCTGGCCCCCCGGCTCCAGGCGGCCCTCGCCCGGGGCAAGCAAGCCCAGGGTATGCCCCTCGGGCTGCCCGCCCAGGGCCTCGATCTGCCTGCCGGGCTCACCCGTGCGGTGGTCGTGGACCACACCCCCATCGGCCGCTCCCCCCGCTCCTGCCCCGCCACCTACACCAAGCTCCTCGACCCGCTGCGCCAGCTCTACGCCCAGCTGCCCGAGGCCCAGGTGCGGGGGCTCACTCCGTCGGACTTCTCCTACAACCGCGACGGGGCCTGCCCGGCCTGCAGCGGGCGCGGCGCGGTGCTGATCGAGATGCACTTCCTCTCCGACGTGTGGATGCCCTGCGAAGAGTGCGGCGGAGCGCGCTACCGCGAGCGGGTGCTGGACGTGCGCTGGCAGGGCCACAGCATCGCCGATGTCCTGGCCATGCCGGCCCAGCAGGCCCTCGAGATCTTCTCCACCCACCGCAAGATCTCCCGGGTGCTGCGCACGCTGTGCGAGGTGGGGCTCGGCTACCTCGAGCTGGGTCGCCCGGGCAACACCCTCAGCGGCGGCGAGGCCCAGCGGGTCAAGCTGGCCCTCGAGCTGGCCATCCGGCGCCGCGGCACGGTCTACCTGCTGGACGAGCCCACCACCGGCCTGCACCCCGCCGACGTGGTGCACCTGCTGGGAGTGCTCCAGCGCCTGGTGGATCGCGGTGACACCGTGATCCTCATCGAGCACCAGCCCGAGCTGATCCGCGCCGCCGACCACGTCATCGACCTGGGCCCCGAGGGCGGCGATCGCGGCGGAAGCCTGGTGGCCCAGGGCACCCCGGCCCAGGTGGCGCAGGTCCCGGAGAGCCACACCGGCCTGGCCCTGGCGGCGCTATAGTCCTCGGGCCGAACACGCCCGGAGCACCGATGGCCCACCTCGTCACCAGCCTCATCCACAGCGGAATCCAGGCCTGGGCCGGCCACACGCGCGCGCGCCACCCCGCCTACCTGGACGTCGACAGCCCCCTGCCACGCTGGCCGCGCGACGGCTTCGTGCAGGCCGGCGA
>CALDOK010000468.1 GCA_937912125.1 uncultured Pseudomonadota bacterium
CTAGTCTTGCTGACGGCGATCGAGCAGACGAACCTTCCGCTCGCAGCTCATCGCCGCCGCCGCAGAAATCGATGTTCCACCCACGGCGTCCTATTGGAACACCGTCACCCATCAGCGCCTCAGCGCAGGGTCACCACGATGTCGGCGGCGAGATCCACTCCCCCTTCCAGGCCATCGGCGCCCAGGGATCCCAGGCTGTAGACCGCGTCCCCATAGGGGGACCGATACACCAGTGTGTTGCCCCATGCGTCAGTGGGCACCCCCTCCTCCCGGCTGTGCATGTGCGGCAGCGCGGCCTCGAGCCCCTGCTCGGTGGTGGGGTAGCGCCCCCGGTGGAGGGCGGCGTAGCCCTGCAGCCCCTGCTCCATCAGGCCCATGCGCAGCTTGGTCTCCTGGACCTTCTGACGGTCCCAGATGGCCTTGATGTTCACCGCCAGCACCGCGCTGATGCTCACCAGGATCGCCACCACCACCATGATCTCCACCAGGGTCATGCCCCGTCGGTACCTTCTGTCCATGTCGACCTCCGTCGAAGGATTCCACGCCGATCAACGCAAGACCCGTGCCTTCCGAAAGCCAGCCTTCGTCCGATGCGCTCCATAGGCCTGGGCGACACTCTGTCGCTGGAACACGCAAGAAGCTTGTCAAGTCGGCCCGTCACGGAACCATCGTGCCTCCCCTGCTGACCACACCCCCGGCGGCAGGAGCGGCCGTCGTGAACCTCGAGCCGGCGGGATGGTTCCATGTGTGCACTACGCGCGCCCGACCAGGGCAGAGTCATTCGTCTGGGCGTCCTCCAGGAAGGCAAGATCGTCCTGGAAAGACGCCTGGATCCAGGAGAAACACTCACCGTGGGCGCAGGTCCCGGGGCCACGGTGCGCTGCACTGGCGCCTCGCTGCCTCGACGGCACGCGCTGATCGAAGCCCACAGGGGGCGCTATCGACTGCGGGTTCCCCGCGGGCTGCAGGGCAAGCTGAGCAGCGGAGGCCAGGTGCTCAGCCTGGACCAGCTGCGCCAGCGCCCCCCCAGCGGACGGGGACGCTGGGACTTCGAGCTGGACGACACCGCCCGCGGGTCCATCCGCGTCGGTGATCTCACCCTGCTCTTCCAGCTCGTGCAGGCCCCCCCCATCGCCCTGGGTCAGCTGGAGAAGCTCGACTTCCGACCCAGCCTGATCAGCGACGACGACCCGGTGTTCATGGGCTTCTTGGGCCTGTTCACCGTGGTGGCCGCCAGCTTCGTGGCCTACACCTCCACCATCGCGACGCCCGAGCTGGTGGGGACCATGGAGGATGTGCGGCGCTTCGCCAGCGTGGTGATCCCAGCGCCGGCGCTGGCAGATCCGGACCCTGTGGTCCCCGACGCGATGGTGGACGACGGGCTGACCCGCGAGGTCGCGGCCGACACCCCCGAGCCAGATCCCGAGCCGACCCAGGCGGTGGCGAAGAACGACCGCGTGCCGGAGAGGCCCCTCACAGCAGAGGAGGCGGCCTACCAGGAGGCCCAGCGCAAGGAGGATCTGCGAGCCGAGGTCTTCGCCAACTCACGCATGCTGCAGCTCATCGGAAGCCGCGGCCTGTCCACCAACGGCTTCCTGGATCCAGAGGGTGCCTTCGGCGAGAGCCTGAGCGTCGATCTGAGCGACAGCAAGCTCCCCGATGGCAGCGCAGATCTGGTGGTCCACTGGAAGCAGGGCGGCGGCAGCGGCACCAGCCGCGAGGACGTGGGCATCCAGCTCGATCGCCTGGAGGGCGGGAGAGCCGGAGTGACGGGGGGCGCCGAGGTGGGCCCGACCGCGGTGATCCGCCCCGACCCCCACCAGCCTCCGCCGGACAGCCCCGAGGCCACCCGGGTCAACGCCCGCATCAAGCGCTACTACCCCGACATCAAGACCTGCTACGAGCGCCGCCTCAAGGAGAACCCTACCCTGCAGGGGCGCATCGAGATCCAGTGGCTTGTGGACGGCGGCAGCGCCCAGGAGATCTACGTGGTGGACAACACCACCCGTGATCAGGAGCTCGAGGACTGCATCGTACACCGCATGGGCTTCTGGCAGTTCGACGCAGACATCCAGGAGTTCTCCCTGAGCTACCCCTTCGTGCTGGCGCCGGGCTAGCCCACGCCAGTGTCGCTGTGGATGGTGGCGATCCCGCCCCCCCCCTGCACTACTCGGCGATCTGCTCCAGCAGCTGCTCCAGCAGCGCCTTGGCCGCTAGCGGGATCACGGTGCCCGGGCCGAAGATGGCCGCGGCGCCGGCCGCATACAGGGCCGCGTGGTCGTTGGGCGGGATGACCCCACCGGCGACCACCAAGATGTCGGGACGGCCCAGGGCGTCCAGCTGCTGACGCAGGGCAGGCACCAGGGTGAGGTGCCCGGCGGCCAGGGAGCTGGCGCCCACCAGGTGGACGTCGTTCTCCACCGCCTGGCGGGCGGTCTCTTCTGGGGTCTGGAAGAGGGGGCCCACGTCGACGTCGAAGCCCAGGTCGGCGAAGGCCGTGGCCACGACTTTCTGACCTCGATCGTGGCCGTCCTGGCCCATCTTGGCCACCAGCAGCCGGGGCCGCCGTCCCTCGAGCTCTTCGAAGCGCGCCGCCAGCTCACGCACCACCTGGATTTCCGCTCGATCCACGCCTGCCTCCGTGCTGTAGACATTGTGCACCAGCTTGGGTGCCGCCTGGTGGCGGCCGTAGACCTGCACCAGGGCCTCGCTGATCTCACCCACCGTGGCCTTGGCGCGCGCGGCCTGCACGCTGAGCTCCAGCAGGTTGCCCTCACCCCGCTCCGCGGCGTTGACCAGGGCCTCGAGGCGCTGGCGCACCACGGCAGGATCACGCTCGGCCCGCAGCGCGTCGAGACGCGCCACCTGGGCGCCACGCACGGCGCTGTTGTCCACCTGCCGGATGTCGATGGTGGGGTCTTCGTCCACCGTGTAGCGGTTGAGGCCTACGATGGTCTGCTTGCCTGCGTCGATGCGGGCCTGGGTGCGGGCCGACGCCTCCTCGATGCGCAGCTTGGGCAGCCCGGTCTCGATGGCGCGGGCCATGCCGCCCAGCTCCTGGACCTCTCGGATGTGGGTCCAAGCCCGGTCCGCCAGATCCTGGGTGAGCCGCTCCACGTAGAAGCTGCCACCCCAAGGGTCCACGGTGCGGCAGCTGCCGGTCTCCTGCTGGAGGTACAGTTGAGTGTTGCGGGCGATGCGAGCGCTGAACTCGGAGGGCAAGGCCAGGGCTTCGTCCAGGCTGTTGGTGTGCAGGGACTGGGTGTGGCCGTGGGCCGCCGCCATGGCCTCGACACAGGTGCGCGCCACGTTGTTGTAGGGGTCCTGGGCGGTCAACGACCAGCCCGAGGTCTGGCAGTGGGTGCGCAGCATCATGGACTTGGGGTTCTTCGGGCCGAAGTCCGACAACATGCGATGCCAGAGCAGGCGGGCGGCCCGCAGCTTGGCCACCTCCATGAAGTAGTTCATGGAGACGCCGAAGAAGAACGAGAAGCGCGGCGCGAAGGCGTCGACGCTCAGCCCGGCCCGGATGCCCGTCTGGACGTAGTCGAGCCCGTCAGCCAGGGTGTAGGCCAGCTCGATGTCCGCCGTCGCCCCCGCCTCCTGCATGTGGTAGCCCGAGATGCTGATGGAGTTGAAGCGGGGCATCTCCTGGCTGGTGTACTCGAAGATGTCCGCGATGATCCGCATCGAGGGTTCGGGCGGGTAGATGTAGGTGTTCCGGACCATGAACTCCTTGAGGATGTCGTTCTGGATGGTCCCGGCCAGCTGCTTGTGCTCGACGCCCTGCTCTTCGGCCGCCACGATGTACAGGGCCATGATGGGCAGCACCGCGCCGTTCATGGTCATGGACACGGACATCTGGTCCAGCGGGATGCTGTCGAAGAGGATGCGCATGTCGCGGATGCTGTCGATGGCCACCCCCGCCATGCCCACGTCACCGGACACACGGGGGTGATCCGAGTCGTAGCCGCGGTGGGTGGCCAGATCGAAGGCGATGGACAGGCCCTTCTGACCCGCGGCCAGGTTGCGTCGGTAGAACGCGTTCGAGTCTTCCGCCGTGGAGAAGCCGGCGTACTGACGAACGGTCCAGGGGCGGCCCACATACATGGTGGCGTAGGGGCCACGCACGAAGGGAGCGAAGCCAGGCCAGGCGCCCAGCTGAGGTAGATCTTGCACGTCGGCCGCGGTGTACAGCGGCTTGACCGGGATGCCCTCAGGGGTGAGCCAGGCGGGACGCTCGGGGTCGACGCCGGCCTGGGCGGCGCGGGCGCGCCAAGCCTCGAGATCGGCCTGCGGGGCGGCTGGCAGAGGGAGCTTGGAGAAGTCGGGGAAGGTGGTCATGCCTGCACCCCCAGGTGTCGCTGCAAGGTGGCGAGGAGGGCGAGCACGTCACAGCCCAGGAAGAGGAAGCCATCGACTCCGGCCTGCTCGAAGGCGGCCTGGTGGGCGCCAGGCCTGCCGGCCATCAGCACCCGCTGCGCACCAGCGGCCCGCAGCGCGGGGGCCAGCGCGGGCACCATGTCAGGGTAGACAGGATCAGGACCGCAGATGACCGCGGCCAGGGCCCCCTGTTCTCGGACCGCGGAGGCGCAGCCCGCGGCGGCCTGCTCGATGGTGTCGAAGCCGTCGTTGCCCAGGACCTCGAAGCCGCCGGCTCCCAAGAAGTTGCCGCACCATAGGGCGCGCACCCGGTGCTTGGGGATCGGCCCGAGGTTGGCCAGGAACACACGAGGACGGCGGCCGTGTTCTGCCAGCCATGCGTCCGAGGCATCCCGCAGCGCCTCGTAGGCCTGGGCCTGGCGCAGGGACGGCAGGGCCTGGCAGCGAGCGGGCTCGGCGTCACCGCGCAGCGCCTGGGCCATGGCGCCCACGGTGGCCCCGTTGGCGGCGGCCTGGATGGCGGCCCGGGTGGCGAGCCCCTGCCCCACGCTAGCCTCGGCGAGCGCCTCGAGGCTGACCATGGGGTGATCGGCCCGCCAGGCCGCCAGGGCACAGCCCGCGAGGTCGGCCAGGTAGTCCAGGTCCACCTCGTCGCGGACTACGGGCTCCTCGCCGACGTTGGGGAACTCGCTGACGCCGGTGATGGGGTCGATGCGCTTGGCCACAGCCTTGGCCCGGCCCGCGGCCGTGGCCGCGATGCGATCCGCCAGCCAGCCGCTGGTGAGCGCCGCGCCCATGCCTCCGGCACCCTCGATGGCCTGCAGCTCGGCCCAGCCGGCCTGGATCAGCCGATCCGTGAGCTCCTCGATGTACCAGCTTCCCCCAGCTGGATCGGTGACGGCATGGAGGTGGCTCTCCTCCCGCAGCAGCAGCTGGGTGTTGGCCGCGATGCGCCGGGAGAAGTCGTCGGGCAGGCCGATAGCCTCGTCGAAGGGGCCCGCGTGGATGCTGTCGGCGCCGGCCACGGCAGCGGAGAAACACTCGGTGGTGGTGCGCAGCAGGTTGACCCAAGGATCCCGCGCCGTGCGGTCGGCGGGAGAGCTGCTGGCGTGGATGACCATGCGCCCGGCCTGATCCGAGCCGCCGCAGGCCACCACGACCCGCGCCCACAGGGAGCGGGCCGCCCGCAGCTTGGCCACCTCCATGAACAGATCCGCCCGCAGGGCGAAGACGAACTGCAGCTGGCTCGCCGCCCGATCGACGCTCAGGCCGTGGGCGCCCATGGCCCGCAGGTAGGCGATGCCCGTGGCCATGGCGATGCCCAGTTCCTGGCCGGCGCTGGCCCCGGCGCGGTGGTGGGGCACGGTGCTGACATGGGCCGCGCGCACCCCGGGGGCGTCGGCGCTGCACCAGGCCGCTAGATCGCTGAGCTGATCCAGCGCCGCGCCGAGGGAGCCGGGAAGCTCACCGTCTGCGGCCAGGGCGGACAGGGGGTCCATGCCCAGGGAACCCTGGAGCACACCGGGCTCGAGCCCTCGCAGGCCAGCCACGGCCAGGTGTAGCGCCGCCACAGGCAGCGCACAGCCGCCCGCGTCGATGCTCACGGGCACGGTGGCCAGGTCCACGGGGGCCAGCATGGCGCGCAGATCTTCGAGACAGGCCACCATGGCGCCGCCCTGGCCAGCGAGGGCCAGGGACGAGGTGTCGTCGTGATCGCGGCCGCGGCGGCTGGCCGCGTCGAGCTGGAACCAGGCCGAGCTCACCCCGCGGCCCAGATCGAGGGCCAGGGCGCGGGCGTTGGCCTCGGGCTCGGCGTAGCCGTAGTGCTGGCGAAGATCCCAGCCGCGCTGGCTGTCGACCACGGGCTCACCGCCACGGGTGAAGGGGGCCAGCCCAGGCATCCCGGCACCATCGGCCGGTGGGCCGGAGGGCCCGTACACCGGCTGTACCGCGATGCCTTCGTGGGTGCGGGTGACCAGCTTCTTGTCGAACGGCGCGCCGCGGAGGGTCTCCTCCGCCGCTGTCCGCCAGTCCTCGTAGCTATGGGTCGGGAGGCCGACAGCCTGATCGTCGCTCGCCATGCGCTCATCCTGGGACGTAGGGGCATGGTGGACTAGCCGCCACTCCCCCGAGTCGCAAGGTGCCGCGAGGCGAGCGGGATCAGCTAGCGGCCGAGTGCTCCGCCAATGCGGCAACGGTAGCGCGCAGCTCGGCGAGCTGAGCCTGCAGGCGACGGCCCTCCGCTCGCTCGGCGCTCAGCTCCTGGCGCAGGTAGTGGACCACCCGCAGCAGATCGTTCACTTCGCCTCCTGGCTGCTCGATGCCCCGGGTGCGCTCGGCCAGCCCCAGCGCTGGCATGGCCAGCACCTCCCGCTCGTCCCAGCTCGAGCAGGCCGGGTCGGTCCCCACCTCGGCGATGGGCTCCACCAGACCGGGGATGTCGAAGAAGCCGCTGTGGGTGCTGGGTGTCACCTGCCCGGATCCGTCCTGCACCGCACGCGCCGAGTCCAGCGCCCTGGGCCGGTGCCAGCGGGACCGGCTCACACCCGGCTCGGTCACGGGATCCGCCGGCAGCGGATGGCGCTTGGCGCCCCGGCTCCAGGGCCGAACGAACTCGAGCTCGTCGGTGTCCAACGAGAAGAAGGGGCTACGGTCCTCGGGCATGGGGCTCACCGCGACCCACGCGCCGTCGGTGGGCAGGGCGTGAAGGCCCAGCGCCCCCTGGTGCCAGAGCTGGAACTTGCCGTTGTCCGCAAGCTCGAAGCCCACGAACACGAACACGCCTGCCAGCACCTCGGCCGTGGTCATGCCCTCGCGGTAGCCGTTGCTCCGCAGCGACGCCTCGGCCACCGACCACACCGTGCCGGAGTCCAGCACCGCCCGCCCGTTGCGGCAGGAATAGCGCACCGCGAAGCGGGGTTCAGGACCCGCGAGGCGCCGCAGCTCGAGGGTGAAGGCAGCTGGCACTGAACACTCCGATGCGACGGTGGGACGAAGAAATACCTGCGCCCACGGTACCTCCGCCCCTCATGGACTATTGTCGTTTTATGTCCACGCGGCCGACGGCCACCGCACATTCGGCCTTGGAGCCGGCACATGCGTTGTGCTGATTGTTCTTGACTTGCGCGATTGGACGTCGGCGCGTCAGTCCAGCTCGGCGCTCAGCTCGAGCTCGACCTGGCAGGGGTCCTGCACGAACACGGGGCAGTAGCCCTCGCTGCCTCGGGGGTCCCGGATCTCGATGACCGCCGTGCCAGCGACCCGATCCTTGGCGAGCGCCCACAGCTCGGCGTCGGCCTGCATGTCGGCCACGCAGTCGCCGGTGTTTCCCCCCAGCGCCACCGCGGGCATGGTGCTGCCCTGGACCTTCAGTGTGGTCTCGTCCTTCTGGGTGACGGTGACGTCCATGCCCACGAAGGGCTCACGAAAGTCGACGGCATACTGGGCAGGCAGATCGCCCAGCCCAGGGACGCGGACCGGATACTCGAAGGCGTGGGGCGTCCCGGGCCCGCCAGGCATGAACAGGGCCTCGAGGGCGCCGTCCAGGCAGCCATCGCGCACCGCGGTGGTGAACATCAGGTAGTCGCCCCCCTGGAGCTTCTCGAGGGAGACGGGCTGATCCTGCGGCGGCGCCTGGCTGTCGTCGTCGGGACCGCAGGCCGGCAGGAGCAGCAGCAACGAGAGGATGCGGAGGGACCGTGGGGAGTTCATGTCGGGATCATACTCGGTCCTGGGCCCCCCGTCGCCCCTCGGGCGGGCGGCCCAGGCTAGCCTACAGCCCCGAGCCGAACAGCAGGTAGACCGCTCCGGAGTCCATGCCCCCGGTGGCCTCGGCCGGGGCGCTCACGGCCAGATCGTCCACGCCGTCGCCGTCGAGATCTCCCGGCCCCAGCGCGCAGAAGCCAGCCTGATCGTTGTGGGCCACCCCGAGGATGAGCAGATCGGCGGCGCCGAGGGCCACGGCGCCCTCGACCGCCTCGTAGAACAAGCCCAGGGCGCCGGCGTTGAGCTGGCTGCGGTCCGAGCGGAAGGCGCCCACGACGAAGTCGTCCCGGCCGTCGTTGTCCGGGTCGCCCGCCGCGGCCACGGTGAGGCCGGCGTAGTCCTCGGCCGCTTCGCCCGTGATGGTGGCGACGGCCGCCTGGCTCACCAGCTGCGAGCCCGCGGGGGGGCCCAGCACCAGGTAGGCCGCGCCGGCGTTCTGCCCACCCGCGTCCTGACCATCGGCGCCCACGAGCAGGTCGAGCTGGCCATCGCCGTCGATGTCGCCAGCCACGGCGGCCCGGGTCCCGAGCCAGTCACCCGGCTGCTCACCGATCAAGACGCCATCGGCCTGGGAGAGGTCCACCTGGCCTTCGAAAGGCGCCAGCACTGTGTAGACCTCGCCTGCGGCCGCGACGGCCTTGAAGGAGGTGATCACCAGATCATCCAGCCCGTCGCCGTCCATGTCATGGCCACCGTCGACCCAGCGGCCCAGGTAGTCGCCCTGCGCGACGCCCACCAGGGACGCGTCGGCCTGAGAGACGTCCAGATCGCCGTCGTTCAGAGGGCCGTGGAAGATGTAGGCCATGCCCGAGTCCACCCCGGAGCCATTCAAGGCGCCGGGGGCCGTGACCACGAGGTCCTGGTCGCCGTCGCCGTCCACGTCGCCCGCGCAGCCCACCGCATCGCCCAGGCGCTGGTGAGCAGCGGTGGGATGGATTCGCACGGCCGCGGACGCCAGATCCTGATCGCCGGCGCCGACCGCGGTGACGACGTAGACAGCGCCGGCCAGCTCGCCCACCAGGTCGGTGGATCGGGCTCCGATGATGAGATCGTCCAGCCCATCGCCGCTGAGATCGCAGCCGTTTGCCACGGAGTCACCGGCCTCGGCCAGATCGCTGACGCCGGCCCAGGTGGCGACGGCCGTGGTCATGGACCGGGACGCGTCGAAGGGCCCCATGAGCACGAACGCGGCGCCAGGCTTGCCCTCGCCCATCAGGTGGTGGCGCGCGCCGATCACCAGATCCAGCTGGCCGTCCCCGTTCAGATCACCCCTGAGATCGAAGGAGCGGCCGGCCCAGTCGCCGGGGGCCGCGCCCGTGAAGGCGATGTCCGCTGAGTCCAGGCCCAGCTCGCCCTCCAGGGCGCAGCCGTTGTCCGTCCCGTCGCAGTCGTCGTCCACGCCGTTGTTGCACAGCTCCTGGGCGCCAGGGTTCACGTCTGGATCCTGGTCGTCGCAGTCGACGTCGGCCGTGTAGCCGTCATCATCGGCATCGGCGCCCGGGTCGTGGGTGTCACCGCTGTCAGGACAGCTGCTGCAGGCTGCGTAGCGCTCGCAGCCCAGCAAGGCGAGGACCAGCAGGGGTGCCAGGCGGGAGGTGCTCATGGGGTCACCCCACGGCCAGCCGGAGGAGAGGAGCCATCGGAGCGCCGCGCCCGCGCCTGACCCTGGTCGAGGAAGGCGCGCAGGCCGGGGCCCACCTCGGCAGCGGAGAGCTGCTGCACCTCGAAGGGGAACAGCAGGTCGCCAGCTTCGGCGATGTGCCGCTGCACCGGCACGCGGTTGAAGACCTGCTGCTCGTGCTCCGCCGAAAACGCGCCGGACAGCCCCGGGATGTCCGGAAGCACCAGATCCATCTCGAGCAGCCTGGCGTCGCGCTCGCAGCCGTTGGGGCCGGGGGATTCGCAGCCCGAGTCCAGCACCAGCAGGCGCTCGAGATCGCCGGAGACCAGCTTGACGTCGCGGGTGAAGCCCATGGGATCGGCGTAGTCGGTCTCGACCGGCAGGATGTCGCCCAGGTAGACCGGATCGTTGTCCCACGAGGCCAAGGCCAGGCCCACCGAGCCGTAGTGCCCACGGTCCTCATCGGAGCCGCCCGCGCTGTGGGCGTAGGTGAGCAATGGGCCGATGGGGGTGTCCCACATGCTGGGGCCGTGGACCGCGGCCAGGTAACCCTGGCTGGGGTAGGTCCACAGGTGGGAGATGGCGTCCAGATCGGTGACATCCCACATCATCAGGCGGCCCTGATCCAGGCCCGCGGCCTCGGGGGCCACCGAGGTCTTGAAGGAGTTGAGCAGCATCACCCGATCGTCGTGCTCCACCAGCTCCAGGCAGTTCAGGGTACGATCGTGGACCCCCACCGAGGTGACCTCCGGCTCGAGCACCGCCGTCACCGCCCCGTGGGTGTCACCCTGGGGCG
Organism: uncultured Pseudomonadota bacterium; assembly: GCA_937912125.1. GTDB lineage: Bacteria > Myxococcota_A > UBA796 > UBA796 > JAFGLY01 > CALDOK01. The sequence goes on from CALDOK010000468.1 coordinate 10,566, forward strand.
GCGCGAACCAGATCACGCGGTTGAGGGTGGTGTCGGACAGAGCGAGCAGCTCGTGGCCCGGCATCCAGCCCAGCTCGTGGGGAAAGACCGTGTAGCACTCGCGCTCGACGCCCTCTCCCATCTCGGGGATGCCATCGGGCCCCAGTCGCTGATGTACCTCCTCGCACTCCGCACTCCTGGGGTGGCTGGCGGGCAGGTCCACCTCGTGCAAGCGCCAGCTGGGCTCGAGGGGCCAGGCCAGATCCATGGCCACTACGCCGCCCGGCAACAGATCCTCGGGCTCGTCGCCCTGACGCGCGAAGACCATGATCAGGGACTCGGGCTCGGTGACCGGATCGTACAGCACGCTGAAGGCCTGGCAGCGGGCCCAGCCACTGGGCAGGATCTCGTCGCACAGCTCGGGCAACAGCTCGGAGAAGCAGATCTCGGCGAGCTGTTCGGTGGTCTGGTAGTCCAGAAAGCGCACGCAGCCATACGCGGTGTTGGTCAGGATGAGCACGTCGCCCTGGGTGGACACGGGGCCGGTGTCGTCGCTGGTGTCGGCGCTGGTGTCGTCCTGGGTGTCCGCGGTGAAGCGGCACCCACACCCCGCGCCCACCAGCAGCAGGGCGCACAGGGAGGGAAAGCCCAGGGAGCTTCGGTTCATCGCGACACCTCGTAGGACAGCATGTAGATCGCGCCGGCGTCGGCGCCGGCGTGGTCGGATCCGAGGGCACCCACGAGCAGGCCGCCGGCGCCGAGACCGAGCACATCACCCGCCGCCTCGACGGACCAGCCGGTCATGTCGTCCGCCGCCACGCCCCGGAAGATCAGATCGGAATCGGCGAGGCTGTGTTGGCCCAGCACCGGACCCAGGATGACGAAGGCCGCACCAGCGCCGGCCTGGACGCTGCCCTGAGCGCCGGAGGCGCCGATGGCGAGGTCGAGGTTGCCGTCACCGTCGAGGTCGAAGTCCCCACACACCGAGGTGCCCGCCAGGTCACCGGCGGCCTCGGCGGTGAAGCCGGCGCTGGCGTCGTCCAGGGAGCTGAGGCCAGGAAGATCCGCGGCGAGCAGCAGCCAGGCAGCCCCCGCGCTCGCGCCCACGGTGGAGTCACCACGGCCGCCCATGATGAGGTCACCCAGGCCGTCGCCGTCGTGGTCTCCCGCCGCGCCGAGGCTCCAGCCCGCGCCCAGCTGAGCCCCAGGCCGGCTGCCAGGGATCACCAGGTCCGCGTCGGCCAGGGACTGCGAGGCCGTGACCGGCCCGTGGAACAGGTAGGCCGCCCCCGAGTTGCTGCCGCCGTTGTCGGCGTAGCGCGCGCCCACCAGCAGATCGGGGATGCCGTCGCCGGTCACGTCGCCAGGACCAGCCACCGCAGAGCCGGCCTGGTCGCCGGGCTGCTCGCCGGCGAGGCGGATGCTGGCGTCGCTCAGGCTTAGGTCCCCGCTGATGGGGCCGTAGACCACGTAGGCGACCCCGGCATCGTCCCCCAGGCTCTTGTCGAACTGGCTGGCGACCACGACATCGTCGAAGCCGTCGAGGTTCATGTCCCCCAGCGCCTCGGCGTCGCCCAACCAGTCACCCTCGGCCTGGCCCAGGATGCGGGCGTCGGCCAGGGCCAGGGAACGCTCCCCGGGCAGCTGTGGGCCGAGGAGCACGTAGACGGCCCCCGCCGCCGGCGCGGCCGCGCCGCTGGCTGGAGCCCCGATCAAGAGGTCCGGGACACCGTCACCGTCGATGTCGCCCGCTGGGCCCACGGTGCGCCCGGCGTTGTCGCCGGCGGCCTCGCCCAGGTAGGTCGCGTAGGCTTGCCCGGCGTCCAGCTGGCCGGACACAGGGCCCAGGAACAGGTAGGCCACCCCGGCCTGATCGCCGGGGTCGTCGTGGGCGAAGGACGGCAAGAGCAGATCGCCGAACCCGTCGCCGTCCAGGTCGCCCACCCCCGCGCTGTGCTGGCCCGCCTGGTCGCCAGGGGCGACGCCATAGAACACAGCCACGGCATCGTCAGGGCCCAGCTCGGTGGCACCCGAGCACACGCCGCCCTCGTCGATGGCGCCGTCACAGTCGTTGTCGATGTCGTCGCAGCGCTCTTGGGCCGCGGGGTGTACAGCGGGGTCCGCGTCGTCGCAGTCGTAGAACTCAGTGTAGCCGTCGCCGTCGGCGTCGTCCCAGATCGGCACGCTGCCGCTGGTGTCCTCGACCTGGCTGTCCGGCGCGGTGTCATCGGGCTGGGTGTCGTCCGGGCTGGAGCCACAGCGCCCGCAGCCCACCAGCAGCAGCGCCAGCGCCCAGGACGGAGCCCCGCCCACCCGCCGTCCGCTCATCGCTCGCCCCCTCGCCCGGTGGCCTCGAGCCACTCTTGGACCACGGCGTCGGGATGGGCCCAGCGCGCGTAGCCCGGCTGGACCAACATGGCGTTGATGGCCTCGAGGGCATCGACGTTGATGTCGCCGTCCGCGGTGACGCCCCCGTTCTCGGCGATGACCCCGTTGTAGGAGGTGAAGTCGTAGATGTGCAGGTACCAGGACTTGATGTCGTCGGGCTGCGATGACGCCAGGCCCCGGCGCAGGAAGCGCTGCACCTGCTCCCAGTCACGGACCTCGGTGTCGGTGCCCCAGACCTGGCTCTCCCGGAACAAGCCCGCGGCCTGCAGGTCGCCAAGGGTGTTGAGGGCCCAGGAGTGGCCGGGCAGGTAGAGCACGCCCGAGTCACCGCCCTCGAACCAGTCTTCGGGCGCCTCGCCCATCTCGAAGGCCGCCACCCGTCGCCGGATGTCCACCGGCAGCAGCTCCTTCTTGCGGAAGCCGTCGAGACCGATGAGGGGGTCGGAGCCCGCCGAGGCGAAGTAGTAGGCCTGGAAGGGAGGGTCGCCCAGGGCCAAGGGGCCATCGCGACCCGCGCGGATCCAGGACGGATCGCCATCGGGCCAGCCTTGGGCCGAGACCATCACCGCGCCGTCGAAGTGGTTGCCCGAGATGGCCTGCAGCGGGAGCTCGAGATCGCTCATCTGCACAGGGCCCGAGCCGTCGTCGTAGTCGGGCAGATCGTCGTAGCGGGTGGCCGCGTACATGCCATCGTGCAGCAGCTGGTACTCGGCCTGGGTGTCCATGGGGAAGCTGTAGTCGACGCCCGCGTCGTACAGAAGATCCATGAAGTAGTCCATGGGCTCGGTGGCGTCGGAGTCGGCCATGGAGGTGTGGGTCCAGTGGGTGAAGCCCAGCCCCAGATCGCGGTAGGTGGCCAGGACCTCGAGGGCCGCGTAGCCCTGCGCCGCGGTGAGATCTTCGGCGTAGCAGAGGCGCGCCTGATGCAGCCAGGTGGGGTTGAGCCCCACCACGGCCACCACGTCATCGTCTGGGGTCTGAGTGCCGCTGCCCACCGTAGTCCAGGTGTCGACCACGTAGTCGAGGCTGGGCACGACGCGCTGCTCGACCGCCCACTCCATGGCGCAGCAGCCGTCCCACAGCGCCTGATCGAAGCCTTCTGGTGCCTCGGTGCAGCGGGCCTCGCCCTTGGAGAAGTCCTGGTTGATGTTGTAGTCCTTGGGGGTCTCGAGGATGGGGTTGAGGAACATGCCGAGCAGGTGCCCCGTGGAGGTGGGGGGCACCAGGCCGTAGGGGGCGTAGGCGCTGCGAATCAGCGCGGGATGCTGGCCGTCGCTGCACAGCTCGGCCCACTCGCCGTCGCAGCCCTCGGAGCCTGCGGGCCAGGCCATGTAGAGATCGTGGGGCGCTGTGTCCACCGCCATGTCGAGGGGCAGGGCGGGAAGGACCACCCCCTCGGCCTGCACCACACCCAGCTCTGCCTGGGCTCCAAGGAGCAGCAGCTCGCCATCGAACGTCTCGGCCACGACCCAGGCCATGGAGGACGGGGCGGCCTGGCCGCCGAAGATGCTGTCGACAGCCAGCAGGTGCACATCCTGGACCGCCGCGGGGAGCACCAACAGCCCGCTCTGCTCGCCCTCGATCTCCCGCCAGGCCAGCACGCTGGCGTCGGCGAACCAGGCCCAGGCATGCAGCCCGTCCGCGGCCAGCAGATCGGGGGTGACCTGATCCAGCGACCCCCAGCCCAGGGCGGGCTCGAGCTCCACCAGCTCCTCGCCGATCAGGATGACGTTGCTGCCATCCTGGCGGTGCAGGAGCATGCCCTGGGGCATGGAAGCCCAGCGCTCCACCGACCCCAGCTCGAGGGCAGCCCTCGAGATCTGGGGCTGGGCCTGATCCAGGCCCTGGAGCAGCCAGGTGGCCCCGGTGTTGGGCTCGAGCAGCCAGGCGCCCGAGGACGACGGGGCGATCAGCAGGCCCTCGGGCAGGGGCTGCTCGCTGGCGGCGGGCCGCAGCAACTGCAGGTAGCTGTAGGGGGACTCGTCGGCCTGCACGATGGCCAGGCCGGCGTCGATCACGCCGACGAAGCCCTCACCGCCCAGCTCGCCGACCACCGCGATGAGCTCGAACTCGGGCAGGGCCACACCCGCGCGCACCCCCGTCAGATCGTTGTCGTCGTCTCCCACGAAGCCGCTGTGCACAAAGACCCAGTTCTCGGGGATCGTGCCGTCGCCATTGCGCTCCTGGCCTGTGCACGAACCTTCCTGGCGATTCCACATGCCACTGGAGAAGCAAGGCGGGTACGGGTTCCAGTTCGCGTACAGGTCCATGTCCAGGGGAAGCCAGGCGCCCCAGCCCGGGACCAGATAGCCCGAGCCCTGGCGCCACAATCGGCCGGCCTGGGGGTCGGTCAGGAACACGTCGCCGCTGGCGGGGTTGAGCACGAACTGGGCCCCGTCCGATGCGGTGATGGCGGCTTCTCCGAGCTGGGAGCCGGGCACCGAGGCGTAGGCCTGGGTGTCGATGGTCAGGAGCAGCGGGTCGGGGAGCTCGGCGGGACGGGCGCCGGCTTCGCAGTCCCAGTCCAACGCGATGGGGCCGTCGCCGGCGAACTCGACGGTGAGCGTGCCCGAGGTCTGGGTGGCCAGGGCGGGGTCGCAGGCGACCACCAGCCGCGCGGCCGCGCCCACGTCGCTGCCCACCCAGCTCCAGCTCAGGGCCTGGGAGTCGGCGCTGACGGTGGGGGTGGTGGAGACGTTGTGGACCAGCAGCGCACGGGACGCCACCATCCCATGGGGCACGGCGCCGAAGTCCAGGCTGCCGCTGATCTCGGCAGCCGCGGCGCTGTCATCGGCCGAGTAGCGGCAGTGGCAGCCAGGGGCCGCCACCAAGGGCGACCAGGCCATCGCCAGCATCAGGGGCAGGGGCAGGGTTTCCGGGAACAGACGGGCCATCGCTCACCTCTCACGACCCACCAGGATAACGCCCGCTGGCCCCGACCGCGCCGTTGGTCAGCCTGCACCGGTCAGTTCCTGTCTGGGCCTGGGATCGAAGCGGCAGCAGGAGGTGGGGACCCCGCGTTCCTCTAAGGCTCGAGGGTAGCCTGCCCGGCGGCACCCTCGGCCCAGGCCAGCTGGGTGACGAAGCGTGGGTAGGCGTCACCACAGGTGGTACAGGCGAGCAGCAACAACCACGCGTCGGGGCCATCGGGGCCAGCGAAGCCGCGCTGGCCCGTGGTGACATCCTCGAGCTCCGCCAGAGGAAAGGACGAAGCGCTGTTGGGCACCTGAGCGCGCCAGAGCTCCAAGGCCACCTCGTGCAGCGCGAGCAGCACGGGCTCAGGGTCGTCCAGGGCCTCGTCGGGCACCCGCGCCGCCACGACGCGGTCGATCAGTCGCGGGTCCATGGGATCGCCCAGGCAGTCGGTGCTCAGCTCGACCCAGTCCACCATCATCACGCCGTCACGGGCCACGGTGACCAGCGGCAGCGCCCGCAGATCCGTGTCCAGGTGCTGGACGCTCGAGTCGTCCGTCACTCGCGCCAGATCGAGCTCGTGCCCCTCGACGGGCACCAGGGACAGGTAGGCCAGATCCTCGCTGCCGTCGTTGGACTCGATGGCCAGCAGCCAGATGCCGTCGCCCTCTTCGAAGCGCTCCACCACGTCCACCTCGTGGCCCATCATGAAGGCGAACTCGCTGAGGTAGCAGGACGCGGTCTCGGACGCGCAGCCGACCTGGAGCTCCAGCACGCTCTGGGGCAGGGTGCCGTGGATCAAGCCGTCGAGCACCTCGTCGAGATCGCTGATGGTGAAGTGGTACAGGGAGGCGCGCTGGGCGTCCACCAGGGGTTCCAGAGGACGCCCCCACATGTCCACGCTCAACCCGGACCAGTCCAGCAGCACGTCCACTCCGGCGGCCACCTCGAGCTCGTCCACCTCGACGCTGACCTCGACCCGGGCGCTGTCGGTGTCCTCGAGGTGTGAGGCGCCGCCGGACGTGTCGGGCTCCCCGCCGAAGTCCAGGCGCTGGGCCTGGAGCACCGGCAGATCGACGGCACAGCCTACGGCCAACAGCAGCGCAGTGGCTAGCAGAGAGGTCATGGCTGCCCCATCCCGACGTAGAGGCTATCGACACGCTGGGCGTAGGAGAACCACCAGCCGATGTCCGTGGACAGACGGTGGACCACGTCGCCGGCGGGCGTCACTTCATCGGCCTGCCCCCGTTGGGAGAAGACCGCCAACACGTTGCCGTTGGAGAGCTGCCAGGCGTTGCCCAGGTAGTCCACCTTCAGGCAGTCGCTGGTCTCGTAGCTCCACACACGCTCGGCGGTGCCCACGAGCTCGTCGAGCTGGGCCACGACCGCCTCGGAGCAGCCGATGCCAGCTGCCTGCTGGTTGAAGTACAGCACGCCGCCGTCCACCGGCTCGACGCTGTGGGGCGTGTCCAGCAGCGGACGGTCGCCCGCATTGCCGAAGTCGCCAAACCCATCGGCCAGGGTCCAGAGGTGAGCACCGGTGGTGCGATCCACCTTGAACAGGGCGTTCAGGGCGCGCGAAGACACGTAGTACGCGTCCTCTTCGGCCACATAGCTCAGGTAGTTGCCGTGAGACCAGTCCCAGGCGCCGTCGGACCAGTCGGAGCGGAAGCGAAAGCCCTCGAGGACCGGTTCCAGGTGATCGAACAGATCCCAGACCACATGGCTGTGACCCTCCGTGTCCACTTCCAGGATGGTATCCCCTACCAACCGCACCTCAACCTCGCCGTCGAAGAAGCTGCGCTCGGTGTAGCCTAGGACCGCATAGGTGCCGTGCTCGACGATGGCGAAGTCATGGTGGGCGTCTGGGACGACGATCGAGGCGATGGGTTCACCAAAGAAGGAGATGTGCTCGAGCACAAGGGGATCCTGCGGTGAGGACCGGGTGTGGGAGATGAATCCCGACCCGTCCTGGGCCAGCCGCACGCGATGGGTCAGGCAGCTGATCGGGTGGGCCCAGACCGTGCGCCCTTGTTCATCCAACACCATGGTCCAGCAGTCGTCGCCGCCCTGCAAGGGCACGATGGTGAACCCACCGGCGCTGCTCTCGGGATCGTAGAGGGAGACCTCGACCTGCGGGGGTGGCGCCACCCACGCCCCCGTGTGGAAGACCTGCTCTGCGCTGCTCCAGACCTCGTCGCCCATGCTGACGGTGACCTCGAAGGCGTAGTCTTCGTCGGGCAACAAGCCCAACAGGTAGGCTTCCTGCCTGTCACCCTGCACCCGAACCGCGGCGGCCGATACCAGCTCGCCGGCCGCGCCGAAGCGCACCGAACCCACAGCCTCTGTGGGGCTGGTCCACCGCACCTTCGCCACACTGGGGACCTCAGCGCTGATCTCCAGGTCCAGGTCTGACAGCAACGACCCTACGGACGGTTCGTCACTGTCGAGGACCGAGTCCCGAGCGGCCGTTCCAGCGCTGTCGCCGAGCCACACACCGCAGGCACCCAGCCCGAGTAGACCCGCCACGCCCAGCGGCCGCACGCGCGCCGTTGCTGCGAGAGTTGGCGCTGGACGCCTGGACATGGACTCGACTCCGCAGGCCATGGAGATGCGCGGCCTGACCTGTTCGCGGTGGTGACAGCGTATGCACTACTGTAGCCATCGCGACGGGCTTGGATCGAACTTGATACGAATTTTGCTTATTTTGACAACAACATGCATTGTCGGATTGTCCGGACTGCTCAGCGGGCCGCATCAACCCAGGATCTCGGCCAGCGCCCCCCGATCCACCTTGGCGTTGTGGCGGTGGTCGACGGGCACGGTGCCCTGCATCACCCGCGGGACCTGGCAGCGAGCCGCCAGCTGAGCTTGCCAGTCGTCGGGCTGCTGGCCCGCGAAGAGCTCCACCACCAGCGCAGGCTGTCCCTGCTGCGCCCCCAGGCCCGCCCGCCGCACCCAGGGCAGGCTCTCGGCGACGGCCTCGACCACCAGGGGCCAGCGACCGTCGATGGCTTCGCCCACCCGGCCCAGGAGCCAGACGCGGCCCTCCAGGTCCCTGGTGGCGATGTCGCCGGTGCGATGCCACACTCGACCCCCCAGCCGCACCTTGAAACGGGCGTCGGCCTCGGGGTCCTCGAGGTAGGAGCGGTTGACGTGGTCGCCCGCCACCACCACCTCGCCGGGTTCGCCCTGGGCCACAGACTGAGTGGCGCCCGGCTGCCACAGCTCGAGGGCCAGTTCGGGAGAGGGCGCGCCCACGCAGGAGCCGCGCCCCGCGCCGTCCCCTCCCATGGCCAGGACCTCGGCGGCCTCGATGCTGGCGATAGGATCGGCCTCGGTGCTGCCGTAGTGGACCACCACATCGGCCTGCGGCGCGATGGCCTTCAGCTGCTCGAGCAGCCGGCTGGGCACACGCCCGCCCCCCACGAAGAGCTTGCGCAGGGAGGGCAGGGTCTGGCCCCGGGCCTGCAGGTCCCGCGCCAGGGGTGCGAAGAAGCTGGGGGAGCCGCTGGTGGTGGTCACCTCCCACTCCATCAGCTGCCGCGAGATGCGGACCGGATCCGCCGAGCCCACGCGGCTGAGGTCCGCGTCGGCGAGCACGCAGGTCGCCCCGGCCGACAGGGAGTTCAGCAGGAAGACCGGCAATGTGGCCAGGTCGATGTCCTCGGGGCCCAGACCCATGTGCTCGGTGAGCGCCACCCGCTGGGCATCCAGGAAGGAGTGCCGCCGCGCCATGGCCCGGGGGCGCCCGCTGGTGCCCGTGGTGAAGGTGACCAGCGCGGGGGACTCAGCCGGCTCTGGCCCGAAGGGCCGCCCCGCCACCCGGGCCATGGAGCGGTGTGGCAAGGGCACGAAGCCCGTGGACACGTAGAAGCGCAGCCCCCGCAGCTCCGGCAGCAGCAAGCGCAGCAGCTGAGCCTTGGGGCTGCCCACGAAGCCCGTCAGATCCATGCGGGCCAGGGCCTCGCGCAGCAGTGGCCGCTTGGCCGAAGGGTCCACCAACACCGCCGTACAGCCCGCGCGGAACACCCCCAGCAGCGCCACGTAGAGGGGGATGCCCATGGGGGCCAGCACCAGCATCCGGGCCCCGGGAGGAACCCCCAGCTCCCGCAGTCCGCCGGCGAAGCGCGCGGTCCTGTCGTCCAGCTCGGCGAAGCCGATGCGGTCGCCGCCGGGCTCCACCACAGCCAGCCGATCGCCCTGGACAGCGGCCAGGCGCACGAGGTGACGGACGACGTTGGGCTCGCTCATGGATCAGCCCTCCAGGGCCTTGCCCAGCAGCGCGTACTCGCGGATCACACGCTCCCCGTGGGCGCCGAGGTACTGCGAGCCCGCCCGGCGCCACATCAGAGCGTGCACCATCCCGCCGCCCATCCCAAGGGCCTGGCTCTGAGTATGGGCTCGCTCCAGCAAGGCCGCGGCCAGGCGCAGGCCCCGGGCCCTGGGGTGGACAGCGACGGTCTTGTAGACGGCGGTGGAGGCGCCCTCGAAGCTGGGGCCGGGGAAGTTGAAGTAGTAGCCCACGGGTTGGCCCTGGGGATCGAAGGCCAAGCAGCACAGCCGCGGGTCCAGGTAGGCCCGGTAGCCCGTGTAGAGCGCATGGAACGCCGGCCAGGGCAGCGGCACGTAGGCGAAGGCCTCCGCGAAGGCGGCGCAGGACAGCTCCCACGCCACGGCCAGATCCTGGTCGAAGCGGTCCAGGTCGAGGGGTCGGAAGCTGTAGCCCCCAGCCTCGAGCCGCGCCTGAGTGCCCCCGAAGCGCGCGAGCAGGCTGGCGTGAGGCACCAGGATGGAGTTGTAGTGGGCCTGCTGCGTGTAGCCCGCGGCGAGCCAGGGCTGGGGGGCCGCGTCGATCTCGAGGGGGAAGCTCGGGAACCACTCGGGCCCCAGCCGCACCCGGTAGGTGAACCAGGTGCAGACCTCCATGGGACCCAGGACCTGGGTGCAGCCCCGGGCGCGCAGCCAGGCCTCACCCGCCGCGATAGCCACCGCGAAGCCGTCGGGGTCACCGCTGGGCTGGGAGAGCGTGCCCGCCGGGGCCAAGCCGGGGTGGGCGGCAGCCAGGATCTCGGCCCCGTCGCGCGCGATGATCTCGACAGGCGCGAGGCTGCGGTACAGGGCCAGGCGGTCAGGGTCCATACCCCCCCCTATCAGGCGAGCAGCCAGGCGATGGCCGCCACCACCAGCGAGACCACCAGCCGGCGCCCCACCAGCCGGGTGCGGGCCAGCGCCAGGAAGAGCAGCAGCCCGGCCAGCCCCCCCGCGGCCAGGGCCAGCACCGGCACCTCGCGCCCCATCAGCAGCGGCAGCGCTGGTGGCAGGGTCGCACCCACCACGGGGGTGATCACCCGCAGCCACGGCCGGGTGCGCAGGGCCATCCAGCAGGCCACCGCGGCGTTGGCCGACACCGTGACCAGGAATGGAAGGAACAGCGCCGGGTCGTCGGTGTGGGCGAAGAGCAGCACCACCAGCATGGAGCCCACCGACGCCGCGAAGACATCGGTGAGATCGGTCTCGAGACCCGACGGACGGCCCAAGGCGTACAGCCCGTAGAGCACCAGCAGGGGCAGCAGCCAGGCCCAGCCCCCCAGCGCGAAGGCCAGGGTGCCCAGGACGAAGGTGAGCAGCGCGGCCGCAGGGTTGAGCCGAGCGGCCTTGTACGCGGCCAGCACCACCAGCACCGAGACCAGCATGCCCAGCAGCCAGGCCGACAGCTCGTCCAGGCCCAGGCGCAGGGTGCGCTCGAGCACCAGCCACGCGGCGTAGGGGATCAAGATGTTGTCGCTGCCGCGCACGGACACGGCCTCGACCGCCGAGGTCAGCAGCGCCGCCACCAGGCTGACCAGCAGCAGATCCGGCCAGCCCGGCCTGCCCGCCAGGGCCAGCCCGCCCAGGACGATGGCGAAGGCCAGCCCGAAGAAGGTGCCCGTGCCCTCGAAGCTGCGCTGCCCGTCCAGCACCTGGAAGACCGTCTCTCCCCGGGCCTTGCCCACCAGGGCCGCGCCCGTGTCGGCGATGGCCATGATGGCGATGGGGATGGCGAACAGCGCCTTGTCGCCTCCGGACAGCAACCAGATGCCCAGCACCGCCACCGGGTAGAAGTAGGCACCCCCGGTCCGTCGGCTGACGCCGTGGATGGACTGGAGCATCCCGCTCTTCTTGCCCCCGCCCAGGATCGCCAGGAAAGACAAGGTGAGCAGCGCCACGGACCAGGCCGAGCTGAGCAGCCAGGGGAAGGACAGCACGATGAAGCCCGAGCCGATGTGGCTGAGCTTGCGGGTGATCTCGTTGGGCAGGTGGAAAGCCCGAAACAGCACCTCGTTGCCCACCAGCAGCGCGAAGATGCCCACCCCCACCACCAGCGCTCCACGGAGGTCTGTGAGCAGGGCTTCGAGGATGGACTGCAACATTCCGGACGATCCGCTATCCTTGGGTTTCCCGAATCCTAATGCTTCAGCGTGCCCTATGGAGGGCCCATGCGTCACGGCGTCACCCGCCTGCTCCCCCTGGCCACCCTCGTGGCGCTGGTGGGCTGCAAGAAAGAGCAGGACACGCCGCCCGAGGATCTCCCCGACGAGCAGGCGCCCACCGTCTTGCCCACCCTGCACTTCGACAGCCCCGCGCGGGCTGCCTTCCTGGGCGATCGCGAGGTGGTGCTCCAGGGCAAGGTCACCACGGGCAGCGCCGAGCTCGACAGCCTGGTGGTCTCCGAGCGCGACGTCGCCTGGAGCCCCACCGGCATGATCGCTCAGGGCTGGACGCCCCAGCCCGGCCTCAACATCCTGGGCGCGCGCCTCGAGGACCAAGACGGCGAGCGGGCGGTGGACGGCCGCGCCTTCATGTGGGGCCCGGTGCACCCGGTGGGTGCCAGCCTGCCCGGCTCACTGCGCCTGCTGCTGGGCCCCGACCTGAGCGAGCTGTCCGAGCTGGTGGAGCTCGTGCTCTCCGACAGCTCCCTCGCCGACGACTTCGTCGGCATGACCCTCGAGACCGACTACGCCGACATCACCCCCACCTCCTTCGACTGGAGCCGCGCCTCGGTGGACCTCAGCCCCGGCAGCGGCGCGCTGCAGGGCAGCTTCGTGGTCTACGACGTCTGGATGGACTTCACCGCCGACATCATCGGCCTGTTCGAGGTCGACGGCTCGGCCTGGATGTCCAGCCTAAGCCTGGACACCACCGTCGAGCTCTCCATCCGTGGCGGCCAGGTCCAGGCCACCGCCACCCAGGTCGACGCCACCCTCAACGGCTTCGGCATGGAGGTGGACTGGGTGCCCTCCTGGGCCGAAGACTTCCTGGCCGACTGGGCCGCCGACTACGTGGCCGAGTCCCTCGAGGCCCAGGTGGGCAGCATGCTCGAGGAGCTACTCCCCGAGTACCTGGACGGTCTGGCCATGGACTTCAGCTTCGGTGAGGGAGTGCCCATCAACTTCAGCGCCGACATCTCGGGCCTCGAGGTCACCGCGGGCGGCGTGCGCATGGAGATGGACGTGGCCGCCTGGTCCGCGCTCGCCATCGACCTTCCCGCCGGCGCAGGCTCCGTCGACACCACCGAGCCGGCCCCGTCCTGGTCCGACGCCAGCGGCGGCAGCTTCGCCCTTTTGGTGGACGACGATCTGGTCAACCAGCTGCTCTTCGCCTTCTGGACCTCCGGCCAGCTCAGCCAGATCCAGATCGGAAACCTCGAGCTGGCGGTGCTGATGGGCGAGCAGATGGACCCGCCCCTGGGCCCCGTCCAGACGGTCACCATCGACTTCCGCCTGCCGCCGGTCATGCAGCCTCCCGTCCAGGACGACCAGGACTTCAACCTGGGCATCGGCGAGCTGCGCCTGGCCTTCTTGCGCGAGGACGGCATCAACCATGACTTCTCCGTCAACGCCAGCACCGGCACCACCGTCACCATCGAGCCTGTGGACGGCGAGCAGCAAGTGCTGATGGGGCTGGACAGCCGCCCTTCCTACGTCCAGCTCGAGGTGGGGGTCATCGAGTCCGACCCGGCCCTCGACCCGGGGGATCTGGCGGCCCTGGTGCGCCTGATCGTGCCGCCTCTGCTGGGGCGCAGCGCCGAGTTCATGCCCGGCATCGCTGTGCCCGCCCTCGAGATGAGCACGCTGACCGACCTCCCCGCGCTGCAGGGGGTGAGCTTGCAGTTCCAGGACCCCCAGGCTTCGGTCACCGACCAGGGCTGGCTGGTGCTCAAGGGTGAGTTCACCGCCGACTGACCCCGTGGTAACCCGCACCACGGGCGGGCCACGCGCCGCTTGCGCGCCCGCGTATGCGGGTGAGCTTGGGCTCCCGAGAGGTCGCCCATGCCCGCCGCCCCCCAGCGCCGCTTCACCCGCTACGCCCTGGGGGTGCTCGCCTACACGGGGCTGGTGATCCTGTGGGGCGCCTGGGTGCGCATCTCAACCAGCGGGGCGGGCTGCGGCGAAGACTGGCCCCTGTGCCACGGCACCGTCCTGCCACCGCTCGACTCGGCGCACACCCTGATCGAGCTCAGCCACCGTCTCTCCAGCGGCGTGCTGGCCCTGCTGGTGCTGGGCCTGGTGGGCTGGGCGCTGCAGGCCTTTCCCCGTGGCCACCTGGCCCGCCGGGGCGCCTGGCTCAGCCTGGTCTTGCTCATCACCGAGTCCCTGCTGGGGGCGGGCCTGGTGATCTTCGGCCTGGTGGAAGACGACGCCTCCCTCAGCCGCGCCGTGGCCATGGCCCTGCACTTCCTCAACACCAGCCTGCTGGCGGGCGCGCTGCTGATCACAGCCTACTGGAGCACCAGCGACCATGGCTGGCGGACCCGCCTGGGCGCCGCGCTGCCCGCGCTGCTGGCGCTGGCCGCCCTGCTGTTCATCGGCATGACCGGCACCCTGATGGCCCTGGGGGACACCGTTCCCACCGCCGCACTGCACGCCATCGGCGCCCAAGGTCACTACCTGCTGCAGCTGCGGGCGGTCCATCCCACCACCGCGCTGCTGCTGGCCAGCGTCCTGGGCGGCGGCGCGGTCTTCTCCATCCGCCGCGGCGGCCCACGCCTGAGAGCCCCGAGCATCACCCTGCTGGCGACCCTGAGCGCCAGCCTGCTGCTGGGTGTGGCCGACGCCGCCCTGCACGCGCCGGGCTGGATCCAGGTCCTGCACCTCACCGCCGCGATAGGAGCATGGGCGGCCACGGTCTGGCTCACCGCCAGCCTGCGCTACCGACCCAACACCGCCGACGCCACCCCCTCCCGGAAGGCAGCATGAGCACCCTCGCCCAGCCCCTGCCCTCCCCCGCGCGCTGGCTGCGCATGGGCATGGGCATGGCCAAGCCGGGGGTCACGGCCTGGAACGTGCTGATGGCCGCCGGTGGCCTGGGCCTGGCCGGGGTCGAGGTCCGCCTGGACACCTGGCTGGGGGCCCTGGCCGGCACCACCCTGGTGGTAGCCGCAGCCAACGGGCTCAATATGGTGATCGAGCGCCGCAGCGACGCCCTGATGCCCCGCACCGCCCAGCGGCCCCTGGCCACGGGCCAGCTGTCCCCCACCCGCGCCGTGGTCCTCGCCAGCCTGCAGGCCCTGCTGGGGCTGGCGCTGCTGTACCGCTGGGCCAACCCCCTCACCGCCGGCCTCGGGCTGGCGGCCATGGTGCTCTACGTGGGGATCTACACCCCCATGAAGCCCCACTCCGCCTGGGCCACCCTGCCCGGCGCCGTGGCGGGTGCGCTGCCACCCCTCATGGGCTGGACCGCCGCCACCGGCCGCGCCGAGCTGCCGGGCCTGGCCCTGTTCGCCCTGCTGCTGGCCTGGCAGATCCCCCATGTGTTGGCCATCGGCCTGCTGCGCGAGCACGAGTACGCCCGCGCGGGGCTGCGGGTCACCAGCATGGCCCTGGGGGCCGAGCGCACCCGCTTCTGGATCTTTGTCTCGGCCTCGGCCACCATCTCGGCCAGCCTGTTTCTGGGGGTGCCGGGCCTGGTGGGCATGCTCTACCTGGGCTTCGCCGCCGCCGCGGGGGGCGCCCTGATGGCCGTGGCCTTGATGGGCCTCGAGCGAGAGGTGGACCCGGGCTGGTCTCGGCGGATGCTACGGCTGACCGTGGCCTACCTGCCCTTGATCACCCTGGGCATCCTCCTGGACCGCTGGCTGGGCTGACTCGCCAGGCTGCGCCACCATGGCGCGCAGGTCCGCGGGTTGCTTCAACAAGCCCGCCTCCAGCATGAAGGCGGCGGCCCGCTCCATGCCGGCCAGGTCGCCCTCGGACAGCCGCGTGGAGATGGGCCCACCCAGCTCGAGGTTGGGCTCCACCGAGGCGGCCAGGGCCAGCACCGCGGGATCGAACTGGACGCCGGCGGCCTCCACGAACCAGGCGTCGGCTTGCTCGGGGTGGCTGCGGTAGGCCGCATAGGCCTCGCCCAGGGCTGCCAGGAAGCGCTCGTCGGCCCCGGGGTGGGCGGTGAGGTAGTCCCGGTGCATCACCACCACCGAGGTGACCACGCCCTGATCGAGCACCCGCACCGCGGCGCTGTGCTCGAGCTCGGCGAAGGTGGGGTCCCAGGCCGAGCCGGCGTCGATGCTGCCCCAGCGGCCGTCCTTCGCGCCCGCGCCCACCAGCGCCACCTGCTCCTGGATGCCCAGGTTGACCGCCGTGACGTCGCTGGCGGGGTCCAGCCCGGCTTCCCGCAGGGCCCACAGGGTCTCCCGCTGAGCTGCGGCGCCGTAGGGGATGGCGACGGTCTTGCCTGCCAGATCCGCCATGGACTGGGCAGGAGAGTCCAAGGGCACGAAGGTGCCCACGCGGTTGTACATCAGCCTGCCGACGATGGCCCAGTCCGGGCTCTTGGCGCAGAGCATGATGGCGGGCTGATCAGCTGTGAGCACCACGTCCACTTCGCCGGCCAGGGCGCCCTCGTTCAGAGGACCGCCGTAGGTGAAGCCCACCAGCGCCGGCTCCATCCCCTGCTCCTGCAGCAGCATGGTCCGCGCCAGGATCTGCGCCAGCTGCCCCTGAGTGGCCCAGGTGGTCTGCCAGCCGATGCGCACGGGGTCCAGGCCAGCCAGCGGCGAGCCCGGGCCGGCCGAACCGCCAGGGCCGAGGACAGGCGCCTCGGGGGCAGGGGTGGAGCAGGCGGCGAGGGCGATGAGCAGGGTTGCGGGAGACATGCGTCCGGGGGGCTCCTGAGGGGCACAGAGCGTCTAATGCGAACGCCGCCGCGGCATCACCCCTCTCACCTTCGACGCCATGGCCAGTAGCCGCGGATCGTGGCGCAGCTCCGGCTGCCTGGGCCTGGGAAGATCCACGGCCACCCGCTCGCGAATCGTGGCTGCGGCGCCGCCATCGCGGGCCATCACCAGCACCTGGTCCGCCAGGTACAGGGCCTCGCCCACGTCGTGGGTGACCAGCACGGCGGTGGTGCCGGTGTCCCGCAGCAGCTGGAGCAGGTCGTCCTGCAGGGCCTCGCGCAGCAGGGGGTCCACGGCCGAGAAGGGCTCGTCCAGCAGCAGGACCCGAGGGCGGATGGCCAGAGCGCGCACCAGCGCCGCACGCTGGGCCATGCCGCCGGACAGCTCGCCGGGCATCAACGCACCGGCCTGGTCCAGGCCGACGCGCTCGAGCAAGGGGGCGGTGCGGCTCTCCCACAGCGCCCGGGGGCAGCCGGTGGCCTCGAGGGCGAAGTCGAGGTTGGCCCGCAGACTCATCCAGGGCAACAAGCGCGGATCCTGGAAGGCCACGCCCACCGCGGGCCGCGGGGCACCATCGGGGGCGGTGTCGGCGCCAGGACGCGCGAGGCTCCCGGCGCTGGGCTCGAGCAGCCCGGCCAGCACCCGCAGCAGGGTGGTCTTGCCGCATCCTGAGGGGCCCACCACCGCACAGACCTCGCCCGCCAGGACCTCGAGATCCACTCCGGCGAACACAGGGCGCTCCCCGAAGGCGTAGGCCAGGCCGCGGGCGCGGATCACGGCGCGCTCCAGGGGACCAGCCAGCGCTCGAGCCCCCGGGCCAGCAAGGCCATGGCCGCGCCCAGCAGGCCAATGCAGAGCATACCCACCATCACGCCCTCGGTCTCGAGCACCAGGCGGTGCATCTGGATGCGGTAGCCCAGCCCGCTCTGGGCGCCGACCAACTCGGCGGCGATCAGGCTGGTCCAGGCCAGGCCCAGGCCCGTGCGCAGGCCGGCCACCACCTGGGGCATGGCCGCGGGCAGCCGCACCCGCCACAGCACCAGGCCCGGGCGGGCACCCAGGCTGCGGGCGAGCTCCAGGTAGTGGGGCGGACAGTCCGCCAGGGCCAGGGTGACCTGGATGTAGATGGGGAAGAAGGCCCCCAGGAAGACGATGAACCAGGCCGATGGATCCCCCAGCCCGAACCACAGGATGGCCAGGGGCACCCAGGCGATGGGGGGGATGGGGCGCAGCAGCTCCAGCAGCCGTCGCAGGGCCCGCCCCCAGCGACCGATGGCCGCCGAGGCCGCCCCCAGCAGCACGCCAGCCAGCGCCGCCGCGGTGAAGCCCACCGACACACGCCCTAGGCTGGCGGCGAGGTCGGACAGCAGGGGGCCTTCCCGAGCGAGCATCCAGCCCGCGGCGGCCACGGCCCATGGCCCAGGCAGGGTAGGGCTGGCGGCCCACCACGCAGCCAGCCCCCACCCCAGCAGGGCGAGAGCGGCGAGCAGCAAGGTGGGCAGGGCGCGCATGGGGTGGGCCTCTATCGCGACGCCGCGGGCCGGAATAGGGGGATGACCACAGGAGGCGTCCTTGCTCACCCTGCTGCTGATCCTCGCCTGCGTACAGGGCCCGGAGCGCCACGATCCAGGCTGGCGCCCAAGGGACCACAGCGGCACGCCCGGGGACAGCGACGTGGACACGGACAGCGACGTGGACACGGACACCGACGCCGACGCCGACGCCGACGCCGACACCGACGCCGACACCGACGGCTGCCCTGGGGCCATGGAGCTCATCCAGGGCAGCGTCTGCATCGACCGCTTCGAGGCCCACCTCGAGCAGCGCAGCGGGGGTAGCTGGGTGGCTCGCTCCCCCTACGACACCATCGCCAGCGGCGAAGACCTGCGGGCTGCGGTGAGCCAAGGGGCCGTGCCTCAGGCCTACATCAGCGGGGACGAAGCCGAGGACGCCTGCCAGCGCGCCGGCAAGCGCCTGTGCACCAGCGACGAGTGGCTGGCCGCCTGTCAGGGGCCCCTGGGCCAGACCTACCCCTACGGCGACAGCTACGTCAGCGGCGCCTGCAACGACGACTACCCGGGCTCCCATCCCCTGGTGGACTACTTTGGCACCTCCGAGGGCATCTGGGACTCCGCGCACATGAACGATCCAGGCATCAACCAGCAGCCCGGCACCGTGGCGCCGGGGGGCAGCTACACCGCCTGCGTGAGCGCCTGGGGCGTGTTCGACCTGCACGGCAACCTGCACGAATGGGTGGCCGACAGCGACGGCACCTTCCGCGGTGGCTTCTACGCCGACGCCTCCATCAACGGGACTGGCTGCCTGTACGTCACCACGGCCCACGCCCGCAGCTACCACGACTACAGCACGGGCTTCCGCTGCTGTGTGGCGCCCGAGGGCCGCTGACGTTTCCTCTGGCCGCGCGGTTCCGATAGGATGCGTTCGAACGCCCTCGAGGAGGAGCCTCCATGTCTCTGCGCGCCCTGCTGCTCTGCCTGCCCCTCAGCCTGGTCTTGGCCTGCGGTGACGACACCAAGGACGACACCCAGGTGCCCGAGGGCGACACCGACACCGACACCGACACCGACAGCGACGCCGACAGCGACGCCGACAGCGACGCCGACAGCGACGCCGACAG
>CALDOK010000469.1 GCA_937912125.1 uncultured Pseudomonadota bacterium
GCCACGTCCCCAGCCTGCGCCGCCTGCGCCGCGTCCCCAGCCGGCCCCGACCCCTGCCCGGGCCGCCCCGGCGCCCGCCATCCAGGGCCCCGTGATCGCTGGCCCTGTGGCCTCCGGCCCCAGCGCGCCCGCCCCCGGCCCCGCCCCCAAAAAGGGCGGCGTTGGCAAGTTCGTGCTCATCGGCTTGGTGGTGCTGGTGGTGTTGGGTGTGGTCCTGGCCGGCATCACTGGGATCGCCTGGTTCGTACTCAGCGACAGCCCCGACAGCTCCGATCCGGTCACCACCGTCCACGCCCCCTCCGAGCCCGACCCCCAGGCTGCGGCCCAGGGCGAAGACACCGACACGCCGGCCGAGCCCGAGCCTGTGCAGCCCGAGCCCGTGCAGCCCAAGCCCGCGCAGCCCAAGCCCGCCGCCGCCAGCTCTGGCTCGAGCAGCTCCGGCAGCTCCACGCGTTCGGGCAGCTCCGGCAGCAGCTCCACGCGTTCGGGCAGCTCCGGCAGCAGCTCCTCGGCTCCGGCCGAGCCCAACCCCGACGAGGTGGCCACCGGCGGCCCCTACACTGTGCGCTTCGTGGCCCAGGGCCAAGAGGCCGTGCTCGAGTGCTTCGACGGGCGCGACAAGATCGAGTTCGTCAACGCCACGCGCCAGAGCTTCGAGGGTGTGGTCACCTGTCGCGTGCACATCGACGGCTCCATGGGTGTGGTGCAGGTCCGCCAGGAAGGCACCGTCGCTTGCGTCGCCAGCGGCTCTCAGGTGTCCTGCGCGGCTCAGTAGGCGGGTCGGTATGCGCGCCCTCGTGCAGCGGGTCCGCCACGCCAGCGTCCGCGTCGACCAGCGGCAGCTCGGGGCCATCGATGAAGGCCTGCTGGTGTTGCTGGGCGTGGCTCCCGACGATGGCCCCGAGCAGGCCCGTTGGCTGGCAGGCAAGCTGGCTCGCCTGCGCATCTTCCAGGACCCCGAAGGGCGCATGAACCTCAGCCTGCTCGACGTGGGCGGGGCCGCCCTGGTGGTCTCCCAGTTCACCCTCTACGCCGACTGCAGGCGGGGCAACCGGCCCAGCTTTGTGCGCTCGGCGGCCCCCCATGAAGCCGAGCCGCTCTACGATCGTTTCTGTGAGCTCTTGCAGGAGCAGGGCGTGCCGGTGGAGCGCGGGGAGTTCGGGGCGCTCATGGACATCACGCTGCTCAACCACGGGCCCGTGACCATCGTGGTGGACACGCCGTGAGGGCGCTGGCCCAGCGGGCGGCCCGCGTGGCGGGTGAGATCATCCGCGGCTCCCAGGTGCGTGGCCTGCGCCACAAGGGCGCGGTGGATCTGGTCACCGAGGTGGATCTCGCCTGTGAGCACGCCATCCGCGAGCTGCTGCAGCGCGAGACGCCCGACATCCCGGTGGTGGGTGAGGAGCTGTCGGCTCACGCCGCCCTTCCCGCCACCTGCTGGATCGTGGATCCCTTGGATGGGACCACCAACTTCGTCCACGGCTTCCCGTCCTACTGCGTCAGCGTGGCCCTGCGCGCCGAAGGCCGGCTGGAGGCTGGCTGTGTCTACGACGTGGTGCGCGCCGTGAGCTACAGCGCCCAGCTGGGTCGGGGTGCCACCGCCGACGGCCAGCGCCTGGCGGTCAGCACCTGCGTCGATCTGAACGACGCCCTGCTCGCCAGCGGCTTCCCCTACGATCGGCGGGAGCGCGCGGAGTTCTATCTGGCTTACTTCCAAGCCTTCATGGAGCGGGCCCAGGGGCTGCGCAGGGCCGGCGCCGCGGCCCTGGATCTGGCCTGGGTGGCCGAAGGTCGGCTCGACGGGTTCTGGGAGTTCGGGCTGCAGCCCTGGGATATCGCCGCGGGCGCGCTGCTCATCCACGAGGCCGGTGGCCGCTCGAGCGACCTGGAAGGCGGCGCGCTCGAGCTCTCAGGACGCAGGATTCTCGCCAGCAATGGCCACATCCACGACGCGATGGCCGAGGTGATCGCGCGCGTCACGGCCGCCGGTCGGGATAGGATATCGGATCAGCCACGGAGCAAGACATGACGATCCCTGTCGGCATCGATCTCGGAACCTCGTACTCCTGCGTGGCGGCGGTCATCGACGGCCAGGCGCAGGTGCTGGCCGACGACGAAGGACGTCGCGTGCAGCCCTCGGTGGTGGCCTTCGGCTACGACGGGGCGCCGGTTGTGGGCTGGCGTGCCCAGCGGCAGCTGATGTACGCCCCCGAGAGCACGGTCAACTCACCCAAGCGGCTCATGGGCCGCCGCTTCCGCTCCGCCGAGGTCAAGCGGCTCTCCCTGAACGTGGGCTACGAGCTCACGGAGTCCGCGTCGGGCGAGGTGCTGATCCGGGTGCGCGATCACGAGTACACGGTGCCCCAGATCTCGGGCTTCGTCCTAGACCACATGCGCAACATCGCCGAGAAAGCTCTGGGGCAGAAGGTCTCTCAGGCTGTCATCACGGTGCCGGCCTACTTCAACGACCACCAGCGCCAGGCCACCCGCGAAGCCGCCAAGGCCGCGGGCATCGACTGCCTGCGGATCATCAACGAGCCCACGGCCGCCGCGCTGGCCTACGGCGTAGGCCAAGGCCTCAAGCAGAACGTGGCGGTCTACGATCTCGGTGGCGGCACCTTCGACATCTCGGTGATGCGCCTCGAGGACGACGTCTACGAGGTCCAGGGCACCGCGGGCGACACCTTCCTGGGCGGCGACGACTACGACGCCGCGGTGGCGCGCCACTTCCTCAAGGGCTTCCAGCGGCGCTCGAAGGTCAACGTACGCGACAACCGCGTCACCTGGCTGCGGCTGCTCGAGGCCGCCGAGCAGGCCAAGATCGCCCTGGGCGAGGAAAACGAGGTGGAGATCAACGTGCCCGGCGTGGCGCGCTCGGCCGAGGGTCGCGACGTCGTGCTGTCGGCCCGCATCGATCGCCTCACCTACGCTCAGGTGGTCATGCCCCTGGTGCAGCGCACCTTCCAGGTCTGTGACGAGTCCCTCAAGCTGGCTGGGCTGTCCACCTCCCAGATCGACAATGTGCTGTTGGTGGGTGGTATGGCGCGGCTGTTCCTGGTCCAGGAGGCCGTCGAGCACTACTTCCAGCGCCCTGTCAGCCTGGACCACAACCCCAACGAGGTGGTCGCTCTGGGTGCCGCCATTCAGGCCCACAGCCTGGGTGGAGTCCACGAGCCAGGGCCCGACGGGGCCCCCGCGCCCTCCGGCCCGCTGCTGCTGGACGTCACCCCGCGCTCCCTCGGCATCGGCACCGTGGGCGGCTACGTCGAGACCATCATCCCGCGCAACTCGTCCATTCCCTCCGAGCAGACCAAGTACTTCCATCCAGCCTTCGACAAGCAGACCGAGGTGCGGATCACCGTGTACCAGGGTGAGTCCCGCAAGGTCGATCAGAACGAGCTGCTGGGTGAGTTCGTCTTGGACGGCTTGCGCCCGGCGCCTCGCCACGAGGTGCGGGTAGAGATCACCTTCGAGATCGACGCGGACGGCATCGTCCACGTCATCGCCAAGGACCCCGACTCCGGCTCCAAGCGCGACATGCGCATCGAGCTGGATCGCAGGTAGCTCGCAGCGCCGCGCGCGCCGCCGGTGCTACACTGAGCCCATGGAGGCAGCTGTATGGACCCCATGATCAAGACCCGTGTTGAGATCGAGACTCTCCACGAGCTGCTCGAGGAGCTCGACTACTACAAGATCCTCCTGCTCGAGCGGGACGTCCCTCAGGCCGATGTCGACCCCGCCTTCCGCACGGTGTCGCGCAAGCTGCACCCCGACCGCTTGGCCCGCATCGACGACGAGGACCTCAAGAGCAAGGCCAACGACATCTTCCGTCTGGCCAACGAGGCCTACCGCAACCTCAAGGATCCCGACATCCGTGCGCGCTACGACATGGGGCTGGCCGAGGGAAACCTGCGCCTGAGCGCCGACGGCCGCTCCAAGGCCGACAAGGAAGCCGCGGCGAAGAACAACCCCGAGCTGGCGGCCACGACCCCACAGGGCGAGAAGTACTTCAAGATGGCGCTCAAGTGCTGGGGCGACGGCGACTTCCGCGGCTCAGTGATGCAGATGCGCTTCGCTATGCAGTTCGAGCCGGGCAATGCGGTCTTCGTGGAGTGGCTCTCGAAGGCCGAGGAAGCGCTCGAGTCAGCAGCCGCCAAGAAGGATCAGAACCCCTACAAGCTCCGCATCGTGTGATCGGAGTCCCGTGGGGGTGGTAGGCTGGGGGGAGTCCCCCTCGGGGTGCTGCGCCTTCCCCAACCCTGCCGTGTGAGCCCGCTTGGAACCTCTCCTGGACCTGCTGCTGTCGGCCCTGGTCGGCGTCATGGTCATCAGCGTGATCTGGCTCGCGCTGCTGCAGCGGCATCGGGCTCGGGCGAGCATGCTGGCGGCACAGCTCGGCATCGTGCGCCGTGAGCTCGAAGAACACGAGCTGCGCTCGGTGGAGCTGCTCTCCCTGGCCCATCGCCACCTGCCCTTGGGGCGCCGTCCCGAGCTGGCCCGCGAGGCCCTGCCTGAGATCGACCGCTTCTTGCAGGACGGGCAGGCGGAGCTCAAGCAGCTGCACCGCCGCCTGGTGGTCAACCTGCACGTGATCAACCAGCTGCGAAAGAGCGAGGAGCACCTTAGCGCGCGCGTGATCGAGCTCGAGCAGATCCTGATGGAGTCCAGCGAGTACGAGCTGCGCGCCCGCTTCAGGGCCGTCTCGAGCGAGCGCGACTACTTCCGCAACCAGCTCATCGAGCTGCAGCAGCTGCTGGCACCGGGCCAGAACGAGGCGGTCGAGCAGTTCACCGCGATGGCCAGGCACAACGAGGCGCTGCGGGCGGATCTCAAGCAGAGCCGTCGGCTGGTCCAGCTGATGCAGCGGCAGATTCGAATGCTGCAGCGCGAGGGCATGGAGAGCGCGGGCATCGCGCTGCAGGGCTTGCTGCAGCACGATCTGCCGCCGGGAGCCTTCGAGTCCTTGAGCGACGTGCCCCTGGGCGATCCCGAGGAGTTCACGAACCCGGACCTGGAGGCCGTGTCGGCCCCCCGCGCGGCCCGTCTCGATGGCCTGGAGCCCTCGCCCCAGCTCCCGCTGGGCTTGCCCTTGCCCATCGCGCCAGCGCCCCCCGACGACGAGGAACCGTCGCAGCCAGGGGCCTGAGTGCGTGGAGTGGCCCAGCGTCGCGGCGCCGTGTGGGCGGCGTGGCCTCGGTGCCCCGCGTCGCCTCCGCGCGGTCCCTTGGGAGCCTGCTAGCTCACCACGTCGCCGTGGAAGGTCCAGCTGCCCGAGGTGTAGGCGTCGCGGTGCTCGAGCCACCAGCGCTCCCAGGCCAGGCGGTGGTGGACCTGCAGCCGCCAGGCACCGTCGGCGTCGAAGGGCATGGCCTGGCCCGTGGTGATGACCAGCTCGTCATAGGCCGAGCGGCGAGTGAGCAGATCGTCGGCGGCCAGGCGATGGATGAGCACGCCCGGATCGAGCTTGCGGCCGTAGCGGTAGCGGACGCCTGGGATGAAGGCCTTCTCCATGCGAGCCCAGGCTCGTTTCCAGCGCTGGCGCAGATCGGGCACCTCGGGGTGTTCGTGGTGGCCGGTGAGGATCTCGAGGGCGCTGGACGCCACGGCGGCCACCCTGGCCTCGGGCCGGGCGGTGCTGTCCACCAGCAGCTCGACGGCGCGTGGGTCGCCCAGGTAGCCCAGGCCGGTGAGGGCGCCGCGGGCGACCTCCTCGTCCCTGGCCACGGAGCCCTTGAGCAGCAGCAGGAACGATGGATCGCCGTAGCGACCGACGATCTCGCCGGGGGAGGCGCCGCGGGTGGCGTCGCCACGGCCCAGCAGCTGGGCGTGGTAGTTCACTCCCCGGCGATCGCCGAGCAGCAGCAGGGCGATGGAGGCCGCCTCGCCCAGCTCGGGTACATCCAGGGCGGCAGCGATGTCGTCGATGGCCCGTGCGCAGCCCGTCCTGCCCAGGGCCATGATGGCGGCACGCTGAACACCCTTGGCGCTCTCGTCCCTGGACAGCTGCAGCAGGCGGCCGGTGGCGGCTCGCTCCCGTCGCCAGCCCAGCACCTCGGCGGCACGGGAGACGGCCACGGGATCGGCAGCCTGCTCGAGGGTCTCCAGCAGGCCGTCCACCAGCGCGGCGTTGGGGGATCGGGCCAGCGCGCTCTCGAGGGCGCGACCGGGCAGCCCGGGGATGAAGGCGGTGGCCAGGTGCTCGAGCAGCGCCTGGGCTGCCTCGTAGCTGCGGTGGTGTGCCAACAGGTCCAGGGCCGCCACGTAGCGGGCCAGACGAGGGTCGCCGGAGCGCAGGGTGGCGGACTCGAGGCCCCTGGCCGTCTGGTTGATCTCCAGGGCCAGGGCCTGCACCACCCGAGCGTCGCAGGCGGCCACGGCCACCTGGTGGGCGCCCAGGCGTCGCTCGGGGCGATCGGCGTCGGCGCGCTCGAGGGGCGGCTTGGCGCGCTGGGCCTCGGCGCGCACCCGGGCGTGATCGCTGGCCCGGTCGATGTGCCAGTCGAGGCTGTCGTGGGGGCGCTTGCGCGCGGCGTCCACGGCGGCGACACCGGCCGCCAGGTCGGCGGCTCTGAAGGCTTCGCTGGCCAGGCGCATGGCCTCGCGGTCGCCCGCCCGCCCCAGGCGCAGCAGGGCCCAGCCCCGGCGGATGGGAAGGTTGAGCCGGCCGAAGCCTGCCTCGGCACCCTGCCAGGCGGCGCGGGCCTGCTCCAGCTCTCCGTCCAGGGCGGCCATGTCACCCGCCCGCAACGCCAAGCGCCAACCCAGCTCTTGGTCCAGGATCTTCTTGGCCAGCTGCTCGGCCTCGCTGTAGGCCTCGCGCGCTTGGGACAGCCGGCCCTGCTGGCGGTTCAGGTCGCCCTCCAGCATGGCCAGCAGCGCCCGCTGGCCCTGGTGTCCGGTGCTGTGCAGCAGCTGGCGGGCCTGCTCCAGGCAGCTCGCGGCCGCCTCCGGGCGGTCCAGGAGCAGGTGGCGCTCGGCCAGCAGCAGCCAGGCCTGGCTCTGGTCTTCCTGGTCCTGCAGGCCCAGCAGGGCCTCGTCCAGGATCTCTTCGGCCCAGGGCTCCTGCCTCGCCACGACGATGCGGCCCAGGGCCAGGCGCGCCCTGGCCTGCACCAGCGGGTCCTGCTGATGCTCGAGGGGGCGCAGGCTCTCTTCGGCCTGGTTGTGCCATCCCAGCTCGGTATCGAGTCGAGCCAGCAGCAGCCGGAGCTCGGGAAACAGGCCCTGGCAGGCGAAGGCGCGGCCGCGCTTGACCAGCTCTCGCAGAGCCTGCGCCGCCTCTTGGCGGTCGCCGCGGGTGAGGAACACCTGGGCGTAGGCCAGGCCCGCCGCCTCCACCAGCGCCAACGCCTCGGGCGAGCGGGCGTCGGTGACCCGCTCCTGCAGCAGGTCGCGCAGCTCCCGCTCCCAGCCGGGGTCGTCGGCTTGGAACAGGGCGCTCAGGGAGGTGATGAGATCTGGGTCTGCGGTGGGGGCGCCAGGGTAGGGTACGGGCAGCCGCACCGCCCGCAGCGCCTTGATGTAGGCGAAGCGCGCCTCGCCGGAGGACTCGCCCGACAGCACGTCGCCCAGGCGCTGCCACGCGGGCAGCAGGGCGGGGTCGGACACGGTGGCCTGGCGCAGGCAGGCGGTGGCCTTGTCGGGGGCACCCGCTGCGATCAGC
This sequence comes from uncultured Pseudomonadota bacterium, assembly GCA_937912125.1. Classification (GTDB taxonomy): domain Bacteria; phylum Myxococcota_A; class UBA796; order UBA796; family JAFGLY01; genus CALDOK01. The sequence continues at coordinate 7,664 of CALDOK010000469.1, forward strand.
GACTCAGCTCGGCGCAGCAGCAGGAACGGGTTCTGAGGATCGCAGGTGAGGCGGAGCTCTTCCCGCTGCTCGTCGCTCTTGGGGGCCTGCTCCAGGATCTGCAGCATGCCCATCAGCCAGCGGTGGTAGGTGAGGTATTGGGGCTCCAGGGAGCAGCCACCCTCGGCGTCCTCGAGCCAACGGCCGAAGACGTGCCCCGAGTCGCTCTTGACGAAGCCCCAGCGGTCGCCTTCCCGGGGGCCGTCGGCGTACAGGATCACGTTGGGGTGTTCCTGGTGCGCCGGCGCCAGCTCCGCCGAGCTGCGCAGCCGCAGCACGCCCCTGAACAACACCGCGCCGTTCCAGCGGGCCAGGAAGGCCGTGAGGCTGGGGGGAAGTTCCTGGCCCAGGTGCTCCTCGACCTCCTGGAAGGACCCCTCTGGCGCCGCCGGGCGCAGGTGATGCACCTCCTGGCGGTAGCGGTCCATCAGGCGCAGGAGGGGATGGAATGGATCGATGGCGGTGGTCATGGCAGGGCTCGGAAGCGGAGGGGTGGACGCACCCCGGGGAAGGGGTGGCGGAGCACTGCTCATGTTTTATCATGCTTTGACGCTTGACGCGTCAACTCCCCCTCGTTCAGCCCCGGGAGGGGCTGGACGGTCGTCTA
>CALDOK010000470.1 GCA_937912125.1 uncultured Pseudomonadota bacterium
CTGCCGAGTATCGCTGGTGGGCGCTTGGCCTCGAGTGCGCGGCTGCCCGCGCGCCGCCGGACCAGGCCGGTAGGAGAGATCGCACCCCACCCGCCGTGGTCGCCTGAAGGGAGCCACCACCGACCACAGCGAGTGGGTCACGCACCGAGCTGGGCGCGGATCGAGGTTCCCCGCTGATATCGATGACCGCCTCATCGAAATCAGCGAGGGCCCGCTGGACCGCATGGTCCTCGGCGAGCACGTGCCTGCACGGCTCGCCGGTTGTTAGTCTTTTCCCCGAAACAACGTCTCCTCTGGGAGAGCTGGGCCGCATAACGTCCCCGACACCCTGTAGACCTGGTGTGCGCAATGATCTCGTATCGACCAGTCGTGTGCTTACTCCTGCTCCCACTCCAGGTGGCCTGCGCTGGGGACGCCCACTCCGAGCAAGCAGCCATGGAGATCGAGTTCCGCCACATCTCCCACGCGCAGACCTGCGTGGGCAACTGGCGTGTTCGCGTCGCCGAGTCGGGCGAGGTCTTTCACGCTCGCAACGTTGAGCACTGCCCCAAGGGCGAGATCTGGAGCGCTCCCTATCCCGCTGAGCCCTCGCACCGGCTCAGTGCCTGGGAGCGGTGGCGTCTGTGGAGGAAGATTCCGGTGGAGGAGCTCTTCACTCTCACCGAGCACATCACCGATCCCGCGCGGGCGACCATGGGCGGAAGCCGGGAGGAAGTCGAGCTCACCGACGGGGCTCGCCACCACCAGATCGTGGTCGAGAACACGTCGAACGAAGCAGTGACCGCAGTGAAAGAGGCGTTGCAGACCTACGCCCAGCTGGGGCCGTGACAGGGAAAACACGGCACGCCGCCACCGGCGTCATCGACCAGCGTCTCGTTCACAACGGCACGGCGCAGAAGGGGCCGGTTCTTGACTGCCGTACCCCATCCATCCAGAATGTCCTCGTGCTCATGGGAGCGATGCCCGTCATGGCCAGACAGCTCGGTCCTTCACTGGACAACGAACATCTCCGATCGATCTGATGCCGTTCCTCCCTCTGCTCTGGTTGTTCATCACCGCAGGCTGCGGTGACCCGCCCCATTCCGCGACCAGCCCCCCTGTGGCCTCCGCTCCCCAGGAGATCGCTGTGGAACCAGCCCGGTCGAGCCCCCTGCACGAGGTACCGGAACTCCCCCCGCACACCGTGCTGCAGGTGTTCTACCGAGACACCGGCCACCTCGAGCGGTTCATGGACGATGGACGATGGCTCGTGCAGGTGCCCGGCGGCGAGCTGACACCGCAGGCGCCAAAGTCCGCCTACGAGCCCGACCGTGATGTGCTCTCCGCGGACGCCCTGCGCAGAATCCGCGAGAAGCTGGACGAGGTCGGGTTCTTCGAACTTCCCGCTCGAGTGGAAGGGACCATGCCTGGGCCCGGTGGGCTGCTGACCGGAGGCCAGGGCGTTCCACAGGCCCAGGTCTACGTGCTCTCGGCCTTCGATGGCTCCGGAGCGCAGCGCTCGGTCGAGCTGGAAGGCGAGATCCGTGCCTTCGGGACCTTCGGCGCCCTGCAGCCTGTCATGGAGAGCCTGGATCGGGAGGCCTGGGGGCGCTGGATCTACGAGTAGGGGAAGGAGTTCTCGCCAAGGACAGGTCGCCGCTCAACGCTCGATCGCCACCAGGTCGTGGCCTGTACCCAGCCCCTGCCCGCCCACGAACAAGAGCAGGTCGCCTGCACCAGGCTCGGCGAACATCAGCTCGTGCGACCCGATGCGGGCGTCGCTGACGTCGCGCTGCTCCAGGATCTCACCTTCCCAGGACAGCCTGAACAGGGTCTGCCGCAGCGCCTGGAGGAAGCCCATGTGGACCGCCCGTTGTTCCAGCACCGGGTAAAGATCGCGGGCGTAGGCCCAGAGCTGGTCGCCGTCGAAGACCACCGCGTCCACGCCCTCCACCAGCTCCCGTGGGGGCTCGCCCCACGCCGACAGGCGCAGCAACGCCCTGGGCGCTGGGTTGTGCTTCTTCATGCCCCCCAGCTCGAGGTCGAGATCGACGGGCCGATCCATGGCGCAGTGGAGCAGCAGCGCGCCGTCGGGGGCGGCGCCGATCCGCAGCAGGTGCTGGACCTCGCTGGGCAGATCCCGAGCTTCAAGCAGGCTACCGTCGAGGGCGTACAGACGGAGCTGGTGGGCGTCCGTGGAGCCAGCGCCCACCTGGGAGTCCTCCACCGCCAGCAGGATCCCACGAGGAACGCTGGCCATGGAGGTCACCAGGCGACCGGGATCATCCTCGAGGGCCACGCGTTCGAGCTGCGTGCCATCGGCGTGGAAGCGCAGGATCGCGCCTTGGTCGTAGACCGACAGCACGCCGTCGCCGCCCATGGACATGGCCGCGATGGTGCCGGCGTCCTGCAGCGGGAGAGGTCGCTGCGCGCTCATGTCAGCGCCCAAGAAGACCAGCTCACGCCCGCTGTCGCCGACCTCTTGCACCGCAGCCAGGCCGCCGCCGGACAACGCGGAGACGGCCAACAGACGCTTGCCACCCCCAGCCACGGTGGGCCACGAGGGAGCCAGGATGTGAAACGGAGGGTTCGAGATCGCCCGTTCGGCGGCCGCCACCTGCTCGGGGTAGTGCTCGAGCAGATAGGCACGACGGGCCGCAGCGTGCTCGTCGAGCAACGCGCACTCCGCCCCCGAGACCTGGTCGCAGACACCGTCACTGCCGCGGAGCGCGAGCCACAGGTTCAGGCGTTCGTCCTCGAAGCTGGTGGTCGGCCGCAGGGTGAAGCGCCCTTGGTGGTCGACCGACGCCCCCGCGCCGTGGGCGTTGGGCCCCTCGACAGGACCGTGGAACACGGTGAAGCCAGGCTTGGAGAGGGTCACGGTGGTCTCGACCTGGGCCAGCAGAGGGATCGAGAAGCGGGGCCTATCCGCGAGGGAGAAGGTGCCACGGTCATCGCTGGTGGTGACCTCGTGGCCGAGCTTGCGGCTGATGGTCTCGGTGATGGCGTAGGTGTCGCACTCGTGGCCAGCGACCACCAGGACATCGTCGCCAGGGTCCACGGAGTAGCGGCCACCGCAGCCCAGCAGGGAGAGGACCATGGCGGCCAACAGCAGCTCCCTCGGGGATCCAATCCAAGGGTTCACAGGCACGTTCCCCGGTTCTTCAGGTCGAGCAGCAGCTCACCCAGCGGCCCGCTGGTGTCTACGTGGTGACGCTGCTCGCCAGCCTCGGTGCGCACGGTGAGCACGCGCTTGCCGGCGCCACGTCCCAGAGATGACTTCACGCTGGGTGGGTTCTGCAGCACCGACAACCAGCCCGCCTTTTCAACGTCGGTGACCAGGCCGGACCAGGCCAGCGCGCAGACGCTCCCATCGCGGAACACACGCGCGCGGTAGTCCAGCTGCAGGTCGTCATCACGCAGCTCCCCGTGGATGTCGGTGGTCTCGACCCCGAGGGCCAGGCGGGGAGACTCGTAGCGATAGCTGAAGCCGAGCAAAACCAGCTCGGGCTGAAGGACCATGTCTGCCACCGGCGCCTCCTCGGTCGCGGTCGGTGGCTGGGGAGGTGCGGCCGGCGGGGGTGGCGGCTCGGCGGCTTCCGCCACCGGTGGTGCGGACTTTGAGGGGCCGGCACAACCCGAAGCGAGGACCAAGGCCAGGCCGAGCGTCGACCACGGTGAGAGGCTCAAGGTGACGGCACCTGGCTGCCAGCGGCGTCCGGCGCCGGGCTCGGGGGGGCCTCGCAAGCAGCGCGCCACGCGTCGACC
>CALDOK010000471.1 GCA_937912125.1 uncultured Pseudomonadota bacterium
CCCAAGGATTGGACCGTGGACAAGATTCGATAGGAGGTCGTGATGGTGGCGTCGCATGAAAAGCAGCTCGCCAAGGCGAAGCGGTTTGCGGACGAGAGGCCCAAGGCGTCTCGAGGTGTCGAGCTGAACGGTCGAGAGATCCAGACTATGCTGACGCAGGGGACGGTGGCCGCCTACGAAGACGATAGCTGCCTGTGGGCTACGCGAGTGGACGCCAACGATGTGCCGCTGGCCAGGCGTGTGAGGTACGGTGCCGGTCGAGAGTGCATCCGTGCCGTGAGGGACGGCAAGATCGAGTTCGACGCGACCGTCTGGCTGGTGGAGCGTTCGTGGGTGAGGGTGGCCCCCCGCCGCCTGCCCAGCGGGCTGTTTCCCAGCGCCGCTGGCAGGTACGCTCTCGAAGGTGGTTATTACTACCACATCGAGGTCAAGCTCGAGGGCTACGACGCGGAGTACATCGACCGCTACGGCCTGCTCTACACCGACATCACCTTCGAGCGGGAGATCAACCGCTTGCTGACAGAGGCGAGCAAGGGAGATCAGCTCGCGGTCGAGTGGAGCGAGCAGGGGATGCAGGGGTGCGACTTCTGCCACTTCGACACTTATCGGGCTCTCCCGCAGTGGGCTATCGATCTGCTCGAGAGCGTGCCGGGGACCAAGAAGGCCGAAGATGCGTAGCTGTAGCTCCAGCAGGTCAACGACCCGCTACCCCCGCTACGCGGGTCCAGACTTCGACGGCGGCCACTGGTGGTGGACGAGCGCCACGACCATGGAGCAGGGCGCAGCGCCAGCCCCTGGGGTCGAACCGACCTGTGCTCGGGAGCCGCGCCCGTTCAGCAGCGGGAGCTGTCTGGCGGCCACCGTGCGAGAGGAGGTCGCCACGGCCATCTTCGGACCTGGCTACTACGTCGGAGCCTTCCTGCTGGACAGCGTGATCCGGCACCCGATCCTGTGGTCGCCGGTCCTGATCCCGATCCTCTTGATCGGGAGCGTACTCCCCGACCGCAGCTCGTGCGATGGGATGCCACGATGAACGTCGTCTCGAGAGTGGAGCAGGACTCCACAGGACACCTGACGTTGAACGAAAAACCGCTCGAGATCGGTGAGAGTGTCGAGGTCCACAAGGACGACCGCTGGTTCTGGGGACACCTCCAGCACAAGCGGGGCTCCGATGGGAACATCATCCCGAATGTGCGTGTGTTCTGGTGGTTCGCTGGCGGATGGGCTCAGGAGGTCGAGCCAGGTTGGGCCGTCATGCGTACCGAAAAACCCGTCAACGACAGAGAGAGCGCCAGGAGGCTGGCGCAGAGGAGACGACGATGATCAAGCTGAAGCATCACCATGACGGCCTGGGCCTGACCGAGCTGTGTCTGGTTCTGGTCGCGGACCAACCACATCCTGTCAATGGAGCGCATCACGAGTATTGGCTCAAGCGTAAGATCACGAAGGAGGACGCGGTTGCTCTGAACCTTCGAGACGATGAGCGCGAGGCGGTTGGAGACAGGCGTCTTGGCGCGATCCCGTGGGAAGAAGGTCAGAGGCTCAACGCAGGGAAAGTGCAGTTCCAGCGTGGTCCCCGCAATGCTTCCGACTCAACCCCAGGCACCCTGGACGGTGCGCTGCTGGCCATCCTCATCCACCGCTACGAGTGCTTCCAGGCTGGGCCGTTCGAGTGCCCCGAGAACGCCGAGGTGCTGCGGATGCTCAACGAAGCCCTGGACTACATCAAGGCCCGCGCCCACGAACGCGCCGCCCGTGGCGTGCTCGGCAGGAACGAGAAGTAGTCGTGACCACCACCGCCTGGATCGTCGCCGCGCTCTCCTGGTACGTCGCCTCGCGCCTCGCCTACTTCGCTGGTATGATCTCTGCTTCGAGCATGATGGGCTACCGGGGGGGCAACAAGCTGCTCGAGCAGAGGTTCTGGCGAATCCATGGTTGGCGGCTGTTCGTCCCGGTGATCACGGACGCCATGTTTATGATCATGGGGATCATCTTCGTGGGTCTGCCGCTGCTGGAGTGGGTCCAGGGACACGCAGCCAAGCCGCAGTCGTTGGAACGCCTGGCAGGGCTGGTGAGGCTCTCGAGCGGTCTGGCGTCGGTTTGGGGCGCGCTGTGGCTTTCGTCCATGCTCGGCATGGCGCTGTGCGACGATCCGTCGTCGGCCACCTGGCCGAGCTGGGTCCACGGGTTCGGCCTCGTCGGCGTGCTGGCGCTGACCTACGAGTCGATCACTGCTGTGAAGATCCGCGTCTTGGCCTGGAGTCGGAACAAGACGAGCACGGATCGATCTCGAGCGCGTCGGGATAGGCTTGGATCAGCTCCATCTGGAGATCGTCCAGACTGCTCGACATAGCGAAGACCTCGATTCGATGGTCCGTGAGCTGTGTGGAGGAGACGATCTCGTGTTGTGGGCTCGCGCTCTCCGTCTGGTCGAACGCGAAGCCGTGGACGGCGATCATGGTGATGGTCACCAAGACGGCGATGATGGTGATCTCGCAGAAACGTGCGATGAGCTTCATGGTTGTTCTCGGGGCTCGTCGATTTGACGACGAAGTAGGATGTCTCGCACCATGATCTGGAGATCCGTGATGGAGACATGGAGGTTTTTCAGATCCTGCTCGAGCAGCGCGGCCTGGAGGGTCAGGGTCGAGAGCCCCTCCACGTCGGCCTTGGTGACGCACTTGTCGTCCAGCTCCTCGATCTTCTCGACGTTGATAGGGACGACTCGCACGTTTCGGTCTACCCGGAATATCCAGGCACCGGCAGGGAGCAGGAGGATACCGATCAGAGCAAAGACCGCTTTGTGCAGCATCCCTACCCTCGTGGTCGCCCATAGTGGCTTCACCATACTCAGCTCCTGCTCTGCTTCAGCTTCTTCAGCTTCTCGGGGGCTCCGTTGACGACCAGGAGGACGCCGACCGTAGCGATCAGCAGGCCACCGATGAGGGAGGCTCCCAGCCCGGTGTCACCGACCTTGACCCTCGACTTCATGCTGTACCTGGGATCACGTTCCACGATCAAGCTCCACACGCGACACATGCGCTCCCACTGATACGCTCTCCACGGTTCCGTCGCCACCACAGGCGGTCGTAGGCGAAGGGATCGTGACCGATCAGGCCGAGCACTCTGGTCGCCACCAGATTGGCGAGCTGTTCTTCGGGATGGGACTCGTGGGCGATGTCGCTGGACAGGTAGCCCTTCGGCTTGGCGATGGAGCGGTACGCCTTGGTCAGCAGGGGGCTTCCCATCAGGTCCAGGTGGGCCAGCTCGTGCAGCAGCAGCCACAGGGCGCTCTGGTACGTCTCGGAGCGGTCCACGAACAGCACGGCCCGACCGTCGCGGCTCCAGGCCCGGAACGAGTGCTCGGGGACCGGGAGCGGAGCGCCGCCGTGCCGCGTCGACCACACGCGCTGGATGGCGCTGCGCGGGTGGTACTCGACGATCACGTCCTTGGCCAACATGCACGCGATCCGCTGCGCGTCCGCCTGGCGCACGACCCACGGATCGGTGCCTGGGTCGGCATGAACGGTCAGTCTCGAGCATACAGGTCTGGCCATGGTGACGGGATCTCCGACGCAGATCGTACCAGTCATGTCGTCCGCTTGCAATCTCTTGCGTTCTTGCATACGGGACGTACTACAAACACGCATGGAGTCTTCATGGCGATTTTCTCTGGAAAGATGAGCTTCCGTCGCTACGCCATCGTCGGTGGACGACCGCTGACCAGCGGCGAGATCGAGGAATCCCTGAACCGATGGAGATTCTCGGAGCAGATGGAGGTCGGTGGTATCCGCGCCGGCTGGGTCCTTCAGGACAACCTTCTGGACGACGACTTCTCGGAGGACATCAACCGCTGGAGCCTGCCTGACGGCTGGGCCTGGTTCTCGTATCGGCGCGACGTGCGCTCTGCGCCCAGCGGGCTGCTCAAGGCGACGGTGGATCAGCGGGTGCGGGCCTGGTGCAAGGAGAACGACCGCGAGCGGTGCCCACGAGCGGTCAAGGCAGAGCTGCGGGAGCTGGCCGAGCACGAGCTGTCGCGTCGGTCGCTGCCCAAGACCACGCTGGCCGACGTGGCCTGGAACCTGCAAACGGGCATGATCTGCTTCGGTCGTCCCACCGGCACGCAGAACGAGGCGTTCCGCAAGCTGTTCCAGCAGACCTTCGGCCTGGTGCCCGTGGTCTGGAATCCTCTGATGGGGCTCCCACGCGACCTGGCCATGGCCTTCTACGATCAGCCGTGGTCACGCACCATGGCGGGCATGTTCGACCGGGAGATCGTCTTCCCCGAGGAGCTTCCGGTCGCGACCTACGACTCCAGCATGGTCAACCTCTCGCGCCCGCTGATGGACGACGTGGAGCGGTGGCTGCTGTGGTTGGCCTGGTGCGGACAGCAGGACCGCAGGGTGGACGATCTCGTCGTGACGCTGGACGACCGCCTGGTGCTGCAACGCTACGGGGGCGAGGGCAGCGGCAAGGCGTCCATGTCTGGCCCCGACGTGGCGGGCTTCCCTGGCATCGAGACGGCCATCGTGGCGGGGGCCAACCCCTGTGAGCTGCGCCTGTACGTCGCCAGGGAAGGCGAGGGTGACGACAGCGGCTGGTTCGTGGGCCTCCGTGGCGAGTTCGCGGACACGGTGAGGACCGGGCCCGTGACGGCCTGGGACATCGACGGCGAGAGCGCGGCATTCGAGCACATGATGATGCTCCAAGAGTCGGTGGATCTGACGGATCGGCTGTTCGCGGCCTGGGTGAGAGCCCTGGTCGCACCGACCTGGCCAGAGACGGAGCTGGCCATGCGCGCCTTCGCTGCCGATGGTGACGCAGAGGAATAGCCTTTACATCCTTGCCTGCTATCACTCATCCTGATACGGAGTCCTCCCGAGGTGGATCATGCCACAGACAGACCGAGAAAACCTGCTCCACATGACCTTGGCTCCTGACGAGCTGAACGCGCTGGTCGTCACCAGCCGCGATCCTACGGACTATGTGGCTATCGACCTCCCGGTCATGGGTGTGGGCGCGAGCGTCGATCTGGCGATTGACCAAAACGGGAACGAGTACATGCGCCTGCTGCTTCCGTTTCCGCCTGGACTGCTGAAGCCGAAGGGCGCGGTCCTGTTCGGTTCCGACAACAAACCGATCAAGCGTGAACTCACCGTCGCCGGTCTGGCACCGAGCGTTCATCTGGTGCTTCGCCAGGACGCCCTGAACCCCGCCGCCCTGGACGATCTGAACGAATCGCTCCACCAGGGTATGGCACAGACTCCATTGGAGAGCTGATGAGCACCTCGAAGACCGTCTCACTCCCGACCGAGGCGCTGTACGACGCGCTCCAGTCCAACGGCTGGGTCCACAGCAAGGCAGACTTCGCCAGGATGCTGGAAATCTGTCTGGGCAACGTCTACAACTACCTGCCCAGTCATGGCGGAATGCGGAGGACGCGGCCCTTCGTGCCGACCCTCGAGACGCTGCGGCGCTGGTCGAGCATCATCCAAGAGAAGACCGATCTGCTGGTCAAGATCACGCTGCCCAACGACGCCCCCCAGGGCTTCGAGATCACGGGCAGAGCCAAGAGCGGTCAGCCCATCACGGTGCCCATGGTCTACGTCGTGAGGCAGGTAAAGGATTCCGATGGCTATGATGGTTTCAGGGCCACCGAGGTTCCGGTCGAGGGTTCCGAGGCATGAGTGCTGATTACCCAGGGAAGTCCGAATTGGAACTTGTGGAGTCCAAGGACCGCTACGAGCGACACCAGGACGAGCCCAAGCCCAGCCCAAAGGCCATCGCCGTCGCTGCCGCCAAGGCGCTCACCGAGCGGCTACTGGAAGACCTGGAGAACGATCCCGCCGCCACCCTCCGCAAGCTCGAGCAGGCCAGCCGTCTGCATCGTGAGCTGTTGGGTATCTGCGACGGTGCTGTCCCGTCTCCACGCGGTCGGAACGGTCGGCGCGGTCTGATGATGTCGAATCCTGGCGGGTTCGAGGGTACGGACAACGACATGGACGAGGACTTCGAGGAGGGTTTCCCCAACGCCATGGGCGTCCCCTTGGGCGTCGGCACGGGTGACCTGACCAGCTCCCTGCTCGAGCAGGGCGTGGCGGCGCTGCGTGGCTTCATGGTCGATAAGCAGACCGCAGAGACGGCCCAGGCCGCGCACCGTCTGAAGACCGCCAAGGTGCGCGCCTACGAGGTGGCCGTGCAGGCCGCCACCACGGCCCGAGAGCGGGGTGACGACGCCGCTGCTGATCGCTACGACGCCCAGGCCGCGAAGCTGATGGGCGAGGTGGACAGCGGTGAAGGGGACTACCCGGTTGTCGTCCCCGATCTCGACTTGGAACCCAGTGAGCCCAACCTGGGCGAGGATGAACCATGACTCTGACCCGTTGGTACAGGCCGAGCGCCTGCGGTGACTTCCAGCTCGAGCGCATCGAGGACACCGTCTGCAAGCTGGTGGTGAAGGACCCGACTCCCTACGAGCGCGAGCAGCTCGAGCTGCTGATGAAGAACGCTCGTGAGAATGGCTACATCGACATGCTCGAGGGCTTCGGCTCCGAGGGCGGCGAGCTGGTGCTGAACACCAGCATCGAGTGGGCCGGGAACCTGCTGTTTGGCACCTGGGGAGCGCCCCATGGTTCCTGTGGCCAGGTCCAGCCCCCGCGTGCGCTGCTCTCCGTGGCTATGTGCGGGGACAAGGTGGTGGCCACCTGGGACAGCACTCAGCCGAAGCGGTGCGATGAGCCCACCGATTTGGTGCCGGTGGAGGCCGACAAGGCCATCACCACCCCCGCTCCCAGGCGAGGCAGCGGTGGGGGCGACTGTCCCGAGAGCTTGGCCAGTGAGGTGCTGCGGGCCTTCTCGACGCCCGATCAGTGGGCCGAGTGGCAGCGCACGGGCGGCACCATGACGGTGCGTGGCGGCGGCACCGGGCGGCGCTACCGGCTCGCCCACCGCAAGTGTTTCGTACAGACTCGTCGCCAGGAGACGGTCGCGGTCGGCCTGGACGACAGGCTCCGTGGGTTCCGCAGCAGTCGCGCTATGCCCGTGCTGGCCTTCGACTTCGAGCTTCCCCCTCCCGAGGAGGTGCTCTCGATCAAGCTGGTGCTCGAGCAGCGCGAGTGGTGGCTCCGCAACCCAGGCTCCATGCCGGGCGCGAGGGATGAGGTCTTCGAAGATCCATTCCCAGGCGAGGTCGCCCGCACCAACGCGCAGATGGATCGGATCGGGAGCTTCGAGACGAGCATCGAACCAATGGTTCGCGGCGCGGCCATCGGTATGACCCTCATGCCCGTCATGGACGAACTGCGGAGACAGCGACGGGCCAGGTGATGGCGGAACTCAGGCCCAGCTCCGAGCCCACCTGGCCCCGATGGGAGCGGTTCGAGTGGGACGTGGACAACGACGTGCTGCTGCGCGAGGTGCGCCCTGGGTTGTGGGTCGGCTCCGAGCTGGCTCGCGACAATTATAGCTGGCTGGCGGTGGTGGATCTGTACGGATCGAGTCGTCTGGTCACCACCAGGCGCGAGCTGTCCTGGCGGATCAGCGACGACATCCCCATCCAGCTTGGCCTGCTGGACACCACCTGGCCGTTCGTGTTCCACGCCCTGAAGAAGGGGGACGTGCTCATCCACTGCAAGGCCGGGCTGTCCAGGTCGGCGTCGGTGGCCTACGCCATCCTGCGGCGGCTGGACAGGCTCGATCACGAGGAGGCCCTGAGAAGGGTCAGGGTGCCCGAGGACACCATGGACGCCTGGCCGAGCCAGCCGGTGATCCGGTCTGCGCGGGAATGGGTCTGGCGGCACAGGTAGGGCTCCAGGCGGGGTCGATGGCCAAATGCGACCCCTGCCCTTGACGGATACCGCTTATCTCGATACGGGATGATTCCGTACACGAAATAAGGAGGTCCGCATGTGCGTCGATGGAACCGTCCCCTGTGCAGTCTGTGGCACCACTCTCCCCTCTCAGGACGGCAGGGCCGGGCGCAAGCGGCTCTACTGCTGCGACGAGTGCAAGGCCGTGGCCAGCATCCTCGACAGGATGGAGGGCAACGAGAACGACCCCGAGGGCATCTACGCGAGGATCGTGGCCAGAGCCAAGGCTGCTGGCAAGCCCGAGAAGATCAGCCAGCTCCGCGCCCAGCTCTTTCGGCTGCTCAATGATCACAGCGACCGTGATCCCGTGACTGGACGCTTCGTCGCCAGCAAGGACGCGGTCGCCAGCAAGGACGCGCAGTGATGGACCTGAACCTCCTCCTGGCCCAGGCCAAGGCGCAAGTGGTCGCGGCTCCCCTGGCCGATCTGCGCCCCATCTGTCTGCGTGAGCCCCATGGCTGGACCCTCTGGCTCTATCAGGGCGACCAGCTCGTCATGGTGGTGGAGCGCGACATCGAGGCCGAGACGCTCACGGGCGTGCATGTCGGAAATGACGACGTGCTCGACCTGCTCGACAAGCTGGTGACCACCGAGCGGCTCACGGCCTGGCTCGAGGCCATGGCGGCTGGAGCGGCGGACGGTGCCACCGCCATGGTCGCTGCTTGCGGACAAAATCAGCTCATTTCTTGACGGGAACCCCGTATGTGAATAAGGAGTGCGGGACGAGGCCGGTTCGCCTCGCCGCCATCCCGGCCTGGAGCCGGGGCCAAAAGGAAGACATCATGGACAACACGATCTCCTACGACATCGACGGCTGGCACACCATCAGCGGCGTCCGTGTGGGCCTGGCCCTGGACCCCTCCGACATGCGGGTCTACACCCACTACTCCATCGGCTCTGGCGTCTCCCAGCAGCTCCACGACAACCTCCACCTGGGCATCGGCACCGTGGACCCCGAGGTGGTTCCCGCGTCCCTGCTGGCCTGGTGCCAGGAGCACGAGGCCGAACTGCTGGCGCTGGCGGACTGCTACCGGGGCTCCGAACTGGACCGCTGGAGCAATCTGAGAGGCACCTGGAGCGAGGACACCGACGATCTGTGCGAGGCGCTGCGAGAGCGCCTCCAGACCGCCCAGGACGACAACGTCATCGAGAGCTACTGGGAGGCATCGTCCTGGCTGGACGGCGACACCCACGGCGCGTTGAACAGCCTGATCGAGGATGGCGACCTCGACACCGCCGCCGAGCGCGAGCGGGACGAGGCGCTGGGCCAGGGAATCCGCATCGACCTGGACGCCTGCAAAGCCGAACTGCGCGATCTGGCTGAGCGTGAGCGAGACGAACTGGCGAGCGAAGTCGAGGACGCCATGATCGGAGACGATCCCGAGTGGATCGGTATGTGTCTGGCCGACATCGACACCGAGCGGCTCGCCGCGCTCCGCAAGCTGCTGGAGGGCGAGTAGCCATGGACCCCACGACAATCCAGACCCCCACCACGGAGAAATGGATCGTGTGGATCGTGCCACCACGCCGCAACAAGTACGCCGACATGGAGCCGGGCACGCGCTTCGGCCCCTTCGATCTGGACACCGCTCGGAGCGTCCTGTCCGAGCGCACTCAGCGCAACGGTTTGGCGGGCTGCATCCTGTCAAGCTCGGAGGCCGAGTAGACCATGACCATCACCCGTGACGAAACCGTGACCGTGACCTGGACCCACGACTACAGCTCTCACGAGTGGACCGGCACCGCCGACACCCTGATGCTGGGCCCGCTGGAACTGGATCTGGAGCGGATCTATCCCGTGAATCGCATGTTCGAACGCGACACCAGCCGTCCCCACGAGTGGGTCGTGGTGATCGTCGACGACCACCAGCACCGGCACCTGATGGCGCTCCGCAAGCGGATCAACCGGGCGCTGAAGGCGGCCTATGGCAAGGGCGTCGACGAGGCCCGCCGCGTCGTCACCCGTGAACTGTCCAACACCGACCATCGTATGCACCTCGCACCGCAGGGAGAGTAGACCATGCCCCGTTCCACCACCCTCGCTACAGACCGCCTGGTAGCCCTGAAGGCTGCTCCTGTAGAGCTTCGCCCGCAGAGCTACGACTCCTGGCTCGAGGTCGCCACCGCAGCCCAGGTCCGCCGTCACTGGCGGCGCTGGATGGGTGTCTTCCCCGGCTGGGCTCGCATCGACACCATCACCACCCACC
>CALDOK010000472.1 GCA_937912125.1 uncultured Pseudomonadota bacterium
GAGAGCATCGCTGTGTCCTTAGCACCTCACACAGAGGGGTGGGCCGGCCTCTCCCAGGTGCCCATGGGTCAAAATCTCGCGGTATGGTGAGGTGAGTACAGCTACGTACTTGCCTGCGGCTCGAGGTGGAGCCTATCTTGTCGGCTGCGACCTACGGCCCGAGGCCCCATCCCATGCGCTTCTCTCTGCTGTCCTGTCTCAGCGCCGCCGCCCTCCTTGGCGGCTGCAACATCGACACGCAATTCACCCGGCGTACCTACAACGATCTGTTCTTCCAGGAAGCCCGTGCCGAGGTCGACATCCTCTTCGTGGTGGACAACTCCGAGTCCATGGAGGCCGAACAGGAGCGCCTGGCGCGCCGCTTCGACACCTTCATCGACTACATGGACGAGGTGGAGACCCTGATGGACTTCCACCTGGGGGTCATCACCACGGACCTGAGCGACGACAACCCCGATCGCGGCCGGCTGCTGGGCACGCCCAGTGTCCTCTCCCGCAGCACGCTGGACTACGTCGACAAGTTCAAGGATCGAGTGCAGGTGGGCATCACGGGCTGGGGCATGGAGAAGGGCCTCGAGGCCTCCCTGGTGGCCCTGAGCGAACCCATGGTCTCAGACGCCAACGACGGCTTCATGCGCGACGGGGCCATGCTGGTGCTCATCTATGTCTCGGACGAGAACGACTGCTCCGATCGGGGTGCCCTGCCCAGCGAGGACTACTGCTACCTCCCGGCCTACCAGGATGATCTGGTGCCCGTCAGCGAGTACGTGGCCGCATTCCGGCAGATCAAGGGCGACACCCAGCTGGTGATGGCCTTCTCCATCGTGGGCCCCATGGACACCACCTACTGCGAGGACACCCTGCCGGGCACCCGCTACCACGAGGTGGCCGATCTCACCGGCGGCGCCATCGGCAGCATCTGCTCCGAGGACTTCGCGGGGATCATGGACAACCTGGGGCTGTCCGTGGGCGGCATCCGCAGCGCCTTCCCGCTGACCTATCGCCCGGTCGAGCGCACCCTCGAGGTCTGGACCTGCGACCATGAGCCCTGCGATGGTTCCAACGGCGCGGCGGTGGCGCGGGGCGAGGCCGACGGCTGGAGCTACGACGACTCCACCTCCTACCTCACCTTCAACGGCGCCTCGGTGCCCCCGCGCGGCACCGTCATCTCGGTGAAGTACGAGGTCGCTGGCAGCGTGGACCGCACCGACACCGGCGACTCCCCCCTGAAGTCGCCCGACTAGCCCCTGGGAATCCCCCGCCCCACAGCGGGGTGGGAGGACACGCCAGGCCCCTGAAGTCTAGGCGACCGGGAGGTCGTCTTCGTCCAGCTCGGCCACGGCGCGCAGCTCGAGCTGCTCGAGGAACAGCACGGGGCGAAGATCAGGCTCCAGGACCAACAGGTCCACGGCGATGTGGGAGTCGCTCAGGTCGCGGGCCTTGCAGACGACCACGGCCTCGCGCTCACGGGAGTCGCCGAGCACATGGAGCCCCGCCAGGGCCGTGGGCAGGGCCAGGCGCTGGTGCTCCTCGAGGGCCCAGGACATGGCGACCTGCATGGCCAGATCCGCCAGCACGGGCTGGAAGGCGAAGGCGCCTGGCAGGGCCAGGGCCGCCAGGGACTCGTCCGCCAGGGACACCAGGCCCAGGTATCGGTCGCCGGTGTGGCGGGTGGAGCGGATGCCCCGGAAGATGGGGCCCAGCCCCAGGGTGGGGGCGAAGCGTTCCTCGAGCATGGTGTAGCAGGGCATCACCGCTTCTTGGGCCGCGTCGTGCAGGGTCAGCAGCTCCCGGGGGGTGAAGCTCATGCCCTTGGGTTCGTCGCGCTGGGGGGGGCCCAGCCTGCAGGTGGCGAAGGCCAGCCGGGGCAGCACCTTGGCGGGCAGATCCGAGCGGTCCTTGGGCACCAGCAGCAGGCGACCTTCGTAGTCCATGACCTCGGCGTCCAGGGAGGCGCCGCGCACCAGGGCGGGGCGGCGGAAGCGCAGCTCCCGGACACCCAGGCCACGCTGCTGGGCCACCTCGGCGAAGATCTCGGCCAGGAAGGCGGCGGGCAAGGCGGGCTCGTCGTTCAGGCGGTGCTGGTCGAGCCACAGGTCGCGGTTGCGCTCGAAGCGCACGGCGGGGGTGCGACCCTCGGGGGCCATCACCAGGCGCCCCCGGGGGCGTGGGGCGATGGGGAAGCTGGCCATGGGCCGACCCGAGGCCTGGGCCGTGGGCATGTCGCAGACCGCCACTCGAGGCAGCTCGCTGCCCAGCAGGGCCTCGAGGAACATGTCGCTGCGGGTGGAGCCGGCGCCTTGCCCCCCCATGGCGAAGGCCAGCCCGCGGAGCTGGGGGTGGCGCTGCCTGAGGCTCTGGATGATCCAGCCCAGCATGTCGCCCGCCAGGGCCAAGGGCCCCTGCCCGGGCTGCCCGGCCCAGCCCGCCAGGGGGGTGCAGCCCGCCAGCAGGCGCACGCGGCTCCAGTCCAGCAGGGGCATGAACTCGAAGAGGGTGCCCAGGGCGGTGGACTGCAGGAACTCACCCGGATCCTCTGGTAGCACGCGGGGTACGGGCGGTGGGCCGACGATGAGCCCGCGGACGGGATCTTCGCCGGCGAGGAGGGTGAGGGTCTGGGCGTCCAGCCGCTCACAGGCGTGGTAGCGCGCGGAGATGCCCGCTTCCCGGATCCGATCCAGGTTGCGCATGAGCTCCCACTGGGCGCGGGCGCGACCCACCTGGGCCTGGGCCCCAGCAGGGCCCATGCGCTGGCGCTCCACCAGGTCGTGGTGCAGCTGGCCCAGGACCATGTCGAGGGTCTCGGGTGCGGCGTCGAGCCAGGAGGGACGATCGCTGGGGGCGGGGGTGCGGCCCGTGAGCGCCAGCTTGGCCCCCGTGCGCTTCGCCAGGGCCAGGGCATACTCGAAGGCAGCCCCGCGCTCGCCATCGATGACCAGGAGCAGATCGCCGCGGCCCAGCAGATCGTCCCGCCGGCCCCGCGGGCCGACCCGCACCAGGGTGGGGGTGACCATGCCGAAGGGAGCCCGGCCCAGCTCGAGCTGGCTGGCCACCCAGTCGATGCGCTGCTCGATGGCCTCGGGCCAGGGCAGGTCGCCGCCGTCGATGAGCTGGAAGCGGCAGGCGGGCAGCTCGGCCTGAAGGCAGCGCACCCAGGCGGCGGGGAAGGCCCCCAGGGGGCGCACCGGCGTGCGGGGCCAGGCCCCGAAGTTTCCGTCCTGGGACACCGGCACCAGCACCCGCATGGGGCTGTGTTCGAGCGCCGGGGCCAGGGCCTGGAAGCAGCGGTAGAAGAGGCTGGCCTGGGCGGCCAGGGCGCCGGCGATCTCGCGGTCGTCCCAGGCCTGGCGGGTGGCTTCGTGGGCCACGTAGATCAGGGTGTCGCAGCCCTCGAGGGCCTTGGCCAGGGGGCCTGGGCCCATGGCGGCGAGGGTGCGCGCGGTGAGCTCGCGCACGTCGATGCCTGCGCCCCCCAGGCGATCGGCCACGCCGCTGGAGCCGTCGCCGGTGATCACCAGCGCCCGCTGGCAGGTGAAGCGTCGCTGGTCCTCGCGGGACAGGGGGCGGCTGCCGGTGGTCAGCAGGGCGACCGGCAGCTCGGCCGTGGCGGCTTGGCCGCGCCTGGGGGGGCTGCTGGGGTGGAGCCGGTCGACGGGGTGGTCGGGAGTGTGCGGGGAGCTGGGGCCAGGGGTGTCGCCTGCCCCGCGCCAGCTCAGGTCCATCTCGGGCGCGTCCTCGAGGGCCAGGGTGGGGACCGGGAGGGTGTCGTCGAAGTCCTCGTGGTCGTCGGGCTCCTGGCCGGCCTGGGGAGGCGGTGCCGGCGGCGCCACGGGCGCGGGAGGAGCGTCGTCTCGAGGAGGAGGGGGAGCCAGGGGTTGTTTGGCCGCCGCCGGCGCTGCGAAGCGCTGGTGGGCCTCGTGCATCAGGGCGGCCACGGCGGGCTCGCGGTCCTCGAGGTAGGCCAGGAAGCTGGCGTCGAGCAGGCGCACCAGGGAGGCCCCGGGGATGGGCTGGGAGCTGGGCTCGAGCAGACCGAGGGGGCCGTCGGAGCGCAGGTGGTCGTGCTCCTCGAGGAAGGCGCGCACGCGGCTCAAGCCCTCGGCACCGTGGGAGCCGGGGGGCTGGCAGGCCAGCACCTGGTGGGAGCGGTCCCCCAGGGCGGCGTCCAGGGCGGCGCTCATGCCCTGATCGGGCCCCAGCACCACGAAGTGGCGCATGCCGCCGGTGTGCAGGCGCTCTGCGGTGCGGGGCAGGTCCAGGGGACGGATCAGCTGCTGGGCCAGGTGGTCGGCCAGCAGCGCGGCGTCCAGGGCCTGGGCCCCGAGGGGCTGAGCGCTGTGGGTGGACAGCAGGGGGGTGTGCGGAGGCCGGCAGGGCAGGGCCTCGATGGCCTGGCGGAAGATCTCGCGGGCAGGCTCGAGCCAGGGGGTGCTCCAGGCGCCGTCGCCCAGCAACACCTTGGCCTCGGCCTCGAAGGCCCGGGCGCCGGTGGCGGTGCGCTCCACCGCGTGGGCCAGGCCTGCCAGCACATAGCGACCCTTGGCCTCGGTGCGCGCCAAGGTGAGGTCCCGTCCGGCCAGCGCCAGCAGGGCGTCGCGCTGGAAGGCCGGGCAGCTGATGGCCAGGGCTTCGAGGGGCCAGCCGGCGCTCTGCTGGGCGCGCTGCAGCGCCTCGAGGCGCAGGCGCAGGGCTCTGAAGGCCTGGGCGGGGCCCCAGGCGCCGCAGGCCACCAGGGCCGCCAGGATTCCGTTGGCGTGGCCCATGATGGCGGCGGGGGCGGCACCTTGCTCCCGCAGCAGGGTGGTGTGGGCCAGCTGGACCGCCAGCATCCAGGCCTGGGCCCCGGCGCGCTGCGTGGCCAGGACCTGGAGGGCTTCGCCGCCCTCGAAGGCCGGGCGGAGATCCAGGCCCAGGGCCTGCTGGGCCAGCTCGGCCATGCGCGCCATGGTGGTGCGCAGGGTGGGGCTGTCGTAGGCCGCGCCCAGGGGGATCAGGGGCTGGCCCCACCACCCCGGGTAGCAGAGCGCCAGCCCTCGGGGGGCGGAGGTGGCCTGCGGGGCGGGGGGCTGCGGCATGGACACTCCGGAGAGCTGCGGATCCAGGGGCTGTCTCCGGATCTTGCCCTAACCTCCATGCTCGTTGGGGGCTCGAGGGGAGCGGTCCTGCTGCCACGCGCTGGCCGGGAGCCCGCGCGGGCGCTAGGAACAGAGGGTCTTTGTCATCTTCGTATGCTTCGAGGTGTCCCGCGCCAGCGGGATGAAACGGGAAGCCGGTGAGCAGCTCATGCTGCGAGACCGGCGCGGCCCCCGCCACTGTGACCGGAACAGGCCGCCGCACATGCCACTGGAGTGACCCTCTGGGAAGGCGCGGCAGCCAGCAGATCCGGAAGCCAGGAGACCGGCCTCGGGGTGATCGCTGCTTCGTTCTTCGGGGAGAAGAACGGGCGCGGCCCCTGCCGGGGTCCCGCTCGAACACCCCGGCGGAGGCCCCCTGCTGCCCGTCCTGGTCCCATCCACCCTCGCCCTGCTCGCCCTCGCGAGCGTGGACGCCTATGCCCAGGCTGGCGAGTCCTGGGCGTCCGATGACGACTCGGGCGAGGTCGTGGTGGTGGAAGAGCCGAGCGGGACCGACGACGCCGCCAGCGCCAGCTCCGCCACGGTGACCATCATCGCGGTGGACGAGGCCATCTCCGCCAGCGCCGACGTGGCCGCGGTGGTGGACAGCGCCTCGGGCACCGTGGTGCGCCGCCTGGGGGGGCTGGGGGACTACTCCACCGTCAGCATCCGCGGCTCCTCGGCCCGGCAGGTGCAGGTCTTCCTGGACGGGGTGCCGCTGAACCCCGACGGCAGCCAGGCGGTGAACCTGAGCGAGCTGCCCATCTCCGCCTTCGAGCGCGTGGAGATCTACCGAGGCGGCGCCCCGGCCGAGCTGGCGGCCGCCCCCATCGGCGGGGTGGTCAACCTGGTCACAGGGCGGCTTCCCAGCACCGCCTCGCTGGCCTACGGAGCTCACGGGACCGGGCGCGTCGTAGGCGCGGGCAGCACTCTGGGGCCCGTCTCGGCGCTGCGCCGGCTGCGGGGTCTCCCGCCCAGCGCCTTCGAGGACGATCTGCTGCTCATGGCCGAGGCCTTCGGCACTCGGGGGGACTTCGACGCCTTCACAGACAGCGGCACCCTGTACAACCAGGACGACGACGAGATCGTCCGGCGCCAGAACAACGACAAGCGGCAGGCCTCCGCCCTGGCGCGCTGGCGGCTCGCGGGGGAGCGGATGGAGCTGTCCGTGAGCGACAGCTTCCTCGCTCGGGAAGAGGGCCTGCCTGGGCCCATCACCAGCCCCACCGCCACCACCCGGCTGGCCACCTGGCGCAACCTGGCCAGCGCCCGGGTCGAGGGGCACAGTGGCATGTTGCGGGTCAGCGCCATGGCCTGGCAGCAGACCCGGGGCGAGACCCTGGACGACCGCGAGGGTGAGATCGGCGTGGGCGCCCAGTGGCAGCACTACCGCACCGCCACCACGGGGCTGACCGGGCACATGGCCTGGGGCCTGCGCTCCTGGCTGGTGCCGTCGCTGACCCTGAGCGGCAGGCACGACGGCTTCCTGCAGACCGACCTGTTGGCTCAGAGCGCCGAGGAACCGCGCTCGCGCCTGGCCGGGTCGGCTTCGGCCAGCGCCTCGCTGCGGGCCTGGGGCGATCGGCTGCTGCTGGAGCCGGTGCTGCAGGCCTCGGCCCTGGACAGCCGCAGGCTCGGGGGCGCGGACTCCGAGAACCTGGGTGGCGCCGGGGCCAGTCGGGATCTCACCTGGGCCCCCACCCCTCGGGTGGGCCTGCTGATCCGACCCTGGCTCGGCGACGGCGAGCCGGACGTCGACCCCGCCTGGGCTGGCCTGGCCCTCAAGGCCAACGCCGGGCGTTTCTTCCGGCCCCCCGACTTCACCGAGCTGTTCGGCGACCGCGGCGGGGTGGTGGGCAACGAGGAGCTGACGCCCGAGCGGGGCTGGCAGTGGGACGCGGGGCTGCGCTGGGGCCTGCCCGCGCGCTGGAGCGCCAGCGGCGCGGTGGACCTGGCCTTCTTCCAGAGCTCCGTGGTGGACCGCATCCTGTTCGTGCAGAACAGCCAGCACACCTCGGTGCCCGTCAACCTTGGCCGCAGCTGGACCCAAGGGGTCGAGGCGGCCTTGGCCCTGGACCTGTGCGGCTGGGTGGACAGCCAGAGCAACCTCACCTGGACCCTGTCCCGAAACCTCACCCCCCAGCGGGACGTGGCGGACATGCAGCTGCCGGGCATCCCCACCTGGGAGATCTACCAGGGCACCTCCGTGCACTGGGGCGAGCACCTGCGGCTGGGGCACAGCTGGAGCTACACCGACGGCACCTTCCTGGACGCCACCAACTGGTTCCTGGCGCCGCCGCGCTCGCTCCACGGAGCCTTCGTGCGGGCAGGCGTGGGCGGCCTCTCCCTGGAGCTGTCGTTGCTCAACCTGCTGGATCGCACCGTGGCCTGGGCCGACCGCAACCCCCTGAGCGACGACGACGACACCCTGGCCCCCGGGCCCATCACCGACTTCTTCGGCTATCCCCTGCCTGGCCGCACCTGGCTGGTCAGCCTGGCCTGGACCGATCCCCATCGAGGCGACCCATGACCCGCACCCTGCTCATCCTGCTGTCCCTCTCCCTGTGCGCCTGCCCGCCCACCACCGGGTTGGACGACAGCGCCCCGGGGGTCGAGCCCGACACCGGCGGCGGCTCTGGTGAGCAGACCACGGCTGTGGTCACCACCGTGGCCTCGGACTACGCCACCGGCGCCTTCGCCACCGTGGACCTGGACGACTGGAGCATCTCGGACGAGCTGTTCGTCACCAGCGGCGACCCTGCGGTGTCGGTGAGCGAGGGCTCGGTCTTCCAGCTCAACCGCTTTGGCTACGACGCCGTCCGGCGCTACGAGCCGGGCGCGTGGACCGCGCCCCTGTGGGAGGTGGCCCTCGAGGATCTCTCCAACCCGTACGTGGCGCGGGTCTGCGAGGGGGCCGTGTTCGTGGCCCTGTACGACAAGGGCGAGGTGGGGATCTACGATCTGGACAGCGGCGCGGCCCTGGGGGCCGTGGACCTGGGCGCCTTCTTCGACGCCGACAGCGCCGGGCCGGAGCCCTCCACCCTGGTGCTGTACCAGGGCAAGCTCTACGCCGGCCTCGAGCGCCTGGACCGGGATGGCGGTTGGGTGGACGCCGGGGGCGTGGTGGTGGAGATCGACTGCAGCGAGCGCGCCGTGACCCGCAGCTGGGCCGTGGGCGGCAACACCGCGGTGCACCCCTGGCCCCAGGGGAACGGCCTGCTGGTGCGGGCCCGGGCCTTCGGCGACGACGCGGGTGGACTGTACGCCCTGGACCCGGCCGCCGACACCCTGGAGCTGCTGGTGGACATGGGAGACGAGCAGCTCACGGGCCTGGGCGCGTGGGGGCAGAGGGCCGTGGCCACCTCCCTGAGCGCCGACTTCGGCAGCGCCTCGCGGCACTGCCTGGATCTGGGGGCGGGGGCCGTGAGCGCCAGCGAGATCACCGACGCCTACTACAGCGACGTGGCCGTCAACGACCGCGGCGAGGCCTGGGTGGCCACCGGCGCCTCTTGGATGGACCCTGGTGCGCCCACGGGGCTGTGGGTGTACGCCATCGAGACCTGCACAGCGCGCAACGACGAGCCCATCCAGCTCAGCCTGCACCCGTGGTCGGTGGCGTTCTACTGATCCTGCGCTACTCCAGCGCTTCCCCGTTGATCACCGCGATGGCGTCGAGATCGAAGCCGCCGCTGGTGCCCTCGTAGGGGTTGGCGCCCGAGTCGCGGATGCGCACGAAGCGGGCGCGGACCAGGCCCAGATCGGCCAGGTCGAAGGCGTCGCCGCCCGCTACTCCGGGGTCGGTGGGGTCGATGCCGTTGCTGCTCGAGGCGTACACTGGGTTGACCCCGGCGCAGCCGGGGTAGCCGCCGTCGGGGTCGTCGCTCGCGCAGGGCCACTCGTGCCAGGTCTCGCCGTCTTCGCTCGCGGCCACGACGCCCGTCTCGGGCCAGCCTGGGAAGGCGTTCTCGAAGACCAGCAGATCGGGGCCGTCGCCGTCCATGAGGCCGATGTCGGTGAGGGCCAGGACGATCACGCCTTCCTGCCCCAGGCTGACCACATGGGTGGAGCCGGCCTTGCCCGTGCCCTCGGGGGAGCCCAGGACCACGTCGGGCATGGCATCGGCGCCGAAGCCGGCGAAGTCGCCGGGCTCGAAGCTCACCACCTCGTCTGCGAAGGGATCGGGGCCGACGTCGGTGTCGGCATCCGAGTCCGAGTCCGAGTCCGAGTCCGAGTCTGCGTCCGTGTCGGAGTCGGTGTCCCCTTCGGGGGCGGTGTCGTCCTTTTCGGGCTCGCCGCAGGCGAGGGTGAGGGCCAGGGTGCTGGCGAGGGCGAGGGTCCGCATGGTGATGCACTCCACAACAGGCCCGGCGTTCTATCGCGTCTTCCCAGGGGGCGGTGTACGGTCGGGGCATGTCCACCATCGCCTTCCTTCGCGCTGCCAACGTGGGCGGTCACCAGCGCTTCCGCCCCAAGCTGCTCGCGGACGCGCTGCCGCAGCTGCAGCTCCGCAACTTCGGGGCCGCGGGGACCTTCCTGATCCGGGCTGCCCTGCCCGAGGCCGAGATCCGGGCGGCCTTCGCTGGCGTGCTGCCCTTCGATCCCCAGCTGGCCCTGGTGTCGGCCGCCGACTTCGCGGCCCTGGTGGCTGCCGACCCCTTCGCCGCCGAGGCCGAGGCCCTGGGTGCCAAGCGCTTCCTGTCGGTGCTGCTCGAGCCTCCGGTGGCCGTGCCCCCGTTGCCCCTCGATCGACCCGAGGGTGACGGCTGGCAGGTCCGCCTGGCGGTGGTGGAGGCATGGTATTCGGTGAGCCTGAGGAGGGGTGTGGGCGCGGGCGTGGTCTACCCCAACCTGGTGGAGAAGGTGATCGGCGTGGCTGTGACCACCCGGGGCTGGCCCACGGTGCTGCAGGTGGCGCGGGCGCTGGAGGGATAGGCCTGGAGAGCCTGGAGGTGCTCCGTGCCACGCGCTGTCCTCTTCTTCTCGCTGCTCGCCCTCTCCTCGTCGGTTTCCTGCGCGGCACGCCACGGTGCCGAGTCCCACGACCTCGAGCGGATGCGGGAGGTCCTGGAGGAGGAGCCCGTGAGCGTGCCTGTGGTGGCCGCAGACGGCCAGACGATTGGGGGGCTGATCGGCGCGGCGCCTGTGGAGATGGACGCCCTCGGGGTCGAGGCGGAGCAGGAGGGTGTGGAGAACGCGGGCATGCTCGGAGCCCAGAAGACCATCGTCATGGATGGCATCGGCGGGCTGGTCGGCGCCGCCGGTCAGCCCGTCTCCATCGGGCATCGTAGGGGCGGCGTCGGCGCGCCACCGAGCCCTGGCGCCGGCGCGGGCGACCCCACCATCCTCGGCGCCTTGGACAAGGTCGTCATCGACCAGGTGGTTCGCGACCGCGTCGGCGCTGTGGAGGGCTGCTACCAGCAGGGCTTGACCCGCGAACCTGCGCTGGCGGGCAGGCTGGTGGTGAAGTTCGTCATCGACAAGGATGGGTCCGTGTTGTCGGCCACCACCAAGTCCAGCGAGCTGGGGGACGCCGAGGTGGAGGCCTGCATCAACGGGGTCATCATGGGCTTCGGCTTCCCCGAGCCCAAGGGCGGCGGGATCGTCATCGTCAGCTACCCCTTCCTGTTCGAGCCAGCCTAGCCGACTCGCCGCGCCCACCCCCAGCGAGGCAGCAGCGCGAAGTCTCGGGGAGCGATCCCGTCGCCCTCGGTGACGATGCGGCTGGCCGCGATGGTGCCGCCGTGGGCCCGTGCCAGGCGCAGGGTGGGCAGGCGCTCCGGCACGATGCCCATCAGCCGGGCGCAGTGGGCGTCCACGGCGGGCAGGTGGTCGCCCATGGCGATGAAGCCGCTGGCCACGGGCGTCCCCATGATGGGGCCGTCGCCCTCCATGCCTACCACGCCGTCCACGATGGCGAAGTCCGGGGCCAGGCTGCGCCACAGGTCCACGGTCACCTTCTCGATGCCCGCCCAGTGCAGCCGGTTCTTGGGCCAGCCCAGCTCCGCCCCGGGCAGGGCGCCGAACAGGTTCTTCATGCTCAGGGTGACCCCCGCCCAGTGGTGGGTCTTGAGCTTGGCCAGGGAGAACACCAGATCCGCCTCGAGCACGGCCGCCGCTACCGGCAGGCTGCTCAGGCCGCTCAGGTCGTCCACAAGGGGCAGGCGATGGAAGGCGTCGTAGTTCAGGTCCACGAACTCCGCGCCCACCTGCTCCAGCAGCGCGTCCAGGCCCGAGCCCACCAGCAGGGCCTCGCCGTCGCGGCGGTGTCCGGGGGCGTCGCCCACCTGCACCTGGGCGGCCCCCAGCTGGAGCAGGGCCTCGACGGTGGCCGCCACCACCCAGGGGTGGGTGTTGATGGGACGGTCGGGGTGGTGCTCCACCAGATTGGTCTTGAGCAGCACCCGGGCTCCGCGCAGCCGGGCGAGCAGTGCGGGCCAGCGCCGCAGGCCGGCGGAGATGACCTCCACCAGCCCGAGATCATAGGCATCTGCGCGCAGGGTGGTGACCCGCTGGGGAGCCTGTCTGCCGGGCCAGGCCTGCCACCCGAGCCCGCCGGCCGCGATGGCGGCGGTGGCGGCGGCGCCCCCCAGCAGGGCGCGGCGGGTCAGCCGGCTCATGGTGACGACCCGGAGTGGGGGGCGAGCAGCAGCGCGCAGGGCTCTCCCGCCGCCGCCGCCAGGGTGGCGCAAGCCAGGGCCGTGAGATCGCAGCGTCCGCGCCAGGAACCATCGGGCCGCTGGCGAGCCTGGACGGCCACGGCGGCGGTGGCGTCCCTGCCTGCGGCTGCCTGCGCCAGGCCGAGTAGAGTCAGGCTGTGGACGGTGGGCAAGGCGGCGGTGGAGTCCGCGAGCCAGGCCAGGCCCTGCGCGCAGGGCTCGCCGGTCCCACCCAGCCCCAGCAGAGCCAGCAGGGCCCAGCCCGTGGCCACCGGCGCGCTCTGTAGCTCCTGGCCCAGTATGCGGGGGTTGCCGTAGTTCCAGCCTCCGTCCGCGCCTTGGCGATCCAGCAGGAAGGCTTGGGCCTCCTGGGCGGCTCGGTCATCGTGGCGCCCCGCCGCGCGCAGGGCCAGCAGGGCGTGGGCCGTGGGCTCGGTCCAGCCTGCGGTGCCCTGCACCCAGCCCCAGGCGGGCAAGCTGGCGTCGAAGTCCCCGGTGCCTGCGCCGGTCTCGCTGCGCCGCTCCAGCAGCCTGCTCAGCTCGCGGCGGCGCACGGCCTGGGCGTCGGGCTGCAGCCGCAGAGTGGTGGGCGCCAGGCGTCCCGCCCAGCCCAGGTCGTGGGCCTCGAGCCAGGCCAGCGGCGCCGCGAGGCCGGCGGCGGCCGCCAGCAGCGAGGGCTCCGGGCGGCTGGTGTGGCCGGGGCC
>CALDOK010000473.1 GCA_937912125.1 uncultured Pseudomonadota bacterium
CGGCCAAGCTCTAACTCGCGGGCCTACCCGTCCGGCGGGTGCTCCCCGGCGTGGATGAGATCGATCCCGGCCGCTTCCGCGAAGCGGTGCTCTTGGCCTGGCGGCAACGCCCCCTGGACGAGCGCCGGGACGCCCTGGATCGGCTCGTCGAGGAGATCACGATCTCGGAGGGCGGCGCCCAGGTGGCCTACCGGGTCAAGGACCCCTGCCTCGGGTTTCGCTACCAGGACCCCTGTGGCCCGCCTCCGGGGTCATGGGGGAGGTATCGGGTGGTGGTGTCTGCTCCCCTGTTCAGGCGACCTCGGCCACGGAGGTCGGGTGCCGCCCCAAGCCCGTGATGAGCTTGCGTCCTGCATCTTATGGCTGTAAAATCGTTCACTATGAACACAGAACTACAGCGTTTTCGATGGCTGGCCCGCCGCCTCCCTCCTGCTGACAAGCGGAGGCTGGTGGTGTTGACGGGAGCCCGCCAGGTCGGAAAGACCACACTGGCGCGGCATTGCTGGCCCGGTCTCCGCTACCTGAGCATGGACTCCTTCGAGGACCGAGATGCACTCCGGGCCATGCGAAGCGCTGCGTGGGGGCGCAGCGTGGGACCAGCGGTGCTCGATGAAGCCCAGAAGGAGCCTGGGCTGTTCGACAAGGTCAAGTTCGCCTACGACGCCGGAGACATCGACTTCAGTGTGTTGCTCGGCTCATCGCGGCTGCAGCTGCTGGAGCGTGTGCGGGAGTCGTTGGCGGGGCGGGCCTTCGTCTACGAGCTGTGGCCGCTCATGGCACTCGAGCTGATGAGCCCACAGGACGCTGACCCCGCGCCTCCACTGGTGGATGCACTCGTGATGTCACCCGAGCCCATGGCGACCCTGCTCGAAGCTCAACCGGCGATGCTCCTTGGCGCCGATCGCGACCCACGCATGGAGGCGCTCGAGCACCTCGAGCGGTGGGGCGGGATGCCGGAGCTTCTCAGGCTCGACGACGACGAACGGCGGGAATGGCTCCGCTCCTACCAGGTGACCTTCCTCGAGCGGGACCTCGCCGATCTGGCCTCCCTGCGTGACCTGCTCCCGTTCCGCAGCCTGCAGCGCCTGGCGATGCTTCGCAGTGGGCAGCTGCTGAGCTACGCGGAGCTGGCGCGGGACGCGGCGATGTCCGCGAGCACGGCTCGTCGCTACCTGGAGTACCTGGCCATCAGCTACCAGGTGGTGCTGCTGCCGCCCTATTCCCGCAACCTCACCTCCACCGTGGTCAAGAGCCCCAAGCTGTACTGGACCGACATCGGGTTGTTGCGCCATGGCACGGGACAGTGGGGTCCCATCACTGGTGACATGTTCGAGACCCTCGTGGTCACCGAGCTGCACAAGTGGTTCACCACCGCCGCTCGAGACGTACCGCTGTACTTCTACCGCACCCGTTCGGGTCTCGAGGTCGACCTGCTGGTGGAGACTCCCGGCGGGCTGATGGGCATCGAGATCAAGTCCCGGGCCCGCGCGCATCGGCGGGACACCAGGGGGCTCCGAGCCCTGGCGGAGCATCTCGGAGCGAGCTGGCGCGGTGGCCTGGTCGTGAGTCGGGGGGGCCCTGTGGAGCCCATCGATTCTGAGCACGGCATCTGGGCGGTGCCCGCCCACCGCCTGCTCACGGCAGGGGTGGACAGGTAGTACAAGCGCGGACCCTCGTGATCGGATGAATCGGCCGGTCTGCACCCAGCAGGCCGATCAGCCGAGGATGAGATGCCGAGAGAGCGCAAGGAGGCCCCGTGCTTCGTAGAGGCCAGCCAGGCGGGTTCGCCGAGAGGGCGGCGGCGTGTGAGCGAGTCGGACCCCTCACCGCCAAAGGAGGCGGCCGTCGTGGGCGTGGAAGGCCCTCCGAGGGGCTTGGGCAGTTCCCCCAAGGAGGAATCCGACATGTTCCATTCTGGCATGGATGTCCACTCGAGGCTGACAGCGTTCCACGTTCTGGACGGAGCGGGGCAGCGGCTGGCGGCTGGCACGATCCCGACCACCGAGGAGTCGCTCGGCGAGTTCTGCCGGGGTCTGGCGAAGGCGACACACTTCTGGCTGGAGGCGTCGACGAGCTCGGCCTGGGGGGCGCGTGTGATCGACGCGAACGGCCACCGGGTGACGGTGGTGGACCCGAACCGGATCCGCGCGATCAGCGGCTCGCCGAAGAAGACGGATGCCTCAGACGCCGCGACGCTGGCGACGCTGGGCCGCGTCGGGTTGCTGACCCCGGTGTACGTGCGCTCCTCCGAGACGGATCGGTTCCGGCGGGTGCTGACGGCGCGGCACGCGCTGGTGCGTGCGCGGGCGAACCTCATCCGCTGCACGCGGTCGCTGCTGCGGAGCGAGGGGCACGAGTCCTGCTCGATGCCCGGGCAGGTCACCGGGCAGGTCGTGAACCTGCTGCGGATCCGTGATGGAGAGCGCTCTCGCGAAGTCCAGCTCGGTGGTCCAAGAAGCTGCGGGCGCTCGACCTCGTCGATGGCTCGGTGCACGCGCTCCAGGTGGACGGGCACGGGGTAGCGGAGGGGTATCAGCCCCAGGAGGCTGGCCCGCCTCGCGGTCTTACCAGCCCGTGCAGGGGTCGCCGTCGCCGATGGAGGTCCAGCGGACCCAGTCGATCTCTGCGGTGCCGCCGGTGCCGGTGCCGTCGTCGCCGATCCACAGCGCGTTGCGGGCGGTGGAGAAGCTGGGGGGCGAGGACAGGATGAGCCCGGGGTCGTCGTCCATGCAGGCGGTCAGCTCGCCGTCGCCCATCACCACCCGCCAGGTGTGCCAGTCGAGGGTGTCCACGACGTAGCGGTCGGCGTGGCCGTAGAACGACACATCCACGTCGCTCCAGCGCAGGTGCCAGTTGTCCCAGCCGTCGGTCAGGGCGAGGTTGATGGCGTCGGTCTGGCCATGGTCGAGGGACAGCACCCGCAGTCGGATCTCCACCTCGGTGCCCGTGGTGGCGGGCCAGGCGTCGTCGCCCAGGTCCGAGTGGATGCTCCCGATGAGGATGGTGTCCCCCGACCCCAGGGTGAGCACACCGTCCGCGACGCTGCCCTCGGTCCAGAACGGGGTCCACGCCGGGTCGGCGAGGGAGGGGCGCACGTCGCCTTCGTAGGCCCACTCGGTGGGGTCGACGGCCACCCAGTCGGCGCGCTCGCCACCGCGGGCCTCGACCGCGACGGTGGCGGCCTCGATCCAGCCCTGCTCGATCCATGTCCGCTCGGCGAGGTGGATGTTGCCGTAGCTGCTGGAGATGCTCAGATCGAGGTCCCCGTCCCCGTTCCAGTCCACGGCGTGGGGGTGGGGGTAGTAGACGGTCGGATCGTAGAGGGTCTCGGAGTCGCCGAGCACGAAGTCGCCGGGGCCGCCCACGTTCTCGTAGATCAGGACGCTGTCTGACTGTCCCAGCAGCAGGTCGGCGTCACCGTCGCCGTCCCAGTCAGCCAGGGACGGCGCCAGGCGCAAGCCATCGACCCACAGGATCTCCTCGCCCTCGGCGAACACCGGTGCGCTGTCGTCCCCGGTGTTCTCGAACAGGGTGAGGCCCCCGAGGGCGTCGCCCACGAGCACGTCGTGGTCGCCGTCCCCGTCGAGGTCCCAGGCGGTGGGCTGGGCCCGGTTCCCGGAGTGGCCCTCGAAGCTGCCCTTGGGGTCCATCGGCTCGCCGACCTCCAGCTCGAGGCCGCTCTCGAGGAGCAGCCGCTCGACCGGCCCCAGGCCGTCGACGTGCATGTCCCCGGTGCCCCGGTACAGGTCCACCCAGCCCTCGGCGGTGCCGATCAGCAGGTCGAGGTCGCCGTCGTTCTCCCAGTCCAGCGCCACCGGGAAGCTGGTGTCGTCGCCCCCCTCGAAGCTGTACTGGATCGGCTCGCCGTCGGTGGTGATGGCCCCTCGGCTGGCCCACTCGACGGGGTCACCGCCGCCGAGGTTGGCGATCCAGCGGACCTCCATGTTGCCCCCGCTAAGGAGGTCGAGCTGCCCGTCGCCGTCGACGTCGATGGCCTGGGTGTCGGCCCCCACCGGCAGAGGGTCCATGGGCAGGGTGAGGGGATCCTCCCACTCGAAGCCGGGATCGGTGGCCGTGCCGGTGTTGCGGAACAGCCAGGCGTAGCCCTCGGCGGCCACCAACAGATCGGTGTCGCCGTCGCTGTCCACGTCGCCGCCGCCCACGTGACACAGGGCGCCGGCCGCCAGGTTGTCGCCGTTGACCAGGGGCAGCTCCCAGGCGGTGAAGACGGGCTCGGCGTCGGGCCCCGCGGTGTTCAGCCAGCCGTAGAAGGGCGGGAGGGTGAGGATGTCCTCGTCGGTCCGATCCCAGACGTAGAGGCAGGACAACAGGTCGAGGTCGCCGTCGGCGTCGATGTCGGTGAGCACGGGTGAGGCGGCCCAGCCCACGTCGATGATCTCGCCATCGGCCTCGATGGGGCCCGCGTAGGTCAGCCCGCTCCCGGTGTTCTCGTAGAGGAAGATCTGCCCGGTGACATAGCCGCCGGCCAGCAGGTCGAGGTCACCGTCCCCGTCCCAGTCCACCACCTCGGGTGCGGCGGTGTAGTCGGTGGTGAAGAACGGTGACTCCGGGCAGGGCTCGAAGGGGAGCTGGAGCTCGGTGCCGTCGGCCTGGAGGGTGCCGGCGTCCTCGAACACCGGGACCCCCGCCTGGCCGGTGTTGGTGTACAGCGTGATGATCGCGCCGTGCTCGCTGCCCACCAGCAGGTCGAGATCGCCGTCTCCGTCCCAGTCGACCACCTCCGGGATGGCCAGGTAGTTCTTCTGGATCGGGGCGCCGTCGGACAGGTGGAGCATCTGTCCCGTCCGCCACACCGGCTCTGTGGCGCTGCCCTCGTTGCGGTACAGGGAGATCCGTCCGACGGAGTCGCCCATCACGATGTCCAGCAGGCCATCCTGGTCGAGATCCACCAGGTGGGGTCGGGAGTGGATCATCGAGGCGAGGTAGCCGGAGCTGCGGTGGCGCATGTCCATGTCGCCCAGTGCCGGCCGGGGGGAGATCGTGGCGGGATCGACGCCGGCCCCCAGCGTGTCGAAGTACACCGCGTAGCGGGTGTCCCCCGCACCCTCCTGCCGGTGCACGAAGGTCAGGGTGACCTCGGAGTCCCGGACGGCGAAGTTGTAGGCGTAGCCCTCGCTCCAGAGGTCCTTGTCGGCGATGCGGTAGGGCAGGTCGTAGGCACCCAGCGGCGCGGCCGGCGCCAGGGAGGGGGTCAGGGGGTTGCCCTCGGCGTCCTCGCGGATGACCTGCAGGGTGCGCAGGTCGGACTGCCCGTCCACCCCGAGCTGGTCGAGGGCGTCGGCGAAGTCGATCTCCACCTCGGCGGGCCCCTCGTCCACGCCGTCGTCGCCAGGATCGAGGGCGGGCACCGTGATGATCACCCGGTACGCTCCCTGGCCGTTCCAGGGTGGGGTGGTGCCGGTCTCTCCGGTCTCGTGGGTCGGCGTGGTGTCATCCCCGGGCGCGGTGTCGATGAGCTCCGTGTCGTAGGTGATCGGGGGCTTGTCCGGCGGCGTGTCCGTGGTGCAGGAGATGAGGGCGGGCAGGTAGAACAACCACATGGATGGGCTCCTCGTGGGGGCGTCGTGTCACCCTATGATACCAGCTAGCCCAGGATGGGCCTGACGGCCCCTGGTGAGGGTGGCCCCCAATCCGCCGCA
>CALDOK010000474.1 GCA_937912125.1 uncultured Pseudomonadota bacterium
CAAGCCAGCCCAAGAATATCAGATGCCTCAGCCTCATAGGTATACAGCTAACGTCTTGCCGTTGTGCCGCGGAGCCGAAGGCGACGTCGGTCACGAACGGCGGGTTGGGCCAGCGTGGCAGGGCAAGCGCCCTCCACCCAGCCCCAGAGGCTCTCGAGGAACCTGCCGGGCGGCAGGGTGTCTTGGGGTGGGGCCTTCGTGTAGAATCGCAAACAGGAGAGTCATATTGTGAGCAGCATTTCTACCGTGGCATTGAGAGAAGGCGTCGCGGGCCATGCGTCGAAGATGGTCTTGGCGGTCTTCCTCACGGGGTGTGGCATCGAGCCTGCAGAAGATGCCGTCATGGTCGAGGTTCCAGAGTTCGACCTGATCGTGGGCGTGCAGCCGGGGCATACAGTATGGGTGGACGAAGGGGTGCTTTTCGCGGGCATCAGGCC
This sequence comes from uncultured Pseudomonadota bacterium, assembly GCA_937912125.1. GTDB lineage: Bacteria > Myxococcota_A > UBA796 > UBA796 > JAFGLY01 > CALDOK01. The sequence continues at coordinate 438 of CALDOK010000474.1, forward strand.
TGTCGAGACCGAGACCGAGGCCAACCCGATGGCGTGGATCCGAGGGATGGTCGCAGGGCAGAGGGAGAGCAATGGGGCCGAGGAAAGTGTCGCGGAGCCCAGCGGGTCGGCGCCGCTCACTCTACATCAATTGACGGACATACTCGGGAGTCGCTGCGCGCCCGTCCGTCGTCTGGGCCGAGTGGACTACAGCGTGCGACTTGGCGGTACGTCACCTGCGGATTGTCGCAGTCGGCGCCTGGGATCTGAGCTGCGCATCTGCTACCGCGTGCAACGCGAGGATGACTATCGTTGCGGCTCGGAGGTCCTGGAAGGACTGCTCACCGTAGGAACCGAGACCTTCACGCTGCGCTGCGCTAGATACGGTGAAGACGGCGATTCCACCCTCGAGGCCCGGTCCTGCCTCCCCTACCTAGCGACCTTTGAGCGCCTTGGTACGGGGACATGAGTCCTTGACCTGTGAGTAGCGCCTCGGGGGACGACTGCCGTGCCCACCCCGAAACAGGTCCAGAAGCCACTCGCCCCCACGAGCTATTCCAACGAAGCGGATCGTCGGCCCAACGTGCTGCGCTTATGCCGCGCAGGCGGCAGCCAACCACCGACGCCGCGCCCACCACCAACGACGCACCAGTGCCGAGATCTCGAGAGCCAAGACGCACTCGGCCACATCGCGCCCACCACCAGCGCCCAGCCGGAGTCGGTATGAAGCGCCTGTTGAGCGGCGCAGAAACGGCGCTACCGCCAGCGCGAGCTGCACCTCACCACCCCCAACAGCACGACGCCTCGTGGCACATCGAACCACAGAGGCCGCGGACCCCGCCGACCCTCGGCAGCCGGCTCGACGACGACCTCGAGCTTCCGTTCCAGCGAGGCGAAGCCGACCTGGTAGGGAAGCTCGGCGCCCCCCCCCCAGCCCCACGCCCAGGCGGCTGGGTTCCTGTGCTCGGCACAGGTAGCCAGCACGACTGGCCGCCAGCCGCTGCCGGCTCGAATCGACGAGCTCCAAGGGAGCCACCGACCACAGCCGCCACCGGCGCTGCGTGAACGCCTACCCGCCACCGACGCCCACAGAGCTGCCCTGGTCGCCTGCCACCACGGCGGTGCCAACCAGCACCAAGGTCCAAGCCCCCTAAAATCGCTCCACCTACCGCCAGCCCCACCCTGCGCACGAGCCCTGCAGAACACCCAGGGTTCGCGGGGGCAAGGAGTCCGCTCAACGTCTTGCCGTTGTGCCGCGCGGCGTAGCCGCGTCGGTCACGAACGGCCTGTTCTGCGCGGACCCTGAAGGCAGCAACTCCCGGACGACGGCTGCAGCGCCAAGGCGGGCATCAACCGAGCTCCCTCTCGATCAAGTCAACGAGGTGCTCGGCGTTGACCGCCAATGCCTGCGGCAAGAAGTACTTCCTTTCCTCAAGCAGATCGTTCTTCTCATCAAGGATGGTCTCGACCTGGGCGGGGAGCAGATGGCGTTGCGCGTTGGCCACGATGACACCACACGCGATCATCTTGGTGCCAACGAGTAGAACCACGGGACAACCACTGGCTCCCTTCAACGCCGGAAACGAAAGCTCGAGCATTCTGCGCCCACCTGCGCCGAACTGCTCCTGGTCAATGAGCCGCACGCAGTTCCCGACTCTTGTGGCTGGGCTCATACGAAACTGTCCGTTCACTACCTGCGTTGCACTGAACTCGTAGGCGTAGAGCGGCAGGTTGGAGGGAACCTCGCGTGCCTGGTTCAGCACCATCGAGATCGTTTGCGGATGGCTTCTAGGAATGAAGACGCACAGATCCAGTGCCCGGTCAACCACGGCGACGTCGGCCACATACGGCGTGTCCTGAGCTACGACCTGGTACTCGCCTTCAATGCTGGGCACGCAGTGCGCGGCTGTTGCCGCGAATACTCTACCTGCGTGGGTGAAGAAGAAGGCTGACCCGAGAAAGGTGATCTGAACCCCACCATCGTCGGCAGCAGTCTTCCTGTAGAGGGCGCAGAAGTGGCTCTTGTTGTCGATGGGGGGGCCTGGGATCATATCGAGGGCTTCCTGGTTGGATGACGGCGCCTTGATTCTCACATCGTGCGAACTCGACCGCCATGGGCGCTGATTCCATTCGCCTTCAACACCCACCGGCCTCGCGCTCCAGCGCAGAACGTCTTGGCGATCTGCGGCCGGCGAAGCCGGTCCGTCAGGATCGCCGTGTTAGCCCGAGCAGCAGAACGCTTCCAGCCCGCTGTGCTTCAGCCCGGCACCAACACACAGCATCAGAGCTGGCTCGAAAGAACGACCATCGCCGCTGCTTCGGACTCGTAGTTGCCACCCATGATGATGTCAGGCTCGCCGTCTCCATCGAGGTCACCGACCCAGCCCACTTCACTGTCGAAGTGTCCACCCGTCCAGTCCTCTGCCAGCTCCAAGGTGCAGTCCTCGCCGTATCCGAGAGGCTGTTCATCAAGTGGGCCAGCTACCATCCCGGTGAGGTAGGTCTGGAAAAGGTCGAGCGTGCCGTCGCTGTCGAAATCGACCAGGCCAATAGGGATGCCGTAGGCACCGAACCTGGCGAAGGGCTCGCCTCCATCCAACGGCCCGAAATAGACCTGTATCTGGAACCACACGAGGTCCGGGAATTCGCGGTTGATGGAGACGAAGGCGGCGTCCACCACGCCGTCGTCGTTCCAGTCATCCAGTGCTGGCGCCATCAACTCCGAGTAGAGCTCGAGGCCCTCGTAGTTGAGCACGGGGTCCTGGAGATCGAGCTCGCCCGCGGAAAGTGGTCCCGGCACTATGTGGAGCTGGTAGAGCACTCCGGAGCATGTGTCCTCGGGACCCTCGCCCAGTACGATGGCCAAGTCTGGAACGCCATCGCCCGTCAGGTCGCCTGGAGCATCTACGGCGATAAGCTCAATGCCTTCATCCTTGTTCCAGAAGGTGTCCTCCGGCCTGCCGAGTGGCTCGGTCTCGAGTACGGGGCCGAAGCGCACCCAGACTGTTTCATCGCTCCACGTGACCAGATCATGTAGGCCGTCACCATTGAGATCAGTGACCTTGGGAGCCTGACCAGCGTGGTCGCTGCCTTTGACCTGAATGTTGGAGGTTCCCCAGGTCACGGGTTCGACCACGGGGCCAGGAAAAACCACGACCTGTCCTGCCCCATCGTCGCTGCCTGGCAGTCCCAGTACCAAGTCGGGCTGGCCGTCACCCGTGAGGTCGCCGATCTCGGGGTAGACGGCTCGGCCGTCGCCAGGCTGGGTCCATAGCTCCTTAGCTGTCGTGAAGCCCTCACCATCAAGGATTGTGGCCGTGTAGGTGGTGCCCAGGAGAACCTGGGGCGACCCGGTGCCTGCCAAGTCGCCAACGGAGATGGCGTAGATGGAACCGTTGACGAGGGTCGCACCTGACAATGACCGCTGAGTTTCGGCCACCACCTCGAGGTCGTCCTCGCAGAGGAAGACCTCGCCACACCCCTGTTCATCCTCGGTACCAGTGTCCGGCGGTTCCGCCTTGCAGGCGGCTACGCCAACAAGACCCACCCACAGAAAGGAGGCGGTGCTCTTGAGGACTCGAACGCCGTTGCCTCTGATTGCTCCCGCAGCGTGTGCGACATGGAAAGCCCTATTGAGATGATCGAACGACACCTTCGGCCTCCATGGGAGCGCCTATTGTAGCAGAGAGGTTGGTGAGCCACCCGGTTTCGGGCTTCGGGCTAACGTCCTGTGCTTCTGCCGCGAGTCGCGCGCAGCGCGACAGGCCCGCAGGGCCGATCGTCGGCAGGAAGCACTTGTTGGGCCTGCGACCACCAACGGGAGCCCCTTGGTTTCCGCGGTAGGGCTACCACCCCCGTGGTCAGATGACCTGAAAGACTGCTGGGACGGTGGCGTTGCCTCAACCTAGTGCATAAAATTCGCGGCGTTGCGGTTGGTGGGAACAGAACACTGTCATTGGGGGTCGTCTGGGCTCCACACCCCCGGGGGGGATGCTCCCGGGCCCACTGCACTTCACCCAGGAGGAATCCGTGCTCGTTCTTCTTTTCTCTCTGTTGGCCTGCTCGACGCAAGACGTGGACACCGCGCCCTCAGGCGACACCGGTAGTCCTACCGGGACGCTCCACCCCCTCGAAGCTTCCGAGGACATTCGCGAGGTGGTGCTGGTGAACATGATGACCGGGCAGCTCGCCTATGGAGCGCTCCTGTACGTTCAGCAGAACGCTGGAGAGCCGGACCTTTGTCCTCTGGTGGAGGAGACTGGACCAGGCACATGGTCGGTCGAAGGCTGCAGCGATCCCGAACTGGGTGTCGACTTCGAGGGCTCGTACACGGTGAGCGGGTTCGAGTGGGGTGAGGCTGGCTTCGCTCCGGGAAACGTCGAGGTGATCTGGGATGACTTCACGACCACCATCACCAAAGGGCCGGGCGGCGCCTGGGGGCGCCAAGTCTATGATGGCACAGCGAGCTTCGAGCTGTTCGAGGACAGTCTGGGAGGCGGTAGCTTCGACCTTACTTTCGTGAGCGAGGGCTTCGCCTGCGAGGTCGTGGCAGCAGGGGGCGTGTCGGAGCGGATTTGGACGATCTCCAACCTCGAGCGCAGCTCGTTGTGGACAGACGGGACCGATGAGGTCTCCGGTACGATCGAGGTGGGTGGTGTTGGCGCGGTGTCTCTGGCTGGAACGATAGGCTGGGACTACGCGGCCTGCAGTTCAGAGCCTGTGGATGGCACCTTGACGCTGGTCGGTGAGCCGACCCTTACGCTGGAGTTCGATGGTGCGACCACCTGCGATGGTAGGTCCAGCTACGGCGGCGATCTGGAAGGGGACGTGATCTGGGGGCTGTCTGGGTGAGGCACGGTGCGCGCGTGTTGTTGACCTGTGGCAACACCCGTGCCCTGCACTGTCCCTGAGGAGTTCGTCGTAGAACGAGACTGGTGACGTCGTTGTCCGATTGCTGCTTTCGTTCATGAACTCAGTCCAGAGGCACGATCCGCCGCTGGGCAAGTGGCTTGGACGGTTCGTTGGCAGCCCAGGTTCCGCGCGTCGGCCCAACGTCTTGGCATTCTACCGCGGAGCCGAAGGCGACGTCGGTAGGAATGCCCTGTTCGGCATGAAGCCGCGAGGCTCGGACCCGCCAGGCGCGCGTCTGGGCACCCAGGCCCGACTGCACGCCGCCTGGGAAATCTCCACGATCGGTTCGCTACCGACGGTGACCGCCAACAGCTTGGCTTAAAGGGCGACCTGGCGGTGAGCCACAGGGAGAGTCCTGGGCCTCCAGCCGAGGCAACGACGCTGGACCTAGTTCGAACGCACAAGGTCGACCTGGTAGTAGAGCGAGTAGACCAAGGACAGCGTGTAGTCCTGATAGACCGACGCTCGCGCCCCAAGTCCGTGTCGTCTATTCTTCTTGTTCTCC
>CALDOK010000475.1 GCA_937912125.1 uncultured Pseudomonadota bacterium
GGATTCCCCAGCGGGTCCACCACCCGTCCCAGCAGGCCGTCGCCCACCCTGACCTCCAGCTGGCGAGAGAGCACTCGCACCGGGGTTCCTTGGGCGATGCGCTCGGGGCTGCCCAGGGGCATCAGCAATGTCTTGTGCTCTTGGAAGCCGATGACCTCAGCCCAGACCCCCGCGACCTCGGTCAGGGTGCCCACTGAGACACCAGGGAGATCGGCCTCGAGCACCTGGCCGACGCTCTGGGTCACGCGGCCTTCCTGGCGGAGCAGGCTCGCCTGGGCCAGCCTGCGCCCCATGCTGTCCAGTCCAAGGAAGCCAGCCATCACTTGCTCTGGACGCCGGGACCGTCCTGCGCGAGCCAGGCTCGCAGCGCCTGGTCCATGCCGTCGAAGGCGGTCTCGAGGCGGGCGTCCACCAGGCTGTTGCGACACAGGGCGATGCAGCCGCCGTCCATGGTCGGGTCCACCTCGACGGACCAGCCCATGCGCCCGAAGATCGCGGCCTCGGCGGTGCGCTTGTTCGCGGGGGAGACCCGCAGCACCACATCGCTCTCGAGCACCAGCTGCTCGGACACGGTGTCGAGCTGGGCGTGGAAGACCGCCTGGCTGGTGCCGAGGCTGCCCAGCAGGCGCCGGCACCCGGTGAGGACCAGCTCGGCATAGGCGCCGCGCATCTCGGCTTGGGTTGCGTCGAAGGCCTGGTCCAGAGCGCCGGCCAGATCCCGGCTCGCTCTCTGCTCGGCCTCGAGCGCCTCGCGCAGGGCCGCAAGCTCTCGCTGGGCGGTCCGAAGCGACTGCTCGGCGTCGGCTTGGGCGGCCAAGGCCTGCTGGAGCTCCTCGCGGGTTGGCGGGGGAGGCCCCTGGGGCACCGGCTCTTCGTCCGCGGCGCCCAGGCCACTGCCGATGCTGCGCACACGCCCGGCGACTCCGCGTTGGCCAAGGCTCGTGGCCATGGGCAGCGGCTGCAGGCCGGCGGAACGATCGGCCCGCGCGAGTCCCAGGGACTGGAAGCCGGTGGTGCGGGCGGTGGAGGCGAAGCTTGCCATGATCATCGTTCCTGGTGGCTAGGCGCTGTGCATCCAGCGGCGCAGCACCTGGGTGGAAGCCTCGGTCTGGGCCTCCACCAGGCGGTTGAGCTCACGGGCGTCCACGGCTTCGAAGTTGTCCACCATGTGTCGCAGGCGGTCGGCCAGGGAGATCTCGTCCTCCACGGGCTCGCCGTCGGCGACGGCGATGAGCGTGCCGTCGGGGCCCATAGCCATGGCCTGCTGAGGCTCGGGGGCGCGAGCGGCCATGCTCATGAGGGGGCGAATGACGAAGCCGAAGACCAGGGCCAGGGCCAAGGCAGCCAGGGCGTAGGGCAGGTAGCGCAGCAGCTCGACAGGGGCCTCGGCCAGCTCTGCGTTGGCCTGGACCAGCTCGGCGTTGAAGGGCATGAAGGCCAGGGTGATGGAGTCGCCGCGCGCCTTCTGGTAGCCGATTGCGTCTTGGATGCTGCCCTCGAGGACGGCCTTGAGGGACTCCTCGGTGTGCAGGCCGCCGGAGGCCTCTACGATCTCCACGATCGCGGTGGAGTCCACGTTGATGCTGGCGCTGACGCGCTCCACAGAGCCGGCCATGCGGGTGGTGTGGGTGGTCCGCTCGGTGTAGTCGTAGTTGGCCTGGGTCTGAGTGGAGCTGCGCGCGGTGCCCTTGGACGTCGAGCTGGCCTTCTCGGGCAGGTTGCTCTCGGAGCCGGGCACGCCGCCAGCGGTGCTGCCGGAGGACTCCTCCTCCACCAGCTGCTCGGAGATGGTCACCTGGCTGTTGGGGTCCAGCTCGTGGACGGTCTCTTCCTTGGTGGTGTCGTCCAGGCTGACCGCCACCGACACGTCGAAGCGCTCGGGGCTGCCCAGCAGCTTGGTCAGGCTCTTCTGCAGCCGCTCGCTCAGGCTCTGCTCCACCGCCCGCTGCTTCTCCACCAGGGTGGAGGCCTGCTGCATGAAGGGGTCCGACTCGTCGGCGTTGGTCAGCATGTTGCCGCTGGCGTCGGTGAGCACGACCTGCTCGGGCTCGAGGCCCTGGACCGCTCCGGCCACCAGCGAGGTGATGCCAACGATCTGGCGGCTGCTGAGAGTCTTGGAGGGCTTGAGGCGCAGGGTCACCGAGGCAGAGCCCGAGCGCCTGTCGCGCAGGAAGGAGCTCTCGTCGGGCAGCACGATGTGGACGCGGCAGGCTTCGACCTCGTCCAGGGATAGCAGGGTGCGGGTGAGCTCGCCCTGCAGGGCGCGCTGGTAGTACCAGTCCTCGCGGCGGGGAGTGGTGCCCGCGGAGATGGTGTCTACGATCTCGAGGCCAACCACATTGCCGGTGGAGGCGATGTCGACCCTGGCCTCACCCGCATGCTCCTTGGGGACGCTCAGGGTGGTGCCGTCGCTGCCGACGCGGAAGGGGACGTTGCGCTCTTCCAGAGCGCTCTTTGCGCTGGCCATCGCCTCTGGGTCGGTCTCGGTGTAGACCACCTGGTACGCATCGCGGGAGGCCCACAGGCCCACCACCACCATCGTCACTACGGTGAGGCCCAGAGCCGCCCAGAGCACCTTCTGGCGCTTGGGGTCGAGACCCTCGTAGAACTTCTTGAACTGTTCGACGATCTGGTTCACGAGCTACTCCCGAATCACTTGCCGTCGCCGGCAGCGTAGCGGAGCATGGCGAGGCGTCGGCTGATGCCCTGGCTCACCCCGGAGAAGAGCATTGCGTTCTCGGCCAGCCGGGCGGCTTCCCGCTCTGCGACCACCGAGTTGCCGTCCAGGGCCCAGGGAGGCGCCTCGAGCTCGTCCACCTCGGGGTTGGTCGCGTCTCCACCGATGCCCGCCAGGTGGCGCTGGTCGGTGCGGCGCAGGCCTTCGCTCTGATCGACAGCCTGGCTCAGGATGTCGTCGAAGGGGATGACCTTGGCCTTGTACCCGGGGGTGTCTGCGTTCGCGAGGTTGCTCGCGGTCAGGCTGTGCTGAGCCTGACGCAGATCGAGCACCCGCTGCAAGCCCTGGTGCAGGCCGTCGAAGAGCTGCAGGCTCATGGTTCCCTCGGGGTTCCTGGGTTCGGCCTCTATTCGGTCGGCTGCCCGATCACTTTAGGGCCCAGGTCCATTTTCTTCGAGATTCCCCGGCGTGACATGGCACGACACATGTGACGACGCATGCCGGGCGTGCCGGCATGTGTCGATCCCGTGCCGGCGAAGCCGGCTATTGGCCGCGGCGCGCCTCGATCTGCGCACGGAACTCCGCCGCCTCGAGATCCTCCTGGCCGAGCAGGGCCCAGATGTCCCGCTCGGACAGCAGGGCCTGGCGGCTCATGCCAGCGGCGGGAGAGGTCTGGTCCGCGGGTCCCACACCGATGTACTCGGCGTGGCGGGCGTCGGTGGGACTCTCGATGCGCCCGGCGGCCTCCCGCGCGACCGCGGCGGCCTCTGCCTCCCGCCCCTCCGCCATCAGGCAGCGGGCCAGGGCGAGGAAGGGGAGGGGGTCGGTGAGGCGCACCAGCTTGCGGTTGGGCATCAGCAGGCGCTGCAGGGATGGGATGGCCTGGGTGCAGCGTCCTGCCCGAGCGTCCCGCAGCGCCAGCTGGATCTGCGCTGCGTCGCGGGTGTCGGCGAATCGAGCCGCGGTCCGGTAGGAACTGAGAGCCTTCGCGTCATCACCCGTCGCTTCGAGGATCCGGCCCTCCAGGAGCGCTCGGCGGCCGCGGTAGTCCTCGGGAAGATCGTGTCGACCCAGGTACGCCAGGGTCTCGAGGGCCTCGGTGTTGCGCCCACCATCCGCGTACAGGCCCGCCAGGCGGAACACCAGCAACGGATCCTCGCCGTCCTGGCTGGACAGCACGTAGAAGGCGTCGCCCATGACCCGTCGCGCCTCCTCCGGCAGACCCATGGCCTCGAAGGCGTCGGCCACCAGCAGCAGGGGGCGGTAGTCGGTGGTCTGGTCGAGGAGCTTGCGCGACCAGGTCTGCCTGTGGATGGCGGCGATGTCCACCCAGCGTAGCTGCCGGTGCATGCCCTCCAGGGCGTCGAAGTACAGGTCCAGCTGCCGCTGGCCGGCGTCCGAGCGCTCGAAGGTGGCGGGGAAGCGCTCCTCGAGCTCCTTGAGATCCTCCATGGCGCTGGTGGTCTCGCCGAACAGGATGTTCACCTGGGCCAGCAGGTAGAGGGCCTCCGCGGCTCTTGGGCCGTCACCGGTGGCAATCTGGCGAAGCCGGGGGATCACCCGCGGCCAGGAGGGGCTGGGCAGCGACAGGAGCGTCGCGTGCAGCTTGCGCAGCTCAGCCAGCTCTGCAGGGGCGCGGCCATAGGCCCGTGACGCTCCGTCCAGATCCTGTATGGTCAGCAGGGCGTCGCCCAGGCGCAGGGAGACCCAGGGCTTGAGGTTTGGATCGACCCTGGACTCCAGGCCTTGCAGGACCTGAATGCTCTGCTCGAAGTGGTTGTCCCGCTGCAGCAGTTCGGCGGCCAGCAGCCAGGCCTCGGGACGGCCGCTCGCCGCCAGGAGGGCATGCGCGGTGCCGGTGGCGGCGGGCTCGCCCGTGGACAGGCTGACCAGCGCCAGAGACTCGAGGACCTGCTCCGGTGAGGCGCCCGCTGCCCAGCCTGCGAGCAGCTGCTCGCGGGCCTGGTCCCAGTCGCCCAGGGTGATCGCCACCCGCGCGCGGGTCATGGAGATCACGCGGTCGTCGAAGACCTCGCTGAACTCCGGCAGTTGGTCGAAGTAGTAGCGGGCCTCGCGGTTGAAGCCGAGCTCGAGGTAGTGCCACCCCAGCGCGTAGACCGCGTGAGCCCTCTCCTTGGTCGTCCCCGACTCGAGGTACAGCTCGCGCGCATCGTCGATGCCGGCCCAGGAGCCCGAGTCGACGCCGGGCGCGTAGATTGGCAGCAAGGGCTGGTAGGTGCTCGTGTCTACGGCCGGCAGCAGGGCTTGGCCGTGCAGGAAGACCATGGGCAGGGCTGGAGGCGGCGCGGCCTGCGGCAGATCCGTGCCCGCCAGCAGCAGCTCGAGGGTGATGGGCGCCAGCTCCAGCTTGTTGTCGGTCTCCACCCTGGGGCGAGTGCTCAGCTCGAGCTGGCCCTCCTCCACCGTCGCCACCAGCTCCTGGGCCTGGTCCGCAAGCTGGGCCTTGATGTACCAGCTCTGGTCGCCAACTCCCATCACGTCCAGCTCGAGGATGCCCTGGGTGCTGCGACCGGACAGGGCCGTGTCGAGGTCGGACTCGCAGTGGCGCACCATCAGCTGGCTCCTGCCCGGCTCGACCACGCGGAAGGACTGGATCTCCACCTCTGGATTGACCGCAGCCCGCAGGATTCCTGCCTCACCCTCGCCGCGGGCGACGCTGAGGAGAAAGAGCAGGGCCAGGGGCGATAGCACTACAACCTCGCGAGCAGGCCGACGCCTACGCGCCAGGCGCTGAGGTCGAAGCCTGTTCCGACGCCGAAGGGCTGGTGCTGCCGACGCCCGATCACGAGCTCGAGATCCACGGCGCGCAGCCGATTCGCGGCCGCGTCTCGGCGGATGCTGGGCTGCACCAAGCCTGTGTCGAGGCGGGCCCCCACATGGAAGGCCGGTCCGACCTTGGTGCCGGTGGTGGTCTTCTCGGGGGCCTCGTGGGTGAAGACCGTGGCGGCTGCCCCCACGGACCCGAACACCTGGACCTTGCCCACGCGGTGGCTGGCCGAGGCGGACAGCGCGATGGGGATCATCTCGAAGGTGGTGCTCTCCACTCCGGCCTTGCCACTGGGCGACTGCCAGGTTCCGTCTTGGCGATGGTACCCGGCCTCGACGTCCCCATCGTCATTGGTTACAGGTCCGCTGCCGCCC
>CALDOK010000476.1 GCA_937912125.1 uncultured Pseudomonadota bacterium
CATCTGTCTTCCCCCAAATAGTGGCGAGGAGGTCGATTCGGCGTTTGGCCGAATCAAGGACCGTAGCCCATGGAGGCGGCCCTGTACGACCACGCGGGCAAGGTGATCCTCCTCGATCTCAGCGCCATGTGGTGAGGCACCTGCCTATCCCTGGCTTCGGGGACCCCGGCCTTCCACGACGCCCACGCCGAAGAGGGCTCTGTGGCCATCACCGTGCTCTGGGAAGATCTGGACCGCGACAGCGTGGACAGCGCCGACGCCGCCACCTGGGCGGAAACAGTACGGCCTGAGCTACCCCGTGCTCGCCGACAGCGCGGGGACCGCCTGGGAGCGCTGGAAGGAGAGCGAGTCCCGGCCCCAGATCATCGTGATCGACAAGGGGTTGGGCATCCGCTTCCGCTGCACGGGCGGCATGGGCCACGAGGAAGGCCTGCTCCTGGCCGAGGAGCTGCTGGCCGAGTGACAGGGTGCGCCGGCGACGGCGGCTACTCGGTGGGCTCTTCCACGGCAGCGACCTGGCTGCCTGGGCCGATCACGAAGAGCTGATCCCACTCGAGGGCATTGCTCCCCGGGGGAAGCGCCCAGGCCACGGGCTCGCTCAGGGAGCAGATGTCGCCGCTGACCACGCCGTCCACGAGCACCTGGCCCGCCAGGGGCACGATGGTGGTGGTGACATCGGGGTTCATGGAGACCGGTGGCAAGATCCCGCAGGGGCCAGGGCTGCCGCCGCCGCCCAGGCGAGCGAGGACCTGCACGGTGTGGAGGCCGTCGGGCGAGAGCCCTTGGGTGTAGGGGCCGAGGGAATCCAGCATGGACTGCACGCTGGCCCCCATCTTGCTGGCGGTCTTGGGGTCGAAGCCCCGCCCACGCAGCACGGGATAGCCGGCCCAGGCGAACAGGTCCCCCTGTGCGCTGGCCTGGGTCTTCATGCCCAGGGAGTCCAAGACGGGCGCCGCCGTGTCGCCGACCACCGCGTCGAGCACCGCTGAGCCATGGGTGACCGTCCACCGCTGCACCAGCTCGTCGAGCACCGTGGCGCGGGCGACCGCCAGATCGCCGTCACTGGCGGAGTGGGCCTGCTCGACAGTCAGCAGAGGAGCGCCGTCCACCGCCAGGGCCAGCTCGACGCCAAGCTGGATCTCACCTGGGAACTGCTGGGCCTCCTCGCCACGTCCGAAGGAGCTGGGAGCCATGGTGATGTAGCTGGACACCGTGGCCGAGAGCTCGAGCTTGTGCTCCCCCAGCTTGGCGACCGGACCGGCGGCAGCGCAGGCCAACCCCGCCTGGGTCGCAGCGCTGCACAGGGTCGTGGCCGCCGCGCTCGCCACCTCCCCTGGCTCGATGGGGGGGGGCTCGGGCAGGGCGCGTTCGCCTCCGCAGGCGATCAGCAGGGAGAGCAGCAGCATGGGGGACTCCTTCGTGGGACCATAGGCAAGCAGACTACAGCGTGGGGCCCGCGGTTCCAAGGGGTGGCCACGGCGTGGCCCAGGCCCAGCGCAGGTGCGCCGACCGCATGGGGAGCCCGAAGCCCCGCCCCCTGCCGGCGGTAGAGGGCGCTATCCCCCGTGGATGGCCCGCTTGTGCACCGCCAGCGCCGCTTCCTTGACCGCCTCGCTCAGGGTGGGGTGAGCGTGGCAGGTGAGCGCGATGTCTTCCGCGCAGCCTTCCATGGCCATGGTGACGGCGCACTCGTGGATCAGCTCGCTGGCCTGAGGCCCTACGATGTGAGCACCCAGCAGTCGATCGGTGCGGGCGTCGGCGATGAGCTTGACCAGGCCTTCGTCCATGCCCATGGCCTTGGCCCTGGCATTGGCCGCGAAGTAGAAGCGGCCGACGCTGACCTCGATCCCTCGCTCCTTGGCTTGCTCTTCGGTGATGCCCACGCTCGCCAGCTCGGGCTCGGTGTAGACCACCGACGGAATGGTGTCGTAGTCGATGTGGCCGGGCAGGCCCGCCAGCCGCTCCATGAGCGCGACAGCTTCGTCTTCGGCCTTGTGGGCCAGCATGGGGCCCCGCACCACATCGCCGATGGCGTAGACGCCCGGAACATTGGTGGCGAAGCCGTCGTCGATGGCGATGCGTCCGCGCTCGTCCAGGTCGATGCCCACCTGCTCGAGGCCGAGCTTGGCGGTGTGCGGCTTGCGGCCCACAGCCACCAGCACGCGGTCGCAGGCGATCTGCTGGGGCTTGCCCTTCTTGTCCGTGTAGGAGAGCACCACGCCACCATCAGCCAGCTCGGCGCCGGAGACCTTGGCGCCCAGCACGATGTCCATGCCCTGCTTCTTCAGAGACTTCTGCAGGATGCGCGAGGCCATGGTGTCGGCGAAAGGCGCGATGAGCGGTAGCATCTCGATCACGGTGACCTTGGCCCCCAGGCGAAGCCAGACCGAGCCCAGCTCGAGCCCCACCGCGCCCGCGCCCACCACCACAAGGTGTTCGGGCACGCCGTCGAAGCACAGGGCCTCGGTGGAAGAGACGATGTGTCGCCCGTCGAAGGGCATGAAGGGCAGCTCCACCGCATCGGAGCCGGTGGCCAGCAGCACGTAGCGGCCAGTGAGGTGCTCGCTGCCGTCGGCGCCGTCGACGCGCACACGGTGGGCGCTCTCGAGGCTGCCGTGCCCCGCGTAGATCTGCACCTTGTTCTTCTTCATGAGCAGGCCCAGCCCAGCCACCACCTCGTCCACGACCCGCTGCTTGCGCGCGATCATGGCCGGCACCTCCACCCGCGGCGGTTCGACGACGATGCCGTGGTCCGCCGCTTGGTGTGCCACCTGGTGGAACAGGTGGCTCGAGTGCAGCAGCGCCTTCGAGGGCACGCAGCCCACGTTGAGGCAGGTGCCGCCCAGGGCGCCGCGCTCTTCTACCAGGGCCACGCTCATGCCCAACTGGGAAGCGCGGATGGCGGCCACGTAGCCGCCGGGGCCCGCGCCGATCACGACGAGGTCGAAGGTGCTCATGCGTTCTCCCGATCTGTGGTGCTCTGGGGAGCGAGGTCGCCCCGAGGGTTGCCAAGCCTAATCTGTGCGTCGCTCAGGACCCAGCGCAGGTGCCGAGCAGGACGCGCTCGGGGTCCTCGATGCACCCCACCACGTGCTTGAGGAAGGTCACGGCGTCGCGCCCGTCCACCACCCGGTGGTCGTAGGACAGGGCCAGGTACATCATCGGCCGGATGGCGATGCTGTCCTCGCCGTTGGCGTCTGTGACCACCACCGCCCGCTTCTTGATGCCGTGCATCCCCAGGATGCCACTCTGAGGCGGGTTGAGGATGGGCGTGGAGAGCAGGGAACCGAACACGCCGCCGTTCGAGATGGTGAACACGCCCCCCTGCAGGTCGTTCAGGCTCAGGCGCCCCTCCCTGCCCTTCGAGGCCAGCATGGCGATGTCCGCCTCGACCCCGGCCAGGCTCTTGCGGTCCGCGTCGCGCACCACAGGCACCATCAAGCCCCGATCGGTGCTCACGGCGACACCGACGTCGTAGTAGTGGTTCTGGACCAGCTGATCGCCCTCGATCCATCCGTTGAGCGCAGGCACCGCCTGCAGGGCGCCTACGGTGGCCTTGACGAAGAAGGACATGAAGCCCAGGCCCACGCCGTGGGCCTCGAGGAAGGCCTCCTTGTGGCGCTTGCGCAGCGCCATCAGGGCGCTCATGTCCACCTCGTTGAAGGTGGTGAGGATGGCGGCGTTGGACTGGGCCATGAGCAGCCGCTCGGCGATGCGCGCGCGCATACGAGGCAGCTTGGTGCGCGTCTGGCGTGGATGGCCAGAAGCCGGCGCGGGTTCCTGGGCAGCGGGAGGGGTCACGGGCAGCTGGACGGGGACCGCTGGCATGGCCACGGGAAGCTCGGCGGGCGCGGGAGCTGGAGGGCTCTCCGTGTGCCGCAGCACGTCCTGCTTGGTCAGGCGACCCCGGGGGCCGGTGCCCCGCATGCCGGAGGGATCGAGCTCCAGCTGCTCCAGCATCCTCCGCACAGCGGGCGAGATGGGGGCGTCGGCGGCCAGCGCCTCCCGGGCTCGGTCCATGTTGGCCGGAGGCTCCACGGGCGGCGGCAGGGGTGCGGGAACCGCGGGGAGCGCTGGGGGCGCTGCAGGCTCTGGAGGCGGAGGAGGAGCCCTGAAGGGGGTGGGGTCCTCAGCGGCGGCCTGACGGGCCTGGCTCTGCTGCGCCTGCTCCACCGTGGGTGCGTCACCTGGCTGAGCCGCGGTGTCGAGGGTGGCCACCACCTGACCCACCACCACATCCTGGCCCTCGGCCACGAGGATGTGCAGAGAGCCAGCGTAGCCGGCGGGCACAGGCATGGTGACCTTGTCGGTCTCGAGCTCGTACAGCTCCGTCTCGGGCCGCACATAGCTGCCGTCAGGCACGAGCCAGCGCGAGAGGTAGCCCTCGGTGATGGACTCTCCGACCTCTGGGACCTTCAGCTTCTTCACCATGGCTCACCTCTCCTCTGAAACATTGGCTGACTCATCAGATGTGTCATCAACCCGATCTGTCAGCCCCAGGGCTGTGCGCAGGACCTGATCCTGCTCGCTGCGGTGTACCTGAGCCGAGCCCGTGGCTGGCGACGCGGAGGGCCGCCGCCCGGCGTAGGCCAGCGGGCGACCCGGGTAGAGATCGTCCATCAGCAGGCGCATGAAGGACCAGCCCCCCCGGTTGCGGGGCTCTTCCTGAGCCCACACCCAGGGCACGTCGCCGTAGCGAGGCAATACTTCCGCCAGCTGACGAGCCGGGTACGGGTAGAACTGCTCGACCCGGACCAGGGCCACGCGGTCCTCGAGGCCCTCCGCCACGCGGCGCTCGAGCAGGTCGTAGTACAGACGCCCGGACACCAACACCACCCGCTCCACAGCTTTGGGGGCCGAGGGGTCGTCCAGGATCTCCTCGAAGCTGCCGGAGTGAAGCTCGTCCAGGGTCGAGACGCAGGCAGCGTGGCGCAGCAGGCCCTTGGGGGTCATGAGCACAAGTGGGATGCGGAACGGGCGCAGCTGCTGGCGGCGCAGCACATGGAAGTACTGGGCCGGGGTGCTGGGCTGGGCCACCTGGATGTTGATCTCGGCGCAGGCCGCGAGGTAGCGCTCGAGGTAGGCGTTGGAGTGTTCAGGCCCCTGGCCTTCGTAGCCGTGGGGCAGCAGCATCACCAAGCCGCTCGAGCGAGCCCACTTGGAGAAGGCCCCTGTGACGAACTGGTCGATGATGGTCTGAGCACCGTTGGCGAAGTCGCCGAACTGGCCCTCCCAGTGGATGAGCATCTCGGGCTCGGCCAGGGAGTAGCCGAAGTCGAAGCCCAGTACCGAGGCCTCGGACACCGCGCTGTTGTACACACAATAATGGCCGAAAGCCGGCCTCCGGCGGCCTTCGGCGTCGGCGTTCGATCCGACGACCGCTGCGCCCTCGCGGCTCAA